>JAENJD010000018.1 GCA_016844605.1 Steroidobacteraceae bacterium
GAGGGCTATCCCCTGCTGCTGCGGAAATTCCAATCATCGGTTTCGGCCCTGTTCCCGGAAAGGCAGTGCCGGCGCATCCAGGCGCTCTTCGCGGATGCCGCGAAACTCGATGCCACGGCAGTGGATGATTTCGTCGCGCACCTGGTACGCAATTAGGCCGGCGCGGCTTCCTCAGTCGCCGAACATCGATAGCTGGCCGCGATCGGTTGCGCGCGCTTTTCGGACGCTTCGCCTGCCGCGCACCGGTCGCGCCTTGGCCGCAGCAGCCACCTCCGCGCCGCCGAGCCCGGCCACGAATTGCGCAAGCTCCTCGAGGACACCCGCCTCCATGGCGTAGATCACGAACCGACCCCGCGGACGCGCCTCGAGCACGCCGGCGCGGTTCAATTCCTTCAGGTGGAATGACAGGGTGGACGCGGGGCACTGGAGGACGCGTGCAATTTCACCGGCGGCAATGCCCTTCGTTCCCGCCTCCGCGGCAATTGCGACGATGCGCAGACGGGTCGGCTGTGCCAGGGCAGCAAGGATCAACACTTGTCGATTGGCGGCTTGATTCATCGCGGGTCGCTTTAACAATAGTCCTAGAAGTATAGAACCTTATTTCTTGCGCCGGGGCAAGAAATGCGCCAGCCGTCACTTCACATTTCCAGAAATCGCGCTATATTCGGCTTGTATCGTCTTGACGGAACGGGGATTCCGGGTCGGTACACGGTGTTCAGGCTTGAGGCTTCGGATTTTTCCACCGCACTCGAACTAGTCAGTGAATCAGGGAGTTACGGACACCGTATGAGTGCCGCCGCCTGGGAGAGCTTTCACAAGGCCACGCTTGAGCTGGCCAAGTCCGCTGCATTAAAACAAAGACTTACGGACGCCTTCTCACGTCACTTACAGGACATGCCGGCGTCCGAAATGCCTGGTGAATTGCGCGGCGACTTCGAGTCGCTGCGCAAACAGATGACTCAGGTGAAACCCTTGCGCGGTGAAACGGCGGTTGCAGCAACCGTGCGCAAGATGTCATCCCATGAAGCGGATGCCTGCGCTGCGCGCATCGTGGCGCTTCTGGACGCCCTGCATCGGGTAAAGGCCAGCGACGCCGGGGCCACGGGAAATCGCCTGACTGGCGATCTGGGAAACGATCACGGCAATCGCAGGCCCAAGACGCCCGCGGATGCTTCCGCCCGCATTCCGACCCTGATCAGCATCAATCGAGCTTGAACTCGATGACGTCCCAGCGGGTCGTGTCCTCGTGACGCGCCTGCTGGCGGATCTTGTCCGCGATCTCGCGCCCGTTCCAGCCGATAACCTCGTCCGCCAGCTCGCGCAACTCCTTCGCCACCGGCTCGCCGGTCCCGAATGGCTCCATGACGATCACCGGCTTGTCATTGGCCTTCGAGTACAGGGCCTGGAACTCGATCAAGACCGGGTCGCGCGCATGCAGGTCGCTCAGGATGATCACAAGCTCGGCCTCGTTGATCTGCTTGCGCAGGTGCTCCTTGAGTGCCTCCCGTTCCATGCTGCGGGGCGGCTTGTCAGGCGTCGCACAATTCTTGTAGTAGAAGTTGATCGCGCTTTCGAGGTATTCGAACATGCGAAAGTACGCCTCGTCGGGCGCATAAAGATGGCTCACGAACAGCCGGATTGGATTGCTTTCAGACACGGATCGCGCCCCTGGCCAGGATCCTGCGCCTAGAATACGTCTTTTGCCGCCCAGCGGGTATCAACGCCACGTGCGACTGCTCATTTACAACATCCGATACGCGACCGGCACCGGCGCCGCATTTCACCTGCCGGTGCCCGGTGCCGGTTATCTGCGAAGCAGCCGCCAGGTACTCGAGCGCATCACGGACTTCATCCGCGAGTGCGATCCGGATGTCGTCGGTCTCGTCGAAGTGGATACTGGTTCGATCCGGAGCGGCATGGTCAATCAGGCCGAGTTCATCGCGAGCCACCTGGCGCACTACTCGACTTACCAGTGCAAGTATGGCGAGGATTCACTGAATCAGTTCATGCCGATCGTGCGCAAGCAGGCAAATGCTTTCCTTGCCGCGCCGCGGGTCCACGGTGAGCGCTTCCATTACTTCGACACCGGGATCAAGAAACTGATCATCGAGCTCGAGCTCGATGAAGTCGCCATTTTCCTGGTGCACCTGTCGCTCAAGTTCCGGCACCGCCACTCCCAGCTTCGGCACCTGCACCAGCTGGTGCGCCGCCAGTCGAAGCCGGTGATCGTGGCAGGCGATTTCAATACGTTCTGGGGCGAGCATGAGATCTACCTTTTCATGCAGGCAGCCGGGCTGCGCAGCGCCAATGTTGCCGGGCTGCCCTCCTATCCGAGCCGCTGGCCAAGAAAGGAACTCGATTTCATCCTGTACGGAGAGGGCATCGTGCCGAAGGGATTCGACATCCCGACCGTGCCGCTGTCCGACCACCTGCCACTGGTATTCGACTTCGAGGTGGAGCCGCAGAAAGCGAAGCTCACAGATCCAGCCGCCGCGGCCGAAGCCTGAACAAGCGTGAGCGTGCATAATTGAATTGTCATCCTGGGATGCGGCCATGACTGAACAGCGTGCCCATTGGCGCTTAGAGACGGATAAAAACCAGGTCACCTGGCTGACCCTCGACCAGCAGGGCAGCGGCACCAACACGCTCGGTACCGAGGTCATGGGACAGCTCGACGCACGCCTCGCGGAGATCGAGCGCGCGCGGCCAAAGGCGCTCGTGATCCGTTCCGCAAAGGACAGCGGTTTCATTGCCGGCGCCGATATCTCGGAGTTCACCGGCTTCGCCGACGCCGAACAGGCCTATCGCCTGGTGCGCACCGGCCAGCAGGTATTCGATCGCATCGAGGCGCTGTCGATGCCGACTGCGGCCGCGATCCAGGGATTCGCACTGGGCGGCGGCCTCGAACTCGCGCTCGCCTGCGACTACCGCGTCGGTGCGGACGATGGCCGGCTGAATCTCGGATTGCCGGAAGTGCTGCTCGGGATTCACCCGGGCTTTGGCGGAACGGTCCGTACTCCCCGGCTGATCGGTGCGCCCGCCGCGCTCGACCTGATGTTGACCGGCCGCTCGCTGCGTGGCGATGCAGCGCTCAAGCTTGGATTGATCGACCGGCTCGTGCCGCGCGAAGCGCTTGACACTGCGGCACGCGAGATCGTGCTTGCGGCGCCCCCACCAAAGCGTGCGCCCCTGATGCTGCGCCTGCTCGGACTCCCGCTGCTGCGCAGCTTCGTCGCTGCACAGACCCGCAAGCAGGTGGCGCGCCGCGCAAATCCGGCGCACTACCCCGCGCCCTACGCAATCATCAACCTGTTCGCGCGGCATGGCGCACTCGGCGCGGCAGCTTATGAAGCGGAGGCGCGCTCGATCGCCGCGCTGTTCTCGAGCGAATCCTCGCGCAACCTCGTCCGGGTGTTCTTTCTGCAGAACCGCCTCAAGGCACTCGGCGGAAAAGGCGCGCGCAAGTTCAACCACGTGCACGTCGTCGGTGCGGGCGTGATGGGCGGGGACATCGCGGCCTGGTGCGCTTCGCGCGGCCTGACCGTGACATTGCAGGACCGCGAGATGAAGTACGTCGAGCCGGCGCTCGCGCGCGCCCGTGAATTCTTCGGCAAGCGCGCGCAGGATCCGAAGAAATCCGCGGAGATGGCCGCGAGGCTGACGGCCGACGTCGAGGGCGCAGGCGCCGCCCGCGCCGATATCGTGATCGAAGCGATATTCGAGAACGCGGACGCCAAGCGCGCGTTGTACGCGAAGCTCGAGCCGGCGATGAAGCCCGGCGCGCTGCTCGCCACAAACACATCAAGCATCATGCTGGAGGAACTGTCGCGCGAGCTCGCCGATCCCGGGCGCCTGGTCGGGCTGCACTTCTTCAATCCGGTCGCGAAGATGATGCTGGTCGAGATCATCCGCTCGCGGCAGACGCGCGATGATGTCGTCGAGGACATGCTGGCGTTCACGCGCAAGCTCGACAAGCTGCCCCTGCCCTGCCGCAGCGCGCCCGGCTTCGTCGTCAACCGCATACTGATGCCTTACATGACCGAGGCGATGCTGGCCGCGGATGAGGGAGTGCCACTCGCGCTGATCGACCGTATCGCGACGCAGTTCGGGATGCCGATGGGCCCCATCGAGCTCGCGGACACGGTAGGTCTCGATGTCGCGGCGCATGTCGGGAAGATACTTGCCGAGGCTTATGCCCGGCCGACCCCGAAGAGCACGGCAGCGCTCGTTGCGGCCGGCAGGCTCGGCCGCAAGAGCGGTCAGGGCTTCTACGAATGGCGGGACGGCAAGCCGGTCAAGCCGGCGGCGGCCGGCGAGCTGCCTGCGGATCTCGAGGACCGGCTGATCCTTCAGTATCTGAATGAAGCCGTGGCCTGCCTGCGCGAGCAGGTCATCGACGATGCGGACCTGCTCGATGCGGGGATGATATTTGGCACCGGCTTTGCGCCATTCCGCGGAGGGCCACTGCACTATGCGCGCGCACGCGGCGCCGCCGCCATCGTCGCCCGGCTCGAGCAGCTGGCCACGCGATACGGCCCGCGCTTTCGCCCCGATTCGGGTTGGGCGTCCCTGGCCGCGCCGCGCTGAAGCCTGTGATAGATTGCGGCCGCATGAAAGATTTCGCGCATGGAAGATAAGCCGGTAGAACTCGACGTATTGCGTGGATTCAGCCCGCTCGACGGCCTGAAGCGGGAGAATCTGCACGCGCTCTCGCGAAAAACCCGGCTCCAGGAGCTCGACTCCGGCCGCGTGCTGTTCAAGGAAGGCGAATCCGACAAGCGCACGGTCTATCTCGTCAGCGGCGAGATCGAGTTGCGCAGCGGTGACCGTACGGTCTCGACATTGCGCGCCGGCACGCCCGAGGCGCGCATTGCAATCACGCCCGGGCAGCCGCGGCGCTTCACGGCGCGGGCTCTCTCCGACGTGACCTTTATCGCAGTGGACAGCGACCTGCTCGACGTATTGATCACCTGGGACCAAACCGGCAGTTATGAAGTCGGCGAAATCTCGGATGGCGGCGTCGGGAATGCCGACGACTGGATGACGGTGCTGCTGCAGACCAAGTCCTTCCACCGCATCCCCCCCGCCAATCTGCAGGCGCTCTTCATGCGTATGCAGCACGTGGCCTGCAAAGCCGGCGAGGTCATCATCAAGCAGGGCGACGAAGGCGACTATTTCTACGTGATCACGAAGGGCAGCGCAGTCGTCACGCGCGAGACGCCGATGAACCGCGCCGGCATCAAGCTTGCCGATGTCGGAATCGGCGAGTCCTTCGGCGAGGAAGCGCTGATCTCCGACGGCAAGCGCAATGCCACGATCACAATGCAGACCGATGGCGCCCTGGTGCGCCTGGGCAAGGATGACTTCCGTGAACTCCTGAATGAGCCGCTGCTGCATGCGGTGGACCTTGAGCATGCGCGCGAGCTGGTCGCGCGCGGTGCGCGCTGGCTGGATGTGCGCCTGCCAAGCGAGTACGAGAGTTTTCACCTGGACGGTGCGCTGAATGTGCCCCTGTACTTCATCCGCCTGAAGGTGCGCACGCTCGATACCAAGACGCCCTACGTGGTCGTCTGCGACACCGGGCGGCGCAGCTCCGCCGCCGCGTTCCTGCTGAGCGAACGTGGATTTGAGGCCTACTGCCTGCAGAATGGCCTGGTGGGAAACAAACTTGGTCCTGAATTGGACGCAACACCGCAGTAAGCTGCGTCGCTTACATCGTGTGCGTCTGCTTGTCCCCGCCGAGCGCGCCGGCCAGGTAGGACTCGATCTTCTTCTGCGTCGTGCCGCGATCCTGTTCGCTGAACTGCACGCCGATGCCGGCCGTGCGTTTGCCCTGTGCGCCTTTCGGCGTCAGCCAGATCACCCGGCCCGCGACCGGCAGCTTTTCCTCCTCACCCATCAGGTTGAGGAGCATGAAAACCTCGTCGCCGATCCGGTAGTTGCTGTTGGTCGGGATGAACAGCCCGCCATTCTTCACGAATGGCATATAGGCAAGGTACAGCGCGCTCTTGTCCTTGATAGTGAGCGTCAGCAGCCCAGGCTTGGTCGATGGTGCCCGCATCTTCAATCCACTGACTCCCTCAACTTGCCGGTGCCTTCACCCACGAGCGCCATGAGCGAAATCAACAGCCCCTCGAACAGGAGCTGCGTGTTGAGCGCACCGCTCACGAGCAACCTTGCTTCGCGCAGCGCGTCCAGCAGGCGATAGCCCGCCCGTATCATCGGTTCGCGTGCCGGAACCCGCAACCATGGTAAACGATTATCGTTAACCAGATCACTAGACAGGGCTGCATCGCGCAACCGGCCCGTGAGCCAGGATTCGAGCCAGAACAGGCGCGCCTCGGGTTGATCGCGGCTCCATGCCGCGGCGGTCGCGATGATGTCGAGCTGGCCCTTTTCGGCCGAATCCAGCGTCTCCTGCATCTTGGCGTCGATTTCCTCGAGGCCAGCATCCGCGTATTGCAGCGCACGGAATGGAGCGCCATTGGCGAGCGCGAGCAGGCGCTCCCAGCCCGCGAATTTCCTGCGCCCATTCAACCAGGCAAGCGCGTCGCCGGCGTCCGGCAATGGCAAGCGCAGGCGCGCGCTGCGGCTCACGATCGTGCGCGGCAGGCGGTCGCTGCGGCTTGCGGTCAGGATCAGGTAAGTATTGTCAGAAGGCTCTTCAAGTGTCTTCAACAAGGCATTGAATGAGTTGATATTCATGGCATCCGCCGGATCGAGGAGCGCCACCTTGTTCCGGCCCCTGTAGCTCTTGAGCGAAAAACTCTCGGACAAGCTGCGGATCTGTTCGACGCGAATAACGGCCGCGTCTTCCTCCAGGCCCACGCGGTAGAAATCCGGATGTGTGCCTGCCAGAAATAGACGACAGCCCGCACATTCAGCGCAGGACGTTTCGCCCTTCCTGTCACAGAGCAGCAGTGCGGCGAGCCACAAGCCAAGCTCGGTTTGCCCCGCTCCCGGCTGGCCCAGCAACAACATGGCATGCGGCAATCTATGCCCGGCCAGCATCGTCGCGAGACGCTCGCGCGACGGCGCGAGCCATTCAACGCCGGCGCGCGCGAGCGAATCGCCGGGATCCAGCGCCGCCACACCTTCTTCGCTTTCGCGTTTCGAGCCTGCCATCTGTCTCACTCCGTCTTTGCCAGCCAAGCGTCGAGTTCGCGCGCGATAGCCGTCGCGACTTGCCGCTCGTCGCCGGTCGCGTCGATCAACCGGATGCGGCCGGGTTCGCGTGCGGCGATGTCCAGGTAGCCACGCCGCACGCGCTCGAAGAACTTCTGATCCTCGGCCTCGAAGCGATCAAGCGATGCGCCCCTGGAGGCAACCCTCGCATGCGCGACAGCCGGCGGCGCGTCGAGCAACAGGGTCAGGTCCGGCATCAGTCCCGGGTGTGCGATGGCGGCGAGCTGGCGGATCGTGGATTGCGCGACGCCATGGCCGGCGCCCTGATAAGCCTCGGTGGCGTCGGTAAAGCGGTCGCAGAGCACCCAGCGCCCGCGAGCCAGCGCCGGGGCGATCACGTCGGTGACATGACTGGCTCGGGCAGCAAATATCATCAGGAGCTCGGCGGTGACGCCCACCGGCCGGTCACGCCGTTGCAACACCAGCGCGCGCAACGCCTCGGCGAGCGGCGTGCCCCCCGGCTCGCGCGTCAGCAGCGGATCGTTCACGCGGCCCCGCAGATGAAGCGCGGCCTGCGCGAGCTGCGTCGACTTGCCGACGCCCTCGATGCCCTCGAATGTGATGAACCGGCCGCGCACGAGTTCAGCGTACCTGATGGCCGCTGCCACCGCGCAGGTTGGCCAGGTGTCGCGCGACATTCAAGTTGTGCGCGACCAGCGAATTCGCAAAAAAATGGCGGCCATCGCCCTTGCCGGTCGCGACGAAATAGAGCGCATCGGTCGCGGCCGGCCGCACCGCGGCCTCGAGCGCCGCGCGTCCGACCAACGCGATAGGCGTCGGCGGAAGGCCGGCACGCGTGTAGCTGTTGTAAGGCGTGTCGGTCTGAAGATCGCGGCGGCGCAGGTCGCCGTCGAAAGACTCGCCGATCCCGTAAATCACGGACGGATCGGTTTGCAGGCGCATGCCGATGCGAAGGCGTTTGACGAAAACACTGGCGATCAGCGGCCGTTCATCGGGCTCGCCGGTTTCCTTCTCGACCAGCGAGGCCAGTATCAGCGCCTCGTACGGCGTGCGGAGTGGAAGCGCCGGCTTGCGCTTCTTCCAGGCAGAGGCAAGTTCCTCCTCCAGCCGGGTTTGCGCCTGCTGAAGCAGCTCACGATCGGTTGTCCCGCGCGGGAAGCGATAGGTGTCCGGGAAGAACATTCCTTCTGGATGGCGACCCGGGAGACCCAGTCGCTTCATGACCTCGTCCTGCGACAGGCCGCGGAATTTCACGGAGACCGCCGGATTCACCTGGATTGCGGCCAGCGCCTGCCTGAAGGTCCAGCCCTCGGGAATGGTCAGCGTGTGCATCAGGACCGCGCCGGTCACGAACTGGTGCAGCAGCGCGGCAGGCGTCGTGCCGGGCTGCAACAGGTATTCACCGGCTTTGATCCGGGTCGCGGCACCGGTCCACTTCGCATACCAGACCCAGACCCGGGGCCGGTCCAGCCAACCCGCTTCCGCCAGTGTGACCGCAACAGCAGTCAGTGATGCGCCGGCCGGAAGCTGGTACACAACCGGCTGCTGCAATGCGGCCAGTGGCGTCGCGAGCCAGGCCGCCTCGTACTGACGCAGGCCGAACCAGGCGACGACTGCCAGGATCACGAGGAGCGCAATGCGAACCCGCAGGCGCTTCATTCCTGCGTCGCCAGCCAGGAGTTGAATTTCGCCGCATGCGGTCCGGCAGGCACTTCCCTGCCCGCGAGTTCGCGCACGGGCCAGGCGCCGATCAATGCGTTCGTCACGAAAATCTCGGTGGCCGTCTCGAGCTCGCGCGGCCGCAGGCTGCGTTCGACGACCGTGGTTGCGTGCAGAGCGGCCCAGGCGCAAAACGCGCGGCGCATGATGCCGGCGACACCGCATTGATCGAGTGCCGGTGTCACGATCTGCCCCGCAGAGACGGCGAACAGATTGCTCTGCGTACCCGAAATGACCTGGCCCCGATCGTCCAGCATGAGCCCCTCGGCAATGCGTTCATCGTCCCATTCGGCACGCGCCAATACCTGTTCGAGGCGGTTCAGGTGCTTGATGCCGGCAAGCACGGGATTGCGCCCCAGTCGTGTCCGGCAAAACCGAAGCCGGACACCCGCACTCCACGCGCTTTCCGGCCACGCAGGCCATTCGAATCCTGCCGCGATGCAGGTCGGCTCCACATTCGCCGGCGGACGATAGCCCCGCCCTGCGGCACCTCGAGTCCAGATCAGTTTGACGACGCCGCGGCCGCCGGGCCACGCAGCGGCGATCTGCCCAAGCAACATCTCCTGATCCGGCAATGGCAACGCCAGCCGACGCGCACCTTCGGTCAATCGCGCAAGATGCCATTCAGCGAATCGCGCCCGGCCGTCCCGCACAGCCATCGTCTCGAACAGGCCGTCACCATACTGCAGCCCACGATCCAGCGGATCGAGCCGTCCCGCTCGGCCGTTGACGAGGATCGGCATCAGCCGCTGCTCCCGAGCGCACGCAGCACGCCACGCGCCTTGGCGCGTGTCTCATCGAGTTCATGCAGGGGATCCGAGTCGGCGACGATGCCGGCGCCGGCACGCAACTCGACCTCGCCGCCCTGCACGGTCATGGTCCGGATCAGGATGTTGAGATCGAGGCTGCCGTCCAGCGCAAGGTACCCCATGGCGCCCGTATAGGCACCGCGTCCCTTGCCCTCGAGATCACCGATCAACTGCATGCAGCGCACCTTCGGACAACCAGTGATCGTGCCACCGGGGAACAAAGCCTGGATGACCGCGCCGGGCGTGACATCGTCGCGCAGCCGGCCGCAGACATTCGAAACGATGTGATGGACGTGCGCATAGCTTTCGACCGCCATGAACTCGTCCACCTGCACGCTGCCCGGTTCGCATAGCCGGCCAAGGTCATTGCGCTCGAGGTCGATCAGCATCACGTGTTCCGCCCGCTCCTTGGCGCTCGCGGTGAGCTCGGCGATCGATGCCGCATCGCCCGACGCGAGCCGGGGCCGCGTGCCCGCGATCGGCCGCGTGTCGATGCGACGGCCAGACACGCGCACGAGGCGCTCCGGAGAACTCGACAGGATGGCGACATCGTCGAGCTGGGCGATGCCCGAAAAGGCGCCGGGATTGGCGGCGCGGAGACGCGCATAGAGTCTTGCAGGCGTCATGCCGCCAGGGATGGGCGCACGCCAGGTACGGGCCAGATTGGCCTGGTAGACGTCACCGGCCGCGATATGAGCCAGGGCTGCGCGACAGGCCTGCAGGTACCGCTCCGGATCGTCCTCGGACACGGCGCTCACGGGACCGATCGGCTCGGGGCTTGCGGCTTGCCTGATGTCCTGGAAATCGGAACGCAGCCTGTCGGCCAGCCCTGCCGCTACGGGCTCGGCCAGCACCGTGGTCGCGCCCGACTCATGATCGTGAAGCAGGGCCGCTCGCATGCGCCAGGCGAGCGCCACGACCGGCAGGGGGGACGGCGGCAGCCGCAGCGAGGGTTCGACTTCGGAAGCCAACTCATAGCCCAGGAACAGGAACCAGCCACCCGCAAATGGCCAGGGCGCCGGCGGTGCCGGGCCCCTCTCACGCTTCCACCAGGCATCCAGACGATCGCAGAAACGATCGCCCTCGCCCTCGCCCTGCAGCCGCCGGTCTCGATCCAGCAGCAGGCGCGCTTCTGGCGCAGCCAGCAGCAACGTGAACCGGCCCAGCGGCTGGCCCGCCGCCGAACTGTCGAGCAGCACCGGATAGCGCTCCGGATACCGCTCGTGCAGCGCCAGCATCCGACCGACCGGATCCCCTTCCACCGGCTTCAGCGTAGCGCGCGAAAGACCAGCGTGCCGTTGGTTCCGCCGAAGCCGAAGGAATTGCTCACGATCGTGTCGATCTTCATGCGCCTCGCGGTGTTCGGCACGTAATCGAGATCGCAGCCTTCGCCAGGATTGTCGAGATTGATGGTCGGCGGAGCGGTCTGGTCGCGGATCGCAAGGATGCTGAAGATCGCCTCGACGGCACCCGCGGCGCCCAGCAGGTGGCCGGTCATGGATTTTGTCGAGCTCACTGCAAGTTTCCTTGCATGGGGGCCGAATGCATCCTTGATCGCGGTGGTCTCGGCAATGTCGCCGAGGATCGTCGAGGTCGCGTGCGCATTGATGTACTGGACCTCATCGGGGTTGATGCGCGCGTCGCGCAGGGAATTGGCCATCGACTGCTTTGCGCCGGCTCCATTTTCCGGTGGCGCGGTGATGTGGTAGGCATCCCCGCTCATCCCGAAGCCGATAAGTTCCGCGTGAATCGAAGCATTGCGCGCCCTTGCGTGTTCGTATTCCTCCAGCACCACGGCACCCGCCCCGTCGCCCATCACGAATCCGTCGCGATCCCGGTCCCAGGGTCGGCTCGCGCGTTCGGGGTCGTCGTTGCGCGTCGATACCGCCCGCGCCTGGCAGAATCCGCCGACAGCCGTCGGCGTCTGCGCCATCTCGGCACCGCCGGCGACGATGACGTCCGCATCGCCGTACTGGATCGTGCGCATGCCGATGCCGATGCTGTGCGTCGAGGTGGTGCAGGCCGTGACCAGCGCGAGATTCGGGCCGGTGACGCCGTACATGATCGAAAGGTGGCCCGAGATCATGTTGACGATACTGGCCGGAATGTAGAAGGGAGAGATCTTTCTCGGCGTCCGGGACTCGAGATAGCGAGCGTGGTTTTCTTCAATGGTCGCGAGACCGCCGATGCCTGCCCCGAATACAAGGCCGATCCGGGCACGGTTCGCATCCGTGACCTCGAGGCCCGAAGCGGCGATCGCCTGCACGCCGGCCGCCACGCCGTACTGCATGAACAGGTCCATGCGCCGCGCTTCCTTGGCGGGCATGAATTTCGAAGCCTCGAAGCCCGGCACACTGCCGGCGAAGGTCACGGGGAAACCCGTGGTGTCGAAACGCGTGATCGGGCCGATGCCGCTCTTGCCTGCGAGGCAGGCGGTCCAGCTGTCAGCGACGGAATTGCCGAGCGGCGACACCATGCCGAGCCCGGTGACGACCACACGACGCTTGCTCAAGCGGTTTCCTCTGCCTGGCGGGGCTGGCATGAAGCAACGAGCCCCGGCCGCGAGGCCGGGGCTCGCGCAGGCATGGCCTTAAGACTTGGACTGGTGCTGGACGATGTAATCGATCGCCTGCTGCACCGTGGTGATCTTCTCGGCATCCTCGTCCGGTATCTCGGTCTCGAACTCTTCCTCGAGCGCCATTACGAGCTCGACCGTGTCCAGGGAATCGGCACCCAGATCGTCGACGAAGGACGCGTCATTCGTGACCTCTTCGTCCTTCACCCCGAGTTGCTCGGCGACGATCTTCTTCACCCGTTCTTCGACTGTGCTCATCGGTTTTTTTTCCCTTGCCTGTTGGTGCCCATGGCGGCATGCGGGCCGGCCGGGGGTCGCCATTCTATGCCACGGCCCCCCCACTGGCTACCAGAAACCATTCTTGTGCACTGTTTCTGAAAGCCTTTTCTTTCGATCGTAAGCACCCGAAATCGTTCAGGACATGTACGTTCCACCATTGACATGAAGGGTCTCCCCGGTGATCCAGCTGGCTGCTGACGATGCCAGAAAACAGACCGCCGCGGCGATGTCCGCAGGCTGTCCAAGGCGCCCGAGCGGTATCTGGGTCGCGAGCGAGCTGCGCTGCTCCTCGCTCAGGGCGCGGGTCAAGTCCGTGTCGATAAAGCCCGGTGCGACGACATTGACCGTGATGCCGCGTGAGGCGACTTCGCGGGCCATCGAGCGCGTGAACCCGCCAATGCCGGCCTTGGCGGCGCAGTAGTTCGCCTGGCCCGGATTGCCGATCATCGCGACCACCGAGGAGATGTTCACGATGCGCCCCTTGCGCGCCTTCATCATCCCGCGCAGCACTGCCTTGCTGAGCCGGAACACCGAGCCCAGATTGGTATCGATCACCGCATCCCAGTCCTCCGCCTTCATGCGCAGGAGCAGCGTGTCGCGCGTGATGCCGGCATTGTTGACGAGAATCGTTACCGCGCCCTCGCGTCCCTCGATGTCCGCTATCGCGACGTCGATGGCCGCGCGGTCCGAAACGTCGAGCACGAGGCCGCGGCCGGCAATGCCAGCGCCCGCAAGCATCGCATCGATCGCCGCGACACCCGTGGCCCCGGTCGCCGTGCCGATGACTTTCGCGCCTTGTGCGCCGAGTGCAAGCGCTATCGCCTGACCGATGCCGCGCGAGGCGCCTGTCACGAGTGCGAGCTCGCCCGCGAGTGTCTGGGTCGTCATCCGTCGTCGCTCCCCGTTGCCGCCGCCAGCGCGGCCTGAAATGTATCCGCCCCGTCGATCGCGTTGATCGTGAGTTCGCGGCCGCCAGGCGCGCGACGCGCAAGACCTGCAAGCACCTTTCCGGGCCCGCATTCGATCAATTGCTGCGCGCCCGCCGCGATCATCGCCGCGACAATAGCCGACCAGCGGACCGGATTGAACAATTGCCTGTACAAGCCGTCCCGAATCGCTGCCGGCGAGTCGTGCAGCCCGCCATCGAACGCATAGACGCGAATCGCGGGCGCCTGCACTGCGAGGGACCGCAGCCGCTCGCGCATTTCTTCCGCCGCGGGCCTCATCAGTGCGCTATGTGAAGGGACCGAGACGGGCAGCAGGGCCGTCCGCTTCGCCCCACGCGCCTTGCAGTTTTCGATGGCCCGTGCGACCGCCGCTGTATTGCCCGCGATGACGAGCTGGCCTGGCGAGTTGTAATTAACCGGCTGCACGACTTCGCCCTGCGCGGACTCGATGCAGGCCGCCTCGATCGAGGCGTCGTCGAGCCCCAGGATCGCGGCCATTGCGCCGATGCCCGCCGGCACAGCGCGTTGCATCGCCTGCCCGCGCAGTCGCACGAGTTCGATCGCGGCCCTGAATTCGATGGAGCCGGCACAAACCAGCGCACTGTATTCGCCGAGACTGTGCCCGGCCATCATCGCGGGTGCCGCGCCGCCGCGCCGTTGCCAGGCCCGCCAGACTGCGACTCCGGCCGCCAGCATCGCGGGTTGCGTCCGTTCGGTCCCGGAAAGCTGCTCCTCCGGGCCCTGCTGGCAAAGCCGCCAGAGGTCATAACCGAGGACTTCCGATGCTTCCGCAAAGGTGTCGCCAATCACCGACTCTGCATCGGCCAGTGTCGCCAGCATGCCGACCGACTGGGAGCCCTGCCCCGGAAACATCATCCCCAGCTTCAAGAGTCGCGCCCCCGGCTCCCCAAGACGCGCCGATTATAGGTTGAGCGCGGTCACAAGGCGGGAGTCGCCTCCGGGCCCGGGGGATTCGACCTGATATCATGCGCGTGCTGTGCAGGTCGCGCCTCGCGCCGGGGCAGGAGGACTAGATGCGCCAGGCTTTCCACCGCGAATCCGGATTCACACTGATCGAGATCATGGTCGTGCTCGTGATCATTGCGATCCTGGGTGCACTGATCGCGCCGCAGATTCTCGGACAGGTGGACGCCGCCCGGATAAAGGCAACCAAGCTGGACGTCCGCTCGCTGGGCACGGCGCTCGACATGTACCAGATGGACAACTTCCGTTACCCGTCGACCGAACAGGGCCTCGAGGCACTGGTCAGGAAGCCGGATGACCCCTCCGTTCGCAATTGGCGACCGCAGGGTTACCTGCGCGCGAAGAACGTGCCGAAGGACCAGTGGGGCAATGACTACATCTACCTGCAACCGGGCACCAGGGGCGGCGCCTATGACCTCTACACCCTGGGCGCCGATGGGCAGCCCGGCGGCGAAGACACGGATGCAGACATCGGCAACTGGAATATCGACTGACGGCCTGAGCGGGTCGTGACCATCGCAGCAATCCGTCTTCACCACGACCAGCGCGGATTCACGCTGATCGAGATACTGGTCGTCGTTGTCATCATCGCCATTATTGCGGCCGTTGCAACACTGTCGATCGGCGTGCTCGGCGACGATCGCGAGATGGAACTCGAGACCGAGCGATTGACCGACACGATTGCGCTCCTGCAGGAACAGGCACAGCTGGAAGGACGCGACTACGGCCTGCGGATCGAGGGTGCCGGCTACGAATTCCTCCGCTTTGACGGCTTTGAGCAGCGCTGGACGAATGTCGGTGAAGATCCGTGGCTGCGGCCGCACGAATTGCCGCCCGGACTCGCATTCGCACTCGAGATCGAGGGCAGACTCGTCCTGTTGCGCAAGCCCGCCGGGGCCGATGCAAGAATCCCGCAACTGATGGCCTATGGCAGCGGGGATGTCACTCCCTATCGCCTGACGCTTGCACGCCCCGACACCGGCCGGCGCGTCACGCTGATCGGCGGCGCCGATGGCATGATCGAGATCGAGCGTCATGAACCCCAGTAAACGCTTTCGGGGATTCACGCTGATCGAGGTCGTCGTCGCGCTCGCGATCGTCGCACTCGGCATGTTTGCCGTCTTCAAGGCGATCGGCGATACGACCAGCAATATCGGCTATCTGCGCGATCGCAGCATGGCCGCTTGGATTGCGGACAACCGGATCACCGAGATTCGCCTCTCGGGCGAATTTCCCTCGGTCGACAAGACCGAAGCCGATGTGGATTTCGCGGGCCGGCGCTGGCACTGGGTCGCGACCGTTTCGCAGACGCCGGTCGAGGGCCTGCGCCGCATCGACATGAAGGTGCGCCGCGAAGGCGACGCGGAGGATTCCGCACTGGCCAGCCTTGCGGGCTTTGTCGGAGCAACGGCGACCGCAACCGGGCCGTCGCCGACCCCCTGGAACAGTGGCGCCCTGGAGCAAAACCCGGGCGACGAGGAAGAGCAGTGATGCGCGATCGCTGCCGGGGCTTCACGCTGCTCGAGATCCTGGTCGCGATAGCGATACTCGCGATCATGAGCGTCATGGCCTATCGCTCGGTCAGTGAGGCGCGCGTCTCCGTCGAGAATGCCGGCGGCCACATGGACCGCCTGCGTGAAGTGCAGCGCGCGATGAATCTGCTGACCGGGGATTTCCGCACGCTGGCGCCACGGCCGATACGCGAGCCGATCGGCGACGGCTATCGCGCCGCCCTCCGGCGTGACCCGAATGGCGTGAGCCTGGTCGAGCTATCGCACGCCGGCTGGCCGAATGGCGCGGGCTCGCCCCGCGGCACGGTGCAGCGTGTCAGCTACCGCCTCGAAGAGCACACGCTGATCCGTGAATACTGGAATGTGACCGACCCGACCCTCGCCAATGTCCCGATTGCGCGCCGGCTGCTCAACCAGGTCGAGAGCATCGAGATCCGCTACATGAATTCTGGCCGCGAATGGGTGACCGAATGGCCGCCGCTCGGCAGCGCCGCTGACACCGGATTCCGTTCGCGCCCGATGGCCGTCGAGATCAGGATCGTGCTGACCGATTACGGCGAGTTGCGCCGCCTGATCGAGGTGCCCGGATGAGGCAGCGTGGCGTCGCGCTGATCATGGCGATCGTGATGGTCGCGATCGCGACGGTGCTCGCGGTGCGCATCGGCACACGCGCGTCACTCGACATGCGGCGCACGGCCGGACTGATCGCGCTGGACCAGGCCTGGCACGTGGCGCTCGGCGCCGAAGCCTGGGCCGCGGAAGTACTGCGCAAGGATCGCGAAGACTCGGAGACTGATCACCCGGGAGAGCGTTGGGCGCAGCCGATCCCTCCGCTGCCCGTGGACGGCGGTACGGTGCGCGGCGCGCTTGAGGACATGCAGGGGCGTTTCAACCTGAACAATCTGCTCATGGACAATGGCACGGTCAATGAATCCGCCGTCCAGCGCTTCGAGCGGCTGCTCGAAAAGGCCGGCGCCGACCAACGCTGGGCGCGCATCATGGCGGATTGGCTCGATTCCGATACCGTGCCCGGATTTCCCGACGGTGCGGAGGACGGCAACTATCTTTCGCAGAATCCGCCCTATCGCTCGGCCAATGGCCCGGTGACCACGATCACCGAACTGATGGCGCTGCCCGGCATGACACTTGAGGAGTATCTGCGCATCCGGCCTTACGTGGCCGCGGTGCCGCTGGGCACGAAGATCAATCTCTGCACCGCTTCGGCGCCGATTCTCGCGGCCCTGGTCGAGGGTGGCACGGATTTCGGCGATACTGACTCCCTTCTTGCCAACCGCCGCGCCGGGTGTTTTCCGACGATCGAAGACGTCAAGGCGACCTTGAGCAACGAGGATTTCCTGGCCCTGCAGCCTGCAATTTCCGAATCTTCGGACTGGTTCCGCGCCGTGACAGCCGTCAGTATTGGCACCTCCGAACTCACGCTGTACAGTCTGATCGAGCGAAACGACAACGGCAGCAGCCGGACCGTGCTGCGTTCAACAGGCACCGAGTGAGTCAATGAGTCAATTTCTCGTGCTGCGGCTGGCGGATCCGGTCTCCTGGATCATCATCGACGCGGACGGCGGTCGCATCGGCCCGGTGTCCACCGGCAATCTCGCGGATGCCGCACCGCTCGCCGGCGAGCGCCCGCTCGTCGTCATCGCGCCCGGAGCGAGCGTGACATTCGCGCAGCCAGAATTGCCCGTGAAGGGGGGCGCGCGCCTTGCGCAGATCGTGCCCTATGCGATGGAAGAACTGCTCGCTGGCGAAGTCGAGCAGTTTCACTTTGCCGTGGGCCGCACTGATGCCGAGGGTCGCACACTGGTCGCAGCCGTGCGGCGCGACGAGTTGCGCGGCTGGCTGGACGCGCTCAAGTCGGCCGGACTCGATCCCCAGTCTCTCGTGCCAGAGCCACTCTGCGTGCCGGACAACCCCGGCAAGATCGTTGCCGTCATCGATGCCGGCCAACTGCACGTGCGCGCGCCCGGCGCGCTGCCGGTGGCGCTCGACGCAGAACCGCTGACAGAGGCTTTTGCGTTGGCGGGTCTCGAGGGCGAGGACCGACACGTGCAGCTCTATGTCTCGCAGCAGGACTGGCAGCATTCGCGTGAGATGATCGAGGCGCTTCGCGAAGTGACGGGCAGTCTCGACCTGCAGCTGCTGCCCGACGGCGCATTGCCCTTGTTGGCGGCAGGCAGCGTGCGGAGCGATGCGCTGTCATTGCTGCAGGGCGAATTCGCGCGGCGTACCGGCTGGCGGGCGGAATGGCAGCGCTGGCGAATCGCCGCGTTTCTCGCGCTTGCCGCACTCGCCCTGCACATCGGCGTGCGCGGCTATGACCTGATCCGCCTGCGCGCCGAGGAGCAGCGTCTCGATGCATCGATCGAACAGGCGGTGCGCATCGCATTGCCGGATGTCGAACGCATTGTGGATGCGCGTGCGCAGATCGAGCAGCGGCTCGCCGGCGGCGGTGCCGCCGATCCCCAGGGCCTGCTGGCGCGCCTCGCGGCAGTCGGTGGCGCGATGAGCGGTGCCACGGGTCCAACCATCGAGTCGCTCGGCTGGCGTAACGGTTCGCTGCAGCTGCAGATGATCGCGGCGGACACCGAAGTGTTCGCCCGCTTTGCACAGGCGCTGACCGCACGTGGCCTGACCGCCGACGTCGAATCGACAACGCCGGGAGACAAAGGCGTGTCGGCGCAGATCAATGTCACGACCGGGCCCGCGACATGATCCTGCGCGAATGGCATTCGTCGCTGGCAGAACGCGAACAGCGCATGGTGACCTGGGGCGCTGTCGCGGCAGCCGTGTTGCTGCTCACCGGCCTGGTCTGGAAGCTCGGCAACGCAGCCGCGGCGGCCGAGGTGCGAGTCGAGGGCAAGCGGCAGCAGCTTGCGTGGATCGAGGCAGTCACACCGCGCCTGCAGGCGACGCCTGCTGCCAGGGCCGGAGAGTCGCTCGCGATTGCCGTCGATCGCGCCGCGCGTGAGTCAGGTCTCGGCGATGCATTGGAAGGCATCGAGCCGGCCGGGCCCGGAACGCTGCGCGTGCGCTTCAAGGACGCATCTTTCGACGCGCTGGCTCTCTGCCTGGCACGCCTGCAGCAGGAACGCGGTGCGGTTACCGAGACCGCCAGTGTCAATGCGGGCGGCGAGCCGGGCCGCGTTGACGCGACGCTCGTACTGCGCGGTCACTGATCAATGTCTCGCAGGGGCCTGCTGGTCACGGCGGGCATCGCCGCCTTTCTGGTCTTCCTGATCGCGCTCGTGCCGGCCGCCGTGCTGACGCGCTGGCTGCCGCCCGGCGTCGCGGTCGCCGGCCTCGACGGCACGATCTGGTCGGGCCGGGCGTCCAGCGTCAGCCTGAAGGGCCGCGCAATAGGCGCCGCGAGCTGGGCCTGCCGGCCGTGGCCGCTGCTGGCATTGCAATGGTCTTGCCGCGTCATGCTGCAGCCGTCCGGTGGCCAGGTATCGGCCTCGCTCTCCGGCGACTTCGACGCAGGCGAGATCGAAGTCCGTGACCTCACAGGCAACCTGCCGATCATGTTCTTCGAAGGCATCGCAACGCCCAAGGGCTGGACCGGCCAACTGGACCTGGACGTCGCGAACGCGCGCATCGCCGGTGGCCTGCCGCAGGAAGCAGAGGGCAAGCTCTTCGTGCGCGGACTCAAGGCGCCGGGTCCGGCTGGTGCGCTGCTTGGCGACTTCGAATTGACGATCGGCGAAGGCGCGGTCGGCACTGGCACCCTGACCGGCAGGCTCAGTGATCTCGGCGGGCCCTTGCGCGTGCGCGGTACGATAGAATTGAAGCGCGATCGCAGCTACTTCGTCAGCGGCGAAGTCGCGCCGGGCCCGGGCGCCGGCCCCGCCATCTTCGACACCCTCTCGTTCCTCGGACCGCCCGATAACACGGGGCGCCGGCCTTTCTCAGTCGAGGGAACGCTTTAGGCGCCGCTCCTTGCGCCCGGTCGCAGTTGCGACCCGGCACCAACTGGCAATCCAGTTCGCGCCAGGCGTCGAGGAGCGGGAAGTAAAGGCCGACCTTTTGCGGGCGGCCGTCAAATCGTTTCATCACGAGGGCGTAGCGGCGCAGCTGTTCGGTGTAGCGCGCAAGCTCGTTGTCGAGGAATGCGTCGAGGTCGCCGCCTTCATGCGAACTCGTCTTCCAGTCCACGATCCAGCGCAGGCCCGTTGAGTCCACGAAGCTGCGATCGATCCGCAGGCTCTGCACGACACCGTCGATGTACGCGGTGAAGGCGAGCTCGCTCGCGCCTTCCGCCACTGCCGGATCGAGCAGGCGGCCCGCGAACCCACTCCTTGAGACGCCGGCGATTGCGCGCCCGACGCGCGCAAGAGCCTCCGGCAGGTGCGCATCGTCGATGCCGAGTTCACGCAGCAAACGACGCCATGCGGCGTGGTCCGGCTCCAGCGTTCCGGCTGCACGCCTCGCCTGTACCAGGCGATGCAGTTCGAAATGCACCACCTGGCCGACGGCCTGGGCAATCTCTCCGGCCCAGTCGAACTCGGGGCGGATCGAGCCTTCTGGCTGGCCGGCAATCCGGAGACCTTTCGTTCGCGGTAGAGCACTGGGTGCGGGCGCCACAAAGTCCGCTGGCAGGCGCAGCAACGGTGGCGCCGTCAGCCGACGGCGGCTGCTGGCGGCCTGCGTTGCATTTCCGCGCAGCGCGGTGCTGGCCGCCAGTTGCCGCTCGAAGTCCTTGCGCAGCACCGGCCAGAAGAATCCGAGCAGGCTGCCGGCACCCGGCTTGCGCAACTGCGGCTCGTCATTCTTCCACTTGACCTTCATCGAACCGATCAGGTGCAGCTGCCGCTTCGCACGTGTCGCCGCGACATAGGCGACGCGCCCCAGTTCGAGCGCCTCGCGTTCGTCCGCCAGGTGCCGCATCCATTGCTCGAGCGGATCCGCGTCGCCGCCGTGTTCGCCCGATTCCGCCCGGCTCGCCAGCACGATGCCGCGGCGGCCCGGGCCGGTTGCAACCTGTGCCCAGTACAGGAGCGGCCGCTCCCTGCCACGCACGCCACGCTGCAGGTCGGGAACGATCACGACATCGAATTCGAGGCCCTTGGCGCGGTGGATCGTCATGACCTGCACCTGGGCGGAATCGCTGCCGACCGGTGAAGCCATGACGCCTTCGACCGCGGCATCGATCGCCGATCCTTCCGGACTGCCGCCGGCTTCCAGTTCCAGGCGGTCGAGTGCGGCAAATAACAATTCGGCATTGGCAAGATCCGACGGATCGCCGACGGTCGCCGGACCCGCGATTGCGAACCAGGCGGATTTCAGCCAGCAGCCCAGCGAGCGCTGGCCGCGGCCGGCCATTGCGGCGTCGAGACGTTGTTGCAGCTGTGCCAGACGAATCGCACCGTCCCGGGAAAGCCCGGCCAGTACGACCGGATCCGCGATCCGCAGCGGCACCAGCGCGCGGCTGTCGTCGGCAACCAGAGCCAGCAGGTCAGCGAGTGCCAATCCGCACCAGGGCGCCCGCAGCACGGCGAGCCAGGACGTTCGATCGCCACGCTGCAGCATCGCCTTCGCCAGCGCCACCAGGTCGCGTATTGCGGGACGATCAAGCAGTGATTCGAGTTCGACGCCGCGGTATTCAATGCGGGCGGCGCGCAGCGCCGCGAGCAGAGGCGGCAGCGACGCACGTCCGCGCACGAGAATCGCGATGGTCGGCCGCGCGGCGCCCGGCTCTGCGCGCAGTGCCCCTGCAGCGATTTCAGCCACCCTGGCGGCCATCGCGCGTTCATCTGCATCCAGCAGTGGATGTACGGCCACGCCGTCCGTCGCCGCGTCCGCATTTACTGCCACCGCTGGTGAATACCGCACTGCGCCGCGCTCAAAATCGTCCGCAGCGGGCATCAGAGCAGCAAATGCCTCGTTGACCCAACGGACGATCGCCGCGCAGGAACGGAAATTCTGGCCGAGCCGCTCGGATGCGAGTTGCACGCCGCCGATGCCCTGGCGCTGCGCCTGCAGGAACAGCGTGACATCGGCTTCGCGGAACGCGTAGATCGACTGCATCGGATCGCCGACGCAGAACAGGCTGCGCCCGTCACCCGGCTGCCACCCCGCGACCAGCAGTTCGAGCAGCCGTTCCTGCGACGGCGACGTGTCCTGATATTCGTCTACCAGCAGGTGGCGGATGCGGTAGTCGAGCGCGAGCGCGAGTTCGGTGGGTGACGACTCGTCGTCAAGCGCATCGCGTGCCGCCGCGGCGACCGCAGGATGATCGAGGTTGTCGCGCTCGGAAAAGAGCGCGAGAAGCTCGGCAACGGCGTGCGGCAGCACCGCCGAAAGCGCGTCGATCCGTTCCCATTGCCGTTCGGTCAGTGCAGGCGGCGGCAGGCGCCGGACCTGTGCCAACGCTGCTGCCAGCCCTTCATGTTCCGCAAGCGCGACCAGCAGCTCCTTCATCCGCTTCTTGAGTGCGGCCCAGCCCGGGCCTTCTTTCGCGGCCAGGAATCCCTGCTTGTAGTCAACGGTCTTTCGCAAGGCACCCTGCTTGTCGGTCGTCAGCAGCAATTCGGCAAGCGCGCGCCATTGGGAGACTGCGGCAACCGCCGGTGGCGGCAAGTCAACAAGCCCTGCGAGTTCCGTGAGCGGCCCAGCCCCGGAGCCTGCCGCGGCCACTTCGCGAATCAATGCAAACAAGGGCTGCATGCGGGCCACGGGAACGATCGCAAGAATCCGCGTGAGCCCGGTCTCGATGGCCGACTCCAGCAGCAGAGCAATCGAAGCGCGAAGCGCCGGTCCGCTGCCGGAAGCCAGCAGCTTGGGCAGCCAAAGCTCGCGCGCACCGAGCATTTCCTCGATCAGGCGCGCCAGCATCTGCGGCTCGTGATTCAGGGCGCGCGCAAGACGGTCAAGACGCGGCGCAACCGTAACGTCGCCATCGAGTTGCGCGACGGTGCGCCGGGCCGCCTCGGCATACAGTGGCCGGGCATTGTCGATCAGCGTCGCCGACGTGCCGATGCGTGCCGCGAGCGGCAGGCGGCGTGCAAGCCAGTGATTGAGGCCGTCGATGGTCTGAACGTGCAGGCGCGCCGGGTTGTGTTCGAGGCCCCAGTCGCGTTCGCGACTGCGCGCGAGCGCGGCGCTCGCATGCCGGTGAATATCCAGTTCGTGCGGCTTACCCGTCGCCGGCGGCGGTTCCGCGGCACCCGCCAAAGCCGCCAGTATGCGGTGACGCATTTCCGCGGCCGCCTTGCGCGTGAACGTGATCGCGATGATCTGCTCCGGGCAATCCACGGTCGCGAGCAAACGCAGGTAGCGCAGCGTCAGCAGCGTGGTCTTGCCGGAGCCCGCCGGCGCCTGGACGATGAACGAGCGTTCCGGATCCACGGCGCGCCGGCGTAATTCGAGATCCACGCGGCCCGCGTCAGTCGTCATCTCCGCCCTCCTCCGCGCCTGGCTCGTCAGGCACGGACGATGCGACGCGGCACAGCGCATCCAGATGGCAGTGGCGGCAGGTATCGGCCCCGAGTTTGGGATCGACTTCGGCATGCCCGGCGGCATGATCGCGTGCCAGGCGGTCGAGCCAGGCGTACCAATGTTCCTTGATCGCGGGCCAGTCGAATCCGTTTTCGCGATCCTCCGTCAACTCGAAATCGCGAGCTGGCTGCAAGCCCGCGATCAGTCCCTCGTCGCGGCAAATACCCACGAAGTCCGCGTGATCGGAGCCGATTTCCGCGATCGCGATTCCGGCCGGGTGCTCCGGATGCAGCACGGCGTACAGCGGCAGCTGCGGCGCCTCCATGCGCGCGCCGCGCCATTGCGCCTTCCTCACTGCGCCGCTCTTGTAATCGATGACGACCCGTTCGTCGCCGATGCGATCCACGCGATCCACGCGCAGGCGCAGGTCGAGTCCGCCAATGCGGCCATTCAGCACCCGCTCCGTCTCCACCACCGTGAAGGCCGGCCGCGCGCGTTCAAGCGCAAGCAGGTGGCCGATGGCGCGGCGTTGCCAGTCGCGTTCGAGCACGAGCGACCGCTGGCCGCATTCCGCAGGCAGCACTTCCGACATCGATTGATCGATCGCGGCGGTGACTTTGCTGTCGCAGTCCACCGTATTGAGTCGCAGCAGCGCCTGCTGCGACTGCAGTTCCGCCCAGAACCGTTGCAAAGCGCGATGCAGGACGATGCCGCGCAGGCGCCGGTCGATGCCGGTTTGCGGCTCCGCGAGCGGCTCGGCGCGCAGCCGCAGTTGCGCGAATGCCCGAAACGGGCAATGCGACTGCAATTCCAGCACCCGCGCGCCGCCGTACGCAACGCCATCCGCGAGGGGCGGCACGCCATCGTCCGGCAACGGCTCGAGAATCGCGGCCGCGAACACAAGATGCTCGCGCGTTGCCCATGTTGCGGGCTGCTCCAATGACGGTACGTCCGCGGGCACGAGTCGCGTGCCGTCGACTTCGGTGTCGTGCTCGCGGCGCGGCCAGGACAGCACCAATTCGCCGGCGCGCGCGCGCCAGCGGCCAATGATCGCGCGCGCTTCACCGACGCAGTCCTCGGCGGTCACGCAAGGCATGGCGCGGCGGCGCTGGATCTCGATCGGCAGCAGGGGATCGACTGTGACGGGTCGCGGCCAGACAGCTGCAGTGAGCCCGGCGACCCACAGGCTGTCGAAGCTCACGCCCGGGTCTTCATACGCATCGAGCACGAACACCGACGGCTCGCCGCTCTCTGCCTGGAATGGCGCCGCCGCGAGGCGGCGCAGTTCATCGCGCGCGGCCGCGCCGCCGAAATCGGGTGCGACGGTGCCGAGCGCCGCAAGTTCACGCAGCAATTCGCGGAAATGTTTCGCCGCCTGGAACTCATCGCTGCCCAGCACGATTTCGCCGGGCCATCCCCAGGCCGCCAGGCAGGCTCCAAAACTTTCCGCCCATGCCGCGGCGCCACGACGCGTGGGACCGGCGAGCCGTGCGGTTGCCGTTGCGAGCACTGCGGCAAATTGCCCAGCTTCGGCCGCCTCGGCGCGGCCGCCGAGCGCGTGAACCGATGCGCGCGGCAATCCCTGCGCGCTGCGCAACTCCACGTCGAGCCGGATCCTCGCATCCTGTTCGGACCTGCTGCCTGCCAGATGTGGGCTTCGGAGCAACCGGCTCGCGAGGGCCCAGTCGAACTGCCCGAGCGAGCAGGCAAGTGCCGCTAGCGCGGCCTCGACGACTGGCTGCGCCGACAACGGATAACCGCCGGCGAGATCGAACAGGCGCTCGCGCCGCGCGTCGCTGGGCAGTTCGAGTTCCGGCTGCAGCCGGGCCTCGAGCGCGCGCTGGATCACCCATCGGGTTGCCTTTCGAGCCGCAGCCGCGCCCAGTCGAGCATCGTGGTGCGCTCGGATTCAGGATCCGGCGCCGCATGGCTCCAGGCTGCATGGCCATTGACCACGGGCCTGGATTGCGTGACCGACCAGCCTTTCGCCCTCAGAGCCGCAAGCAGCGCCGATTGCGACGGCGTCAGGCGGCGAAATCCAGCCAACATCAAGGGAGATCCCGCAGCAGGCACGGCATCGGCCTCCACCAGGAGCCGCGCCAGGTCCGAGGGATCGCAGGCGCCGCGTTCGCGCAATTCCTGCTCGGCCCCGCGCGCCCAGGCGGCAAACGCCTGCTGATCGCGGGTCAGCGGGAAGCGTGTGATGTCATCGAGGTCGCCGCCATATGCGCGCAGGCGCAACCAGCTTGTGCGCGCCCGCGCGCCGAGTTCTGCCGGATCCTGCAGGCCCGGCGCATCCGGGGCCGCCTGACGTCGCCAGAGCCAATGCAAGGCGACCGCCGGCAACGGCTGGCGCAGGTCCTGATTGGCGGCTGCGGCGTCGCGCCATTGCTGCGCGAGCCAGACATCGAGTGGCAACACCTGCGCCGACGGCCAGACCACCCGACCCGCCGCGATCTGCGCGCGATCGTGCAGGCGGCGCAGGATGCGCGACTGCCGCAGGTTCTGGGTCAGCAATATCACGCCCATGAGACTACCCCAGGGCGTGGCTCAGGGGATGCGCCACCGCGAGCGATGATTCAGTGGGCAGCGGGCGGCAGGCCTGCCGGCCATTCCGCCGCGCGGTGACAGGCGACAAGACGACCTTCGCGTATCGTCTGCAGCAGCGGCCGCTCGGAACGGCAGCGCGCGACGACGTGAGGACATCGCGCAGCGAATGCGCAGCCTGCCCCGCCGCTGCCCTGGACATCTGCAGGCGCAACAGTCACCGGTCGCCGGCGCGCCGTGGGTGCGATGCTGGGCACCGCATCGAGCAGCATCCTCGTATAGGGATGCAGCGGCGCAGGCACGAGCAATGCACGTGGGGCAATCTCCACGATGCGCCCGAGATACATGACCATCACGCGCTCGCAGAGACCCGCGACCACGGCCAGGTTGTGACTGATGAACAGGCTCGCCAGCCCGCGCTCGCGACGGATGCGGGCCAGCAGATTCACGATCTGGCCCTGCACGGATACGTCCAGCGCGCTGACTGGTTCGTCGCAAACGACCAGTTGTGGATTCGAAATCAAGGCACGCGCGATGACCGCGCGCTGCAGCTGCCCGCCGCTGGCCTGGTGCGGATATCGATTCGACAGCTCGGGGGAAAGGCCCACTTTATCGAGCAACGCAGCAGCGCGTTCGGTGCGTTGTGAACTCGATAGCCCGGGCTCGAAGGAACGCAGCGGTTCGGAGACACTCTCGACGATTGTCATGCGCGGGTCGAGGCAGGCATGCGGATCCTGGAATACGAGCTGGAGCCCGCGTCGCAGTCCGCGGAATTCCTTCCGGCTGAGTGTGTCGACGCGGCGGCCCTGCCAATGCACCTCGCCAGCGGCCAGCGGCACGAGCCGCAGGATCGCTCTTCCGAGCGTGGACTTGCCGCAACCCGATTCACCGACCAGGCCCAGCATCTCGCCGGACTCAAGTGTGAAGCTGACGTCATCGACTGCCACCAGCTCGCGTCGCGGTCTGCCGGTCAATGGGTATCTGACGGTCACGCCGCGCAGGTCCAGCAAGACACTCATGGCTCCGCCTCATGCAGCGGAAAGTGACAGGCGACGCCTGCCGCGCCCTGCATGATGAATGCCGGGTCCTCGCTGCGGCAGCGCGCCTGCCGATGCTCGCAGCGCGGCTCGAAGCGGCAGCCCGGCAGGATCGTGCCCGGGCGCGGTGGGGTGCCGGCGATGGTCCGCAATTCCGAGCCGGGCGGATCATCGAGACTCGGCACGGCGGCAAGGAGTCCGGCGCTGTAAGGATGGCGGGGCGCCGCAAGGAAACGCACCGCCGCGGCAGACTCCACGATTCGCCCCGCATACATGACCGCGATGCGATCCGCCAGACCCGAGACCACGCCGAGGTCATGCGTCACCAGCAGCATCGCCATGCCCAGTTCACGGCACAGGTCGGCGAGCAAGGCGATGATCTCGGCCTGCACGGTCACGTCGAGCGCGGTGGTCGGCTCGTCTGCGAACAGCAGCTGGGGACGCGGCATCAGCGCGGCCGCGATCGCGACGCGCTGGCGCATGCCACCTGAAAGCTCGTGTGGGTAGTCCGTGAGATGCCGTCGCGCCTCCGGCAGCCGTACGCGCTCGAGCATGCGCACCGCCTCGGAAAGCGCTGCCTGGTGCGTGATGCCACTTGCTGCAACACCCGTTTCTGCGAGCTGTTCACCGATGCGCCGATGGGGCGTCAGGCTGCCCGACGCATCCTGGAACACGAAGCCGATTCCGCTGCCGCGGATCCGCGCCGCCGGATCGCCCGCTCCCAGCAATTCATTGCCGTCGAAGCGCACCGAACCGCTGGCGCGGCCATTGGCGGCGAGCAGGCCGGTGCAGGCCAGCAACAACTGGCTCTTGCCAGATCCCGATTCGCCCACGATCGCGACGCAACTGCGGCGTTCAACCGAAAGGTCAACATGATCGACCGCGCGGATCGCGCCAGGTCCGTCGAAATCGACCGTCAGTCTGTTGATCTCGAGTAGCGCCATCAGTGATCCCGCGGATCGAGGGCGTCGCGCAATCCGTCGCCCAGGAAGTTGAAGCAGAACACGAGCGACACGAGGCAAGCAGCAGGCACGGCGAGAATCCACGTTGCCGTTTCCATTTCCACCGCACCGTCAGCGATCAGGTTGCCGAGACTCGCGAGCGGCTCCTGGATGCCGATGCCCAGGAAACTCAGGAAGCTCTCGACCAGGATCACCTGCGGCACGGTCAGGGTCGCGAAGACGATCACCGGTCCCAGCAGATTCGGAATGATGTGCCGGGTGACGATGCGTGCGGTCCCCGCGCCACCAACGATCGCCGCCTCCACGAATTCGCGCTCGCGCAATGCCAGCGCCTGGCCGCGCACGATGCGCGCCATCGTGAGCCAGCCGAAAGCGCCGATCGCGACCAGGAGCGTCACCGGGCTCCTTCCGAATACCACGGTCAGGATGATGACGAAGAAAACCTGCGGCAGTGCGTAGAGCACGTCAACGACGCGCATCATCAGCGCGTCGGTGCGACCGCGAAGGTATCCCGCGACCGCACCCCAGCTGACCCCGATCGCGAGACTCACGAGCGTCGCGAGGAGCGCGATACCCATCGAGACCCGCAGCCCGTGCAGTGTCCGCACCAGCAGGTCGCGACCCAGCCGGTCAGTTCCGAGCCAATGCCCCTCGGCGGAGAATGGTGGGACCGCCATGTGTGCCCAGTCAATCTCATCCTGGCGATAGTCGAGCAGCAATGGCCCAACCACGGCCGCAACAACCATCAATGCGAGGACCGCGAGACTCACGAGCGCCACGCGGTTGCCGGCCAGCCGACCCAGCGCATCACGCCAGAGACTGCCGCGACCGCTCACAGGCGCCGCTCCCGCCGGATACGCGGATCGAGCCAGGCGTAGACCAGGTCTGCCATAAGATTCAAGGTGATCATCAATGTCGCGTAGACGATGACCATGCCCATGACCAGCGTGTAATCGCGATTGAGTGCGCCCTGCACGAGATGACGTCCCATACCTGGCAATCCGAAGATGGTTTCAACCACCAGCGAACCGGTCAGCACGGCCGCGACCGCGGGGCCCAGGTAACTGACGACCGGCAACAGCGCGCCCGGCAGCGCGTGCAGCAACAGGATGCGGTGCGGCGGCAGGCCACGCGCCCGTGCGGCGCGAATCCAGGGCGCGCGCAACACTTCGAGCAGGCTGCCGCGCATGAGGCGCGCGAGATACGCGATCACCGGCAATGCCAATGTCACGACCGGCAGCACGAGATCACCGGGCCTTCCCGGTGCCCAGCCCGCCACCGGCAGCCAGTGCAGCCAGATGCCGAACACGAGCGCCAGGAATGGCGCGATCACGAATACCGGCACGGAGATGCCGGCAACCGCCAGTGACATCACGAGGCGATCCGCGAGCCGGTCCTGGCGAAGCGCGGCCCAGATGCCGGCCGGGATGCCCAGCAGGAGCGCGAGCAGGATTGCCGCGGCGCCGATCGTCAGGCTGACCGGCAGTCCGCTCGAGATCAGCTCGGTGACCGTGAAGTCGCGGAACTTGTATGACGGCCCGAAATCGCCGTGCAGCAGGCCGTTGACGTAGCGGCCGAATTGCACTACCACCGGTTGGTCAAGGCCGTAGGCGGCCTCTAGATTCGCGCGGATCTCCGGCGGCAGCGCCTGCTCTTCGTCGAATGGGCCACCGGGCGCGAGGCGCGTCATCACGAATGAGAGCGCGACGATTACGGCCAGTGTCGGAATTGCGCCGAGCAGACGTCTGACGACGTATACCAGCATCGTCACGATGACAGATTCCGCCGGGACAAAAAAAGAAGCGGCTTCAGCGAAGCCGCTCCTGTCATGCATCCGCGCGCGTCATGCGTCATGCGGATGCTCCCCTCGTACCCCACATCTTGGTTCTCGTTGTCGGTGGGGCGGCTTCCTCGGTGCGCATGTCTTTCCCTGCGCTGCTGCGAGAAACTATCCCTACGCGCAGCCGGTAGCAAGTCCTTCCCGCCGACTCGATGAGAATACACTGCAGATGTCTCTCCTAAGTATCTAATCATAGTTTGTTTTCTGCATTCACGCGCGGGCCGTACGGCGTCCGCAGATGATACGATTCGCCACAGTCAGGGAGGCAGTTGCATGCGCAGGGTCCTGGTCGGCATCAAGCGGGTGATTGATTACAACGTGCGGGTACGGGTCCGGCCCGACGGCAGCGGTATCGTCACGGACGGCGTCAAGATGAGCATCAATCCATTTGACGAGATCGCGCTCGAAGAAGCACTGCGCATCAGGGAGCGCGGCGAGGCTGATGAAGTGGTCGCAATCAGTCTCGGCCCCGATGACACGCAACAGCAGCTGCGTACGGCGCTCGCAATGGGCGCCGACCGGGCGATACTCGTCAGGACGGATCTCGCCGTTGAGCCACCGGTGGTCGCCCGCGTGATGCAGAAGCTCGTTGAACGCGAGAGTCCGATCATCGTGATCCTCGGCAAGCAGGCCATCGACGACGACTGCAATCAGGTGGGCCAGATGCTCGCCGCGCTCTGGGATCGCCCGCAAGCGACATGCGCCTCGAAGATCGAGATCAAGGGTCAGACGGCGCGCGTGACGCGCGAAGTCGATGCCGGCCTCGAAACCATCGAGGTCGACCTGCCGGCCGTATTCACTGCCGACCTGCGCCTCAATGAGCCGCGCTACGTCAAGTTGCCCGACATCATGAAAGCGAAGAAGAAGCCACTGGATGTGACCGACCTGGCCGCAATCGGCGTCGCTCCGACGGAGCGCCTCAAGGTACTCCGGTACGAGTCGCCGCCGCAGCGCCAGAAAGGCGTCATGGTCAAGGACGCTGCCGAACTCGTTGCGGCGCTGCGCCAGAAAGGGCTGGTCTGATGAATCGCATACTGATCGTTGCGGAGCACGCCGGCGGCAAGCTCAATGCCGCGGTTGCCAAGTGCGTCAGTTGCGCAGCCAGCATGCCGGATGCGGAGATCACCATCGCCGTGCTCGCAGCAGGCGGTGCCGCCATTGCGCAGGCGGCTGCCGGAATCTCGGGAGTCGCACGCGTGGTGCTTGTGGATCATCCTGCGAATGAGCCCGCGCTCGCTGCCGTGCTGGCACCCCAGGTCGCGCGGCTCGCAGAGGGCTATAGCCATGTGTTCGGGCCGTCCACGACATTCGGCAAGGACCTGATGCCGCGCATCGCTGCACTCCTCGACGCCGCACAGGTCAGCGACGTCATGTCGGTCGAGTCCGCCAAGCGTTTCCGAAGGCTGGTATATGCCGGCAATGCCATCGTCACTGTCGAAGCGGTTGGCGGCCGGCAGATCGTTGCGACTGTCCGTGCGGCGTCCTATCAGGCAGCCGCCGCAGGTGGCAGCGCGAAGGTCGACTGCCGGCCCACACGCGCTTCATTTCGGTGACTGCCGCCAGGAGCGACCGCCCCGACCTGCAGACGGCATCGCGTGTCGTCTCGGGTGGCCGGGCGCTTGGCAGCGCCGAGAACTTTGCGCTGATCCAGCGCCTCGCTGATCGAATCGGCGCGGCGATCGGTGCCTCACGAGCGGCGGTGGACGCAGGTTATGCGCCAAACGAACTGCAGGTCGGGCAGACCGGCAAGATCATCTCGCCCGAGCTTTACATCGCAATCGGGATCAGTGGCGCCATCCAGCACCTGACGGGCATCAAGGATGCGCGCACTATCGTCGCCATCAATAAGGACGCCGAGGCGCCGATCTTCGAAATCGCGGACTACGGCCTGGTCGGCGACCTGTTCAGCCTGATCCCGGAAATCGAGAAAAATCTATAGACGACCCCAGCAGCCACAACGACAGGCAGGTGATCACAAGCCAGGTTCCTGCCGTGCCGTAGAAGCGCCCGAAGGTCCTGCCTGGACTATGGGACAACCCCCAGGCATGCAGGAGCCGGCTTGTGACCAGCAGGATACCCGCAACGTGCACGGCGGCGATCGGCATGCCTGAAAGTTCCGCTAGTACGAGCAGCACCGCCGCGAGCGGCACGTACTCCGAAAAATTGGCCTGTACCCGCACGGCCTGCTGCATGCCCTCTTCGCTGCCGACACCCAGTCTCACGCGATAGCGTCGCCGCGCCAGCACGACATTGAAGGACAGCGCGATCAACAACAACCCAAGCAGGGCCGCATAGAGGATGGATGGCGTGTGGATGATCACGCGAGTTGTCCGAGGATGTACTCGGCACTTGAGACCCGGAACTCACCCGGTGCCTCAACGTGGACCTGCTTCGCGACGCCGTCCTCGATGACGAGCGCAAAGCGCTTGCCGCGCATCCCCATCCCGTGACCGCGGGCATCGAGTTCGAGGCCGAGCGCACGCGAGTAGTCGCCATTGCCGTCGGCCGCCATCACGATGGCTTCGCCAACCCCAGCCGCTTTGCCCCAGGCGTTCATCACGAACACGTCATTGACCGCAAGGCAAACCAGCTTGCCAACCCCCTTGGCGCGCAACGCGCCGGCCTGCTGGACGAATCCCGGCAGGTGCTTGGCATCGCAGGTCGGTGTGAATGCACCGGGTACGGAGAAGAGCACCACCCGGCCGTTGCCAAGCAGTTCCTCCGCGGAGACATTCATCGGCCCTTCCTTGCCCATCACCTTCAACTTGCCTTCCGGAATACGGTCGCCTGTCTTGATTGTCATCTCTTCGATACCTCTTGAACGGTCTTGGCGCTTGACCGCGGATTGTATACGCAAAACGGCCGCGGCGATTTCGCGCCGCGGCCGTCTCCGCAACCAGTCACGCGCGGAATCAGATGCCGATCGAGCCCCACAGGGCCGCGACGCCGCTAATCATTTCATTGGCTGCCGCAGCCGCCTTGAATGCATTCCTCGCCTCGGCCGGCTTCTTGCCTTCCATCAGCGCGATGCCGAGCAGCATGTTGAGGTCATCGGCCCGGCGCAGCTTGCCTTCGTCGATGCCGCGCTTGCCGGCTTCAACTGCCTTCGCATAATTTTTCAGCGTGAAATACGCGATCGCGAGCTTGGCTTCGGACTCGCCATTCTTGGTCGCCATCGTTTCGCGTTCGAGCTGCGCCAGGCCGCCTTTAAGACGAACAACCTGGGACTTGGCGTCGGCCAGCAGGCGGTTATTGCGGTCGTCCTTCTTGATCGCACCGCCCGTCATGCCCTTTTCAAGCATCGCGACCGCCTCGCCCGGACTTGCCAGGTCGAGTGCTACCTCGGCGTACTTCGCATAGTGGTCGGCCGACAGCAGTCCGCGCGAAGAGCCGAGTCGGTAGATATTGACCATCACGACCGGATCTTTTTTCGACTCAACCTCGTAGACATTCGCCAGTTGCTTGAAGACGCTGGCTTTTGGCGAAACAGCCATCAGCCGGTGCAGGGTCTCGACGCGCTTGGCTTCGTTCTTGGTCTCGTGGTACGAGGAATTCAGTCCTTCGAGCAGCTTGCCAACGGTGGCGGCCGGGACTCCGGCCTTCTGCGCCGCGACAACGGCTTTCTCGAGCGTTGGGATCGCCGCCCTATAGTCCCGCAATGCGAGCTGCGCGTTGCCGAGCTGTATCAGGTCATCGGCGGTTGCAGAGCCCTGCGTTTCGATCAGCTTGTTGTACGCAGGAACCGCACCGCGATAGTCGCCAGTCGAGTACAGCGTTCTTGCCTTGAGGCGCAGCTTGCGGACCAGGTCGGCGCCCGTGACGCGGCCGGTCGCCAGGCGTTCATCGATGGTCTGCAGGACCAGCTTGTAGTCCTTGGCGCTGCTCGCGGCATAAATCAGGTATTCGTTGATTGCCTGCTCTTCCTGCGGGGATAGCGGGAGGGGGCCCTTGACCTTGGCTTCTTTCAGCACACGGATGGCCTCGCTGAAATTGCCTTTGTTGCCGGCTTCCTGTGCAGCCTTGACCCTGTCCGCCGTTTCCTTGTGCCACCCGCCGGATTGCGCCTGTGCGACCGCCTGCCGGGCGGGCCCGAGCGCGGCGATACCCGCAAGTGGAATTGCCAGTACGGTTGCCAGCAAGCTGGCACGAAGATTTGGCATCTTGAGCATCATTCCTCCCCTGCTTCAGCCGCCCGCCGGGGCCGCATCCTGGCGTCCCGCGCGGACCAACCAAAGGCCAGCGATCCGCGCCATGTACGCATTCGCGCCCGCGGCAGCGGCCGCCGCCTCGAACGCAGCCTTGGCTTCATCGCGCCGGCCCAGTTCCATTAAGGCCGCGCCAAGCAACAGATTCGCGTCATCGAGCCGGGTAACACCACCCTTGGTGATGCCGAGGCGGATCATTTCGACGGCCTTTTCATAGTCGCCCGTGCTGTAGTAACCGAGGCCGACCTTGACGGCAATCTCGCCCTTCGGGTTCTTGGCTGCGGCTGTCGACTCCCCCGGCAGGCTCTTGCGATCGAGCGCAATGGCAGTCCGGGCTTCCTGCAAGGATGCCTGGTTGCTGCCGGCGCTGGGCACGATGCCTTCCTTCATGCCGCGTTCGAGGCCTCTGGCCGCCTCACCGGGACTGCCGGCCACCAGAGCGGTATCGGCATAGCCCAGATAGCCGCCCACCGTCGCCAGCCCGCCTTTCGGATCCGCGACAGCCACGCGATAGGCATTCAACATGACCGTGCGGTCGTCCTTGGTTTCGGTCTGATAGACCGCGACGATGCGGCTGTAGTACTCCTTGTTCGGATAGTACCCGACCAGCGCTTCCAGATTGTCCAGGCGCCCGGTCTGGTCCTTCAGTTCGACGTAGCAGCGATCGCGCAGCTGGAACCAGGCTTCATCGGGCTGCTCGCCGCCGCTCTTCGCGACATCGATGGCCTTTCCCAGCCATTGCGCCGCTTCGGTGTAATTCTGAGTCTGAAGGTACAGCTTGCCGAGGGTTTGCAGTTCATCGGATTCGGCATCCGGCGTCATGTCGATGAACTGCCGGTAATGCGTCACCGTCTTTGCGCGATCCTGCTTGCCGTTGTAGTACGCGGCCAGCTGCTGGTGCATGGGCCCGATCTGTTCGGGCAGCGCGTATCCCTTCTCCAGATAGGTCTCGATGGCCGCCGTGAATCCGTCCGTGTCGCCGGTCGCCTGTGTCGCCTGCAGGCGCCAGGTCGCCAGCACCTTCAAGTCATCCGGGGTCAGGCCAGGCAGGGCATCCAGCGCCGGCAATGCAGCGATGACTTCAGCCCATTTCTTTTCATTGATGGACTTCTGGACCTTGGGCGCCTGCTTGCGAAACTCCGGGCTGAAATCGGCACCGGGCTCGGGCGCAGCCTGTTCACCCTTTTTCTTTTTCTTCTTTGTTTCCTGCTGCGCAGCCTTTGTGGTATCGGACTGCGAAGCCGGCGGCGACTGGTATTGCGCCTGCACGGTTGCAGGCAATGCAGCGGCAATCACGGACGCAGAAACCGCCGCGATAATCCAGCGTGGGCTGTAATTCTGACCCTTCATCGTCCGCCACCTCGAATCGCGAACCGGCAGGCTCCCTGCGAGGGCGCGTTTATAACCCAAAACCCGCCCGGCTGTCTTGCCGTCATCCTGTCCAGTGGACTGCTGCTGCCTCACCGGGTTCCGGTGCCTGAAACTTATCCCTGGGTTCAGCCTGCGTTCAGCAGCTCCTCCCGCCAAAAAACGGGGCCCGCCGTGGCGGGCCCTGTCATGTCAACCGGGCTGCGCCGACAGCGCGGTCACTCGCCCTTGGGTCGTTCAGCGATAAAGCCAACCTTTCGCATGCCACCACGCTGCAGGACGTACAGGGTGTCAGCGACGTACTCATAGCGCGCCCGCTTGTCGGCCCGGATGTGGACTTCCGGCTGCGGGTCCTTGACGGCCTCCTGGAGCACGTAGTTCAACAGGGAATCGCGGTCGATCCCGTTGTCGTTCCAGTAGAGCCCGCCGTCGAAATCAATCGAAAGATTGATGTTCTCCGGCTTGGTCTCGGTCGGCCTGTTGACTTCCTTCGGGAGATCGATCTTCACGGCATGGATCATCACCGGAACCGTGATGATCATGATGATCAGCAGCACGAGCATCACGTCGACGAGCGGTATGACATTCGGCTCGACCATCGGATCGCCTTCGTCCTTGCCGACTGCAATCGCCATCAGCTACTTCCCGGCGACCCGCGAACCCGCCAGCAACACCGCCTGGACGTCGTGCGCGAAATAGTTCGCGCGCTCCATCAGGCCCTTGTTGCCACGCAGCAGGCCATTGAAGCCGAGCACCGCCGGCACCGCGACCGCAAGGCCCATCGCCGTCATGATCAGCGCTTCACCGATCGGGCCGGCGACCTTGTCGAGTGACGCCTGGCCCGCGATCGAGATGCTGATCAGCGCGTGGTAGATGCCCCACACCGTGCCGAACAGGCCCACGAACGGCGAAGTAGCGCCGACCGATGCCAGCACGACCATGCCGCTTTGCAGGCTCGACTGCAGCATGTTGGTGCGCCTTTCGATGTGCGACTGCACCCAGGTGTTGAAATCGATCCCGCTCGAGACATCGCGTGCCGTGCTCTTGCGGTGATGTTCAGCGGCCTGGAGGCCATCCTGCGCGATGTCGCGGAAGGGATTGATCTTGCCCTTCAGCTTTGCGATGCCTTCCTGCATCGACCCGGCCGAGAAGAAGCTTTTTTCGGCCTCGACGGCCGCCTTCCTGAGCGAGCGTTGGTCCAGCCACTTGTTGATCATGACCAGCCATGACCAAAGCGACATCGTGATGAGGATCACGAACACGCCCTTGCCGACATAGTCGCTCTGGGTCCAGAGCGCCGTGATGCCGTACGGGTTTTCAGTCATTCCGGTTTCAGCGGCCATTCTGCAGTTCCCCTAACAGATACTAGTTTTCCGGATTATCGCGCACGACCCACTTGGCGTCGCTACTTCCCGGTCCCTGACGATTACTGCTGCGTCATTCCAGCTTGAATACGATCGGCAACGTGGCCTGCGCCTCGACGGGCTGGCCATCGCGCTTGCCCGGATCAAATGGCAGCCTGCGGATCACGCATTCGGCGGCTCCGTCGAGCCTCACGAATCCGCTGCTCTGCGAGACCGCCATCGTGCCAGCTTTGCCGTCCGCGCCGATCGTGATGGTCACGACCACGCGGCCCTCTTCGCTCAGGCGGCGGGACGCCGATGGATAGCAGGCATTGATCGCCGCGGATATGCGGTCGCCCTTCGCCTTGATCCTCGGCGGTGTGATCTGCACCTGGCGTGCCGGCGCCGTCTGCGCGCGCTGCGGTGCTGCTTCGCTGACGCGAGCCGTGATCGCCGAGGACGGACCCTCGAATACCGGCAGGTCGATCAGCGGCGGCGGTACGGTCGGCGGCGGCACGTCAACCGGTGGTGGCGGCGGCGGCTCTTCCGCGTCCTCCGGCGGAGGCGGCGGAGGCGGCAGGTCCATGATCGAGAGATCCTGCACCAATTGCATGCCGGCCCGGACCAGTCCTGCTTTCAAAGCCAGGTAGAAACCGAAATGCAGGACGATGATCGCGACAAATACTGCCGTCCGACGCGATGCACCCGCCGAATAGATATTCGCCATACCAGGCCCCGCCCACCCCTCGTCTTATTCGCCGGTCGCATTGGCCCGAAATCCAGGCCACTGTGCCGTCAAAATTATTGGTCGCTGCTCGATTCCGTGCGCCCGTTATCCGGCACGGCCACCTTAACGGCTGGCCGTTGCGACTGCAAGCGGCGGCCCCCTTCTGGCCGTTCGGCCCGGATTCTGCTCAGTCCAGTCTGAAAATAATCGGCAGCAGGACCTCGCTCTGGACCGCACGGCCATCTTCGCGGGCCGCATTGAAACCAAGCCTGCCGAGCACGCATGGCGCCGCAGCATCCAGACGCGGGTAGCCAGTGCTCTGCACCACGCGCCAGGACCGGACCTGCCCCTGGTTGCTGATCAGGACGGCGACGCGCAGGCGACCCTCCTCGCCCGAGCGTCGTGCGCCAGCGGGATAACAGGCCCGGATGACGACTGCAAAATCACTGGCGGGACCTTGCAAACTGGCCGCCGCTCGCGTGATTGACTCACGCGGCACAAGGGGATCCCCACTGTCCGTCCGCGGGCCAGGTGCGGTCGCTGGCGCCTCCAGTGTCGGGATGTCGAGTTCCGGAACCGGCACAAGCACGTCGCCGAATCGGATCGGATCGGGCAAATCCGGTGCTGCAAGTTTGCGAGGTGCGAGCTTGGGCGGCAGCACCCTGAATGGCGGGGGCGAAGTGGCCATTGCCTCGTTGACAGGCATCTGGTCGTTGATGACGAGCAGGAAAATTGCAAAGTGAAGTCCGATGATCGCCATGAATACGGCCGACCGACGCGACCCGCCCGCCGAATAGGCATGTGCCATAAGACACCTCCGTTCAAAGCCGGCAACAGCCACGTTAGTCTCGTGCTCCCGCGGCCGCAAGCAGCCCATATTGTTTCTAACGGATTCCGGGCCGCATTCGGGTCATGTCGGGCCCAGGCTGCCGCTGCCTGCCGCCTTGCCCTCGCGCATGACGATGACTGCCACCCCGGTCAGGGTCATCACGCCGCCGATGACCATGCGCCAGTCCAGCACGTCGCCGAGAAAGAGGATTGCGAAGCCGACGCTGAATACCGGACCCAGCACCGTGAGGGGCGCGACACTCGACACCGGATAGCGGTGCACCAATGCAAAATAGGCCGTGTGCGCAAAAAGACTCGCGAACAGCGCCGAGTAAAGCACCGCGCCAGCGCCTGTCAGGTCGATATTGCGCAGGCTTTCAATCTGCCCGTCTTCGAGCCAGATCGTCAGCATCAGGAAAACGGGCAGGCTTCCCCAGGCCAGCCAAGCCTGCAACTCGAGTGCATTCAGGTCCCGGACGCGCTTGATCGCGATGAGCCCGATCGCACCGATGAAGGCGGCGAGGACTATCAGTGCGAGGCCCTGCCAGGACTTCAGGACATCGGGATTGAAGCCGAGTACAACGACACCGGCGAATGCCAGGACGATGCCGAGCGATCGCCGCCAGCGGATGCGCTCGCCGAGCACGACGACCGAGAGGATCGTCGCGAATGGAATGCCGAGCTGGCCGGCAATCGCGACCGAGGACATGTTTCCCGAGAGCGCCACGCCCGTGTACATGATCGCGAATTGCAGGCCGCCGCTGAAGATCGCCGCAATTAGCAGCCAGCGCATCTCGCCGCGCCGGATCCGCAACCACGGCAGCACGACCAGCCCGACTACCAGGAACCGGAGAAAACCGGCAAACACCGGCGGGAATCGGTCGACACCCAACTTGATCGCGACGAGGTTGAAGCCCCAGACCGCGTTGATCAGCATCAATCGTACAAAGTGCCGCTGGCTGACCTCCGTCATCGGTAGTCGAGGATCAGTTCCTCCGCCGGCGCGCGGAGGTTGTAGTTGGAACCCATCACGTGGCCGTAGGCACCGGTGTTGGCGATCAGCAGGATGTCACCTTCGGCTGAGTGCGGCAGCAAACGGTCGTGGCCCAGCACGTCGCCGCTTTCGCAGATCGGACCGACCACGGTGCAATGCAGTTCGGCCGGATCATCGAGGTGCGTCAGGTTGACGATCTCGTGATACGAACCGTAGAGCGCAGGTCGCAGCAGCGAGTTCATGCCGGTCGCCACGCCAACGTACTGCACGGCCCCCTTTCCTTTCAGCTGCGTGACGCGCGCAAGCAGGACGCCGGCAGCGGCGACCAGATAACGGCCGGGTTCCAGCCACAACCCGAAGCCGGGATGCCCGGTGCGAAACTGCCCAAGCGCGGCGTCGAATTCCCCAAGATCCAGTGGGTGCTGGCCCGGCCGATCCGGGACACCGAGCCCGCCGCCGATATTGAGCACGTCGACGCCGGGAAACTGCATTGCGGCATCGGCGAGCGTGCGCGCGGTCTCGACCCAGCCGCCGACCGCGAAATTGCCGCTCCCGGTGTGCGCGTGAAGGCCGACGATCCTCGCCCCGGCCTGTTCCGCCGCCCGGTGCAGGTCGCCAAGCTCAAAGAGTGGCACGCCGAATTTCGAGTGCAGGCCGGCCGTGCGGACCTTCGGGTGATGGCCATGGCCGTGGCCGGTATCGATACGCGCGAATATTTCGTGACCATGGAACATGCCGCCCCAGTTGTGCAGCACGTAGAGATTGTCCACGGTGATTCGCAGGCCCCGCTCAAGCGCCCATTGGTACTCGGCGCGCGGCGCGAAGTTCGGCGTGAACAGCAGTCGCTCGCGCTCGATGCCCGGCACGGCATCGAGTACTCGCTCGATCTCGCCACGCGAGACACATTCAAATGACAGGCCCTGTGCGGCAATTGTCCGGAGGATTGCGGGATGCGGGTTGGCCTTGATGGCATATAACACGCGCGACACGGAGCCCATGCCCGCAAGAAGTTGCGCCTGCGCGGCAACTGTCTGCAGGTCATAGACATAGGCGTATTGGCGGTCGCCGAGAAGATCAATCAATGCGCCGCGCGCCCTGCGCCACCAGCTGCCCTGATCGACCTCGGCAGGCTTCGTCAGATTTCGTCCGGATCGTACTCGGACAATTCGCGTTTCAGGCGCCTCTCGGCCAGCACGTCCTCCACCTTGCTCCAGGCAGATTGCTGCACCGGCCGGCGCTGTCCCTTGGGGCGGCGCTCGACGACGATCAACTTGTCGAGGTCGCCATCCGGTTCGGCGCTGGACTCCCCGAGAAACTCGTCCTCGAGGTCGAAGGACTCATCATTGCGCTCTTTCATTCGGATGAATTCCTAGCGAAATCAATGATATCCACGAGAAACCCGACAAGCGTTGGGCTGCGCAATATATACGAAAAGATGCAGTTATCAACTGCCCTGCTGATATTGCAGGTTCAGGGGCTCGGCAAGGCCCCCGCGGGGCCGCCGGGGGGCGTTTCAGCCGTGCGCGTCGCAGGCTTGCAGGCACTCACTGTACTTGTCGTCGCAGGCCTGCACCTTGTCCGGGTCACCGTTGGACGCGGCCATGCACTTGTCCGACTCGATGTCGCAGCGTTCGATGCATTTCTCGTCGCTCTGGGGGCGCGCGTCTTCGGCAACCGCCGGGCCGGCAACGACCAGGACGGCAATCAATGCGGCCAGCCAGCGTGTGCTTCGGACATTCATCGACGATCGCTCCCGGGGACCACGCGTGTATATAGGGCATGGCGCGCCATCACGCAAATACCCATGCCGGCAGCATCGGCCAGCGGCGCTGAATGCACGCTGAACGAGGATTCCGTGCATCTTAGGCCCTCGCCTCGGCCATGGCGCGGCGGACCAGGACATGGGCCATCGGCCCAAGCGCGCCAAACCGCTCGTCCCTGGTCTGGCGGTGGAAGTAGCGGTAGTAAATCTGCTGGATGATCACTGCCAGCCGGAACAGTCCAAATACCCGGTAGAAGCGAAAGTTGTCGATGGGCACGCCGCTTGCCTTCGAGTAGTGCGCGAGGACCTCCATGCGGCTCATCGAACCGGGCAAGTGTGTGGGCAGCATGCGGGTAGCCAGCATTTCGGGCCCATCGCCCGCCTCGACCCAATAAGCCAGCGAGCAGCCAAGATCCAGCAGCGGGTCGCCGATGGTCGCCATCTCCCAGTCCAGCACGCCGACCAGCCGTTCGGGCTGCCGGGAATCGAACACGACATTGTCGAGCTTGAAGTCATTGTGGATCAACGCAGGCCGGCCGGAGTCCGGTGGCGTATTGGCCGCAAGCCAATCAGCAACTTCGGCGGCCCGTGGCGCGTCGGTGGTCTGCGCCTGTGCGAATCGCTCCGTCCAGCCGCGCACCTGTCGCACTGCGTAGCCATCGGGCCGGCCGAGATCGGCGAGCCCAAGCGACTGGTAGTCGAGCCCATGCAGCCTCGCCAGCACCTCAATCAGCGCTGCCTGCTGGGCGTGCACGAGGGTGGGCGTCGCCTCGAGTTCCGGCGGAAAGTCGCGGCGCAGGATGATCCCCCGGATTCGCTCGACGACATAGAAAGGGGCGCCGATCACCGTTTCGTCGGCGCAGAAGTGCAGCGGCTTCGGGCATTCCGCAAATCCGGCATGCAACCCCGACAGCACGCGAAATTCACGCTTCATGTCGTGACCGGATTTCGGCCGCGTGCCGATCGGCGGTCGGCGCAAGACCAGTTCAACGCTGCCGGCGGTCAGCAGGTAACTGAGATTCGAGAACCCTGCAGGAAACTGGCGCACGCGCAGTGGCAATTCAAGGCCCGGGACGTGGCTGGCCAGGTATTCTCCGAGCCGCGCATCGTCGAGTGCCTCGCCGGCACGCACCGGCGCCGCGTCGTCAACCAGGCTCATCCGGCATGGTTCCGCAGCAATCGCTTCGCGACCGAAATCTTGTGTACTTCGTCGGGCCCATCATAAATGCGCGCGGCGCGTTCCTCGCGGTAGAACCAGGCCAGCAGCGTGTAGTCGGTCATGCCGAGGCCGCCATGCACCTGCAAGGCGCGATCCACGACGCGCTGCAGCACGCCGGCGACGTGGAACTTGATGATGCCGATGTCATCGCGCGCGGCCTTGGCGCCTGCCTTACCGATGCGCCATGCCGTGTGCAGCACCAGCAACCGTGCCGCGCGGACCTCCGCCACGCTCTCGGCGATCCAGGCGCGCACGATGTCGCTGTCGCCCAGCCGCCGGCCATCCGGATCGATGACGCGGGTCGCCGCGCGCTCGATCATCATCGTAAGCGCGCGTTCGCAGATGCCCAGCCAGCGCATGCAGTGATGGATGCGCCCGGGCCCGAGCCGCGACTGTGCAAGCCTGAAGCCGGAGCCGCGCGGGCCCAGCAACTGGTCGGCAGGAATTCGGCAATTCTCGAATGCGATTTCGCCGTGCGAAAAAAGATCAGTGCCCGGGTTTCCCATGACGGGTGTGTTGCACAGCAGTCGATAGCCCGCGCTGTCGGTCGGTACGAGGAACATGCTCGCGCGTTCGCGTGGCGCCCTGTCGGGGTCGGTGATCGCCATGACGATGCAGACGCTCGATCCGTCGGCGCCGGTCGTAAACCACTTGCGGCCGTTCAGGACCCAGGACTCGCCTTCGAGTACCGCGCTGGTCTCGAGCATCAGCGGATTCGCGCCGCTGTTGCCCGGCTCGGTCATGCCGAAGCAGCTCCGTATCTCGCCCGCGACCAGCGGTACGAGCCAGCGCCGCTTCTGCGCGGGGCTGCCGAATTCATGCAGCAGCTCGACATTGCCGGCATCCGGGGCATTACAGCCGAACACGTAGTGCGCGAGCGGGCAGCGTCCGAGCGCCTCCGAGATCAGCCCATGCGTGATGAGGTCGAGACCGAGGCCGCCATGTTCGTGCGGATAGATCGGCCCCCAGAGACCGAGCTTCTTGACCTCCACGCGCTTCCCGCGCAGCACCGGCAGCAGGGGACCGAGACCGGACTGCAGGAACGCGGTTTCGAGCGGAATCAGTTCGCGATCGACGTATTCGCGAACCCGGTTGACGATTGACTGCTTCGTCGCCTCGAGCTGGAAATCCATGTGCGGGATCCCCCGGATCAGCGGTGCGTGATCAGCTGCGTGAACGCCGGCTGCTCCAGGTGGCTTACCGTGTTCAGTGATTCGATCGTGACCGTCTCGCCGTCGAACAGCAAGCTGCTGACGCCCGAGTTGAAGAATGTCAGCTTCAGGCGCAACAGGTCCCAGTCGGCAAGACCGAGGGCGGGTTGCATGGCCGCGGCCAGCGATCCCGCGGAGCCAAAGACGACTGCATTGCGGCCGCGCCCGGTCTCGCGCATCAGTGTCGAAAGCGCCGCCGCGCATCGGTCGCGAAATATCGGAAAAGGTTCGACTTCGGGCAGCTCGCCCGCCGCCCAGGCCCGGAGCGCTCCCGACAGGCTGCGGTGAAATGCGCGTCGATCCTCGATCGCAGCCGGCACGCCGGTGGCGCCCTGGTGCGCCGCCAGCAGGGACAGATGATCGTATTCCTCGATGCCCGGCAGTTCCTTCACCGGAAGGGCAATACCGCTGTCTTCCGCAGCAGCCTTTACAAAGGCATCGGCCGATTCGCGCTGGCGCCTGAGTGTGCCGGAATAAACCAGATCCGCGCGGCGCCCGATCGCGCGCCAATGCCGGGCCAGTTGCCGGCACTGTGCGATTCCCGTTTCCGTCAGCCGGTCGTAGTCATCGGTACCGAAGGCCGCCTGCCCATGGCGCACCAGGTAGACGCGGCTCATTCAGGCCAGCCAGCCGCCATCCACTGTCAGGCAACTGCCGGTCGTGAACGAAGCGGCGTCAGATACAAGATAAAGCGCGGCGCCCGCGATCTCCCCGGGTTGGGCGATGCGCCCGAGCGGCGTCAGGCTCTCGGCGATCGCGCGGCGTTTCGGGTCGCTGTGCACCGCGGCCGCGAACTTCGTCTCGACGAGCCCCGGCGCCAGCGCGTTGACGCGCACGCCCTTGCGGCCCCATTCCCGGGCGAGCCCCTGGGTCATGTTGACGATCGCGGCCTTGGTCATCGAATAGACGGCCTGGCCGTCCATGGGACGGAACGCATTCACCGAAGCGACATTGACGATCGCGCCCTTGCCCTGGGCGATCATGCGGCGGCCCGCTTCGATGGACGCGCAGAAGAAGCCGCGGATGTTGACGTCAACCGTCTTCTGGAACGCGGCGATTTCCATGTCCACGGCGGGACCGAAATAGGGATTGGTCGCAGCATTGTTGACGAGGATGTCGATGCGTCCGTGGCGCGCATCGATCTCGCCAAATGCGGCGGCAATCTGTTCGACTTCACCGATGTGGCAGGCAAGCGCCGAGGCCTTGCCGCCGGCCGCACGGATCTCGCCAGCTACTGCCTCGCAGCCCTCAAGCTTGCGGCTGCTGACGACGACAACAGCGCCATGTCGAGCCAGCAACATCGCGATCGCGCGGCCAATGCCGCGGCTCGCACCGGTCACGAGCGCCACGCGGCCGCTCAAGTCGAATGTGTCTTCTGACAAGCTGGAATCCCCCGGCCGGCCGCATTGTTCGGCGGGCAAATCCTAGCATTCCGGCGGGCCGCCAAAGGCGCCGCTCGCTACAATCTGCGTGGCGTGCCTTTGCGCCACAGCCGGGTTCTGCCATGACGGTACCGCGCCGCGACCTCGATTTTCAGGTCTTCGAAGTCCTGGATGCCGAGGGCCTGTGCCGATTGCCACGCTACGCCGAGCACGATCGCCCGGTCTTCGACGGCGTGATCGACAGCGCCTACCGGATCGCCGAGGAGCGCTTTGCGCCCTTCGCTGCCGCCTGCGATGTCGAGGAGCCGCGCGTCGTGGACGGCCGGGTCTGGATGATCCCGGAAACCAAGCGGGCGTTTGACGCTTACAACGAGGCGGGATTCACGGCGGCGAGTTTCGACATTGAGGACGGCGGCATGCAACTGCCGCTACTGATCGTGAAAGCGACTTCCGCCGTTTTCAGCAGCGCCAATGTCGCATTCCATTCCTATTCGACATTGACTGCCGGCGCCGCGAATCTGCTGATCACGTTCGGCAGCCCCGATCAGTGCGTGCGGCTTGCCCGCCCGATGCTGGGCGGCCGCTTCACCGGAACGATGTGCCTTTCGGAGCCGCACGCGGGCTCATCGTTGACCGACATCCGCTGCCAGGCGCTGCGCCAGGACGACGGCAGCTATCTCCTGACCGGCAGCAAGATGTGGATTTCCGGCGGCGATCACGAACTCGCCGAGACGATCGTGCACCTGGTGCTCGCCAAAATCCCCGGTGGACCACCGGGTGTGCGTGGAATCTCGCTGTTCGCCGTGCCGCGCAACCGCGTCAATGACGACGGCAGCGTCGGCCCCAACAACGACGTGCGCCTCGCCGGCATCAATCACAAGATGGGCTGGCGCGGCACCGTCAACTGCGTGCTGTCATTCGGCGAACAGGGGCGCTGCCGTGCGGAACTCGTCGGCCTGCCGCATCACGGTCTCGAGTACATGTTCCAGATGATGAATTCCGCGCGCATCGGTGTCGGCATGAATGCCGTCGCGCTCGGCTACGCCGGCTATCTGCATGCACTCGCCTATGCGCGTGAGCGGCCCCAGGGACGGCCGGTCGGCGCAAGGGACCCGAAGGCGCCACCGGTGCCGATCCTGCGGCACGCGGACGTGCGCCGCATGCTGCTGGCGCAGAAATGCTGGGTCGAAGGCGGCCTTGCGCTGGTGCTGTATTGCGCGCGTCTCTGCGACGAGGAGCGCTGCGACCAGGATCCTGCCAGAAAGCAGGATCTGCATCTGCTGCTCGAACTGCTGACGCCGATTGCGAAATCCTGGCCGTCGGAATTCTGCCTGGAAGCCAATAAGCTCGCGATCCAGGTGCTGGGCGGCTATGGCTACACGCGCGACTACCCCGTCGAGCGCCTGTATCGGGATAACCGCCTCAATCACATTCACGAAGGGACGCACGGAATCCACGGCCTCGACCTGCTGGGACGCAAGGTCTCGATGCAGGGCGGTGGCGCAATTCGCACGCTCGCTGCGCGAATCACGGAGACGATCGCGCTCGCGCGCGATCAGGCGCAACTCTCGGAATACGCGGCGGCACTCGCAGCCGCGCTTTCTGACATCGCGCGTACGACGGAAATCCTGGTCGGCGCCATGGCGAAGGACCCTGAACGGGCTCTCGCCAATGCCACGCTCTATCTGGACAGCCTCGGCCACCTGGTCGTCGCCTGGCGCTGGCTCGCACAGGGACTCACGGCGGTGCGCGCCGGGAATGGCACAGTCGATCGTGATTTCTACGCGGGCAAGCTCGCGGCCTGCCGCTTCTTTTTCCGCTACGAGTTGCCGCGCATCACCCCGAAGCTCGCCCTGCTCCGTTCGCTGGACGACACCGCGCTGGCTATTCCCGACTCCGGCTTCTAGGCACAGCTCTCAGGCCAGCGGTCGATACGACATGCCTAGTGCGAGCGCAACGGCCTCGTGCGTGATCGCCCCTTCATGCACATTGAGGCCCGCGGCGAATCCAGCGTCGCGTTCCAGCGCCTTGCGCCAGCCGAGGTCGGCAAGCGCACGCGCATAAGGCAGGGTCGCGTTGGTCAATGCGAAAGTCGAGGTGCGCGGAACGGCGCCCGGCATGTTGGTCACGCAGTAATGCACGACCCCGTCGACGACGTAAGTCGGGTCTGCATGCGTCGTCGGCTTGCTGGTCTCGAAGCAGCCGCCCTGGTCGATAGAAATGTCGACGAGCACGGCGCCTTTTTCCATGCGGCGCACCATGTCCCGCGTCACGAGCCTGGGCGCCGCGGCACCGGTCACGAGCACGGCGCCGATCACGAGATCGGCCTGGGTCACCAGGCGCTCGATGGACTCGGTCGTCGAATACGCCGTGGCGATCGTGTTGCCGAATTGCGCGTCGAGTTCGCGAAGCCTGCGCAGCGAGCGATCCACGATGGTGACCTGCGCGCCGAGGCCCACGGCCATCTGCGCGGCATTGGTGCCGGCGACGCCGCCGCCCAGGATCACGACCCGCGCCGGCGCGACGCCCGGCACGCCGCCCAGCAGCACGCCAAAGCCGCCATTGGCCTTTTGCAATGCCGTAGCGCCCACCTGGATGGACATGCGGCCCGCCACCTCGCTCATCGGGGTCAGTAGCGGCAGCGATCGGTCCGGCGCGGTCACCGTTTCATAGGCGACTGCAGTCACGCCGGATTTCACGAGTGCCTGCGCCTGTGCGGCATCAGCGGCCAGGTGCAGGTAGGTGAACAACACCTGCCCGCGCCGCAGCATTGCGCATTCCGGCAGTTGCGGTTCCTTGACCTTGACGACCAGCTCAGCGGCATCGAATACCGACCTGGCATCGGGCAGCACACCGGCCCCGGCCGCACGATAGGCGTCGTCGCTGATGCCGATGCCGGCACCTGCGCCGGACTCGATCAGCACCTGATGACCCGCGGTCACGAGTTCGCGGACGCCGGCGGGCACCAGGCCGACGCGGTACTCATGAACCTTGATTTCCTTCGGGCAACCGATCTTCATTTGTCCTCCCACGGGACGGGCTGTAATTATCCGCTTAGAATACCCTGCATGGCCACGGCACACGACCCCACCCGGCTCGCAGCCCATCCGGCCCAGTTGTCGCAGGCATTCACGCAGCAACGCCGCGCATTCGACGCTGAGCCATATCCTTCCATTGCAAACCGACGCGACCGCCTCGACCGGTTGCGGCGAATGTTGCGCGACAACGATGCCGCCATCCGCGACGCCATCAGTGCCGATTTCGGCAATCGTGCGCAGCAGGAGACCCTGCTATTCGAGCAGTTCACCAGTGCCGACGGCATCGGCTACGCGCGCCGGCGCCTGCGCCACTGGATGCGAACCGAACGGCGCAGTGTTGCCTGGTGGAGCCTGCCGGGCAGCGCGCGCCTGATGCGCCAGCCGCTGGGTGCGGTCGGCATCATCGTGCCATGGAATTATCCCTTGTATCTCGCGGTATCGCCGCTGACCGCGGCGCTCGCCGCGGGCAATCGCGTCATGCTCAAGATGTCGGAACACACGCCACGCTTCGGGACGCTGTTCGAGTCGTTGATTGCGGCGACATTTGCATCTGACGAGGTCATGGCGATCAATGGCGACGCAGGCGTCGCACGGGCCTTTGCGGCCTTGCCATTCGATCACCTGCTGTTCACGGGTTCGACCAGCATCGGGCGCGAGGTCATGAAGGCCGCGAGCGCAAACCTGACGCCTGTGACGCTCGAGCTTGGCGGCAAGTCGCCGGTGATCGTCGCGGATGGATTCGACATCGTCGAAGCCGCGCGCCGCATCATGTACGGCAAGTTGATCAACGCCGGCCAGACCTGTGTCGCACCGGACTATGTGCTGGTGCCGAAACCGGACATCGACCGGTTTCTCGATGCCTGCCGCGCCGCGACCCGGGAGTTCTACCCGACGCTCGCGACCAATCCGCAGTACACGTCCATCATCAATGACCGCCAATTCCGCCGCCTTGCAGCGAGCGTCGAGGACGCGCGCGTCCAGGGCGCCACAGTGCACTCGCTGCATCCGGATCCGACCGATGCGGAGCGCCGTCGCATGACGCCGCAGGCTGTCACCGGGGTCCGCGACGACATGCGTGTGATGCAGGAAGAGATTTTCGGGCCATTGTTGCCCATCGTCGGCTACGGCTCCATCGACGATGCGATCGCCTATGTGAATGCGAGGCCAAGGCCGCTGGCACTCTATTACTTCGGCGCCCGCGGTGCGGCGCTCGACAAGGTCCTGACGCAAACCATCTCCGGCGGCGTCACGGTGAACAACACGGCTTTTCACGTGATCCAGGAAGACCTTCCCTTCGGCGGCGTCGGCCCCAGCGGCATGGGTCATTACCACGGAAAGGCGGGCTTCGATACCTTCTCCAAGCAGAAGCCCGTGTTCTACGACGGGCGGCTGAGCGGCTCGCGATTCCTGATGCCGCCCTACGGCCGGATGTTCCGGGCCATCGTGAAGATTCTTTACCGGTGACTGCGGCCTGGGACCTACCCTCGCCCTTCATCCATCGCGTGAGCGCGGAGGCCCGGGATGTAGACGCCTATGGGCATGTCAACAATTCGGTCTACCTGCGCTGGCTGGATGAAACGGCCTGGGCGCATTCCTCGGCGCTCGGCGTGACGCCGGCACACTGCGTCACTACCAGACGCGGCATGGTGGTCTGGCGCAGCCAGCTGAACTACCTCGCATCGACCTTCGCGCGCGATGCACTCGAGATCGGTACCTGGCTCGTATTCGAGGATGCGCGGCTGCGCGTCGACCGTCGTTTTCAGATTCTCCGCCCGGCAGATGGCAGGACGTTACTGCGCGGCCTGATTCATTACGTTTGCGTGGATCTCGACAGCGGCCGGCCCAAGCGCATGCCCGCGGAATTCGTCCACCATTACCGGCCATTGCCGGAAGTGGCCGCGGCACTATCCGAGGAACGTCACCGGCGCTTCGCACCCGGTGTCGAGTTACGCGATCAGGCCTGAAGCGATCGCGCGTGGTGGCGCAGATGATCCTCGATGAAGCTCGAGATGAAGTAATAGCCGTGGTCGTAATCGCCGTGGCGGCGCAACGTCAGCGGATACCCGCTTTCGGCGCAGGCCTGCTCCAGCTGTTCGGGCAAAAGTTGTTGCTGCAGGAAGGGATCCGCCAGCCCCTGGTCAACCAGCAGCGGCGCCCGTCCGGCGGCCGTCTTGAGCCCGCGAATCAGTTCGCTCGCGTCATAGTCGCTCCAGCTGGCGCGATTCGCGCCGAGATAACCCGTGAAGGCCTTCTGCCCCCAGGGACATTGCATTGGCGCCGAAATCGGCGCGAAGGCGGAAACCGACCGGTAGCGATCAGGATTCTTCAGCGCGATCGTCAGCGCGCCATGGCCGCCCATCGAATGCCCGAAGATACCCTGGCGATTCGCGTCAACCGGAAAGTCTGCGGCGATCAGCGCGGGCAGCTCGTGCGTGACATAGGAATACATCCGGTAATGCCGTGACCAGGGTGTTTCCGTGGCATCGAGGTAGAAGCCCGCGCCGACGCCGAAATCCCAGTTCTCGGAATCGCCCGGCAGCGGCACGCCACGCGGGCTCGTGTCCGGCGCGACAATCGCGAGACCCAGCTCCGCCGCCACGCGCTGGGCGCCCGCCTTGATCATGAATGTCTCTTCGGTACAGGTGAGGCCGGCAAGGTAATAGAGCACGGGCACCCTGCCATTCGCTGCCTGCGGCGGCAGGAACACGGCAAAGCGCATTGCACAGTCCGTTTCGACGGAACTGTGACGATGAAAGCTGACGGAGCCCCCGAAGGCGCCGTGGCGGCTGATTGTTTCGCTCACTAGGCCTTGAGTACACCCTTGGCCTTGGCGGTGTGAGTGGCGATTAGGTCCATGATCGCCGGAGAGAGGCAATCGTACGGCTCCAGCTTCAGCTCTCGCAGGCGCGCGCGCACCGCAGCCATCTGATCGGGTTTGGCGCTGCCCGTTTCG
>JAENJD010000125.1 GCA_016844605.1 Steroidobacteraceae bacterium
GGTAGATCAAGGGTGCGATCGCCAGGCTCTGCAGGGTGTAGCGGGCGGTGAGCCGGAAGACTTCGTCGCGATACAGCAAGGTGCCCAACAACACCGAGACGCAGGCCGCGGCGAGTGCCCAGTCGTAGAGAGCTCTCGGGGCCGGGACACGATCAAGCCAGGGATTGCGCAGGAGTGCCATGAGGCATCCGACAAGAATCGCATCAATCCGTGTGTCGGTCGCCATGGTGAGATAGCCTTCCGAACCGCCATGAAACACGAGCCAGTAGCGCCATGCCAGAACCGCTGCGCAGAGCACTGAGAGCACGGTGACGGACAGTCCGACGCGGCCGACCCGCAGCAACAGCGCCGCCAGCGGAGGATAAAAAAGATAATAGTGTTCCTCGATCGCCAACGACCAAACCACGCCGATGCCCGCGGGCATGCCGTTGAACTCCTGCGAGATCACATGATAGTTACCGAAGTAGAACAGGGCGGAAAGCAGGCCGCCCGGCGTGAAGCCGCCATCGATCATGGAAACGGCGGCCAGCACGCCGGCCGCGGCCACCACGATGAGCAACGGCGGCATCAACCGCAGCAAGCGGCGGAGATAGAAGTCACGATAGCTGATCCCACCGCTGCGGGCATGTTCGACGCGCATGAGCGTGGTGATCAAGTAGCCGCTCAGCACAAAAAAGATGGTGACCCCCAGGCCGCCCGGAACGAGATTGTCGAATCCGCCGTGCGAGAAGAACACCAGCGACACCGCGACCGCGCGGATACCGTCCAGGGAAGGGATCGGACCCGATGCGTACTGGTAACGGTCGCTTGCGAGCGTCATGGTGCGTCAAGTCCCCCCGCCCTGAATGCGTGCGAACGATGTTTGCGCATGCGGCAAGGGCATGCCGCCGACTGGTGCCCTGACAGAAGCATGTGGTTCGCCAAAAATCAGTCGCAGCCGATGCTCCAGAAGGCCGCGTGCCAGCGCCATCGTGGCCAGCGTCAAGATGACAAAGTCGACGCTGCGCACGCTGAACCAGTGGGTTTCGGACAAGTTCGTGATCGCCTGCTGGATGAAGAGCGCCAGATACAGGGCGCCCTGATGGCGATCTATTCCCAGCAGCTGCAGCGACTGCCAGACATAGGCAATGACATAAGCGATCAAGAGCACCAGGCCGGCGAATCCCAGATCGTTGACGATGTCCAGATAGCCGTTGTGGGCGGTTCCGGGGTAGAACGAACCCATGCGCCACATGAACGCGTAGGCATCCGTTCCGACGACCGGTCCGGCGGTCCAGTACGCCCCGTAACCGGTGCCGAGGAAGGGGTGGTAACGAATGTGATCGGAAAGGACCGCCCAGATTTCGGCGCGGCCGGAGGACCACATGTCCTTGCCGGTCAGCGCGGTGATGGGAGCCATCAACGTTCCGTGCCCGGGGATCAGGTTCAGAATAGCCAGGGCATATATCAAGAGCACCGCTACCAGCATCGCGATCAGGTATGGCACGTAGGGACGCAGGCCGTGGGCCGAACGCAACAACATGACCAGAAAGACCATCACGAACAAAGTGGCCGCCAACGACGTGGAGCTGCGCGACAGCACCAGGCAGGTCGCGGCGATTGCGCCGCCGGCCAGCGCCGGCACGAGCCTGACCTCCCGGGTCAACCATGCGTGAAACCAGAAAATCAGGGCGATGCAGGACAAAGCGCCAAGGCCATTCTTGTGATTCGCGAGCCCGCGCCATGCACCGACGAGCTCAGCCGAAGTCTCCTGATGGATCGCCAGTGTGGGAGAGACGAGACCAAAGACAATCGAGCCCAGCAGCACGATGGTAAGAATCGGGCGCACCACAGTCTGGTAGCGCCGCGCATGCCAGCCCATCAGCACGAACGCGGCGCACGCCAGTACGATCATGCCCATCCGGACAAGACGCCGCACGCTCAGCGAAGGATCGATGGACCACGCGATACTGGCGACCGCGAGCGCGACGAACAATAGCAGGAACGGATTCACGATGTGCGCCAGCAGCCACGCCAGACCCGCGCGCCAGCATATGATGATGGCGCTTAGCGCCAGCAGTCCCAGCCACAGCATGCGGCTGATAGCCCCGCCCGCACTGGGCGCGCCGGTTGTCGTGAGGCTTTGGTAGTCGAAGCCGTCCGGCACGATCATCAGCACGATCAGCACCCATATCATTCCTGCCAGGAGGAAGGAATACCGGTCGTCTCGCAGCCACGGCATGCCGTGCGACCGCGTGTTGCTCGACGTCCTTGGGTCCATGACTATCGCTTCCAGCAAGTGGGACGCCGGTGCCGGGCGGAACGATGCGGCGAACCGGTACGAAATCAGAAATGGCTGATCACGGCGCCCAGAATCTGCGAACGCGTGGCGGCCAGGCGCCGCAGCATATCCTGCATATCCTTGTAAGGCGTGTGTTGCGCGCGGCTCAGCGCCAGTACGCGGCCCACCAGGCGCGCGACCGCCAATCCATCCGAAAACTGCGTGATCGGAGCCGTATCGATCACGACGAACTCGAAATTGTTGCGCCAATCCTCGATCATCGAAGCGAAGCTCTTGCTTGACAGCAGCTCCAGCGGATTACTCGGAACCGCGCCCGCCATCAGCACCGACATTCGCGGCAGGCCCTGCACGGTATGAAGCAGCGGCGCTGCGTCGTACTCGATCGCCTCGGAAAGGCCCTGCCGGTTGTCGACACCGAAAAGCGCGTGCTGTTGCGGGCGGCGCAGGTCCGCGTCGACAAGCAAGGTCGGACGTCCCGTCTGCGCGAAGGCGATGGCGAGTTCAGCGGCCAGCAGCGAGCGGCCTTCACCGGCGCATGGACTCAATAACGCGACGATATCGGCGCGATCAATCAATTCGCGCCGCAACAGCAGCTCGGTTCGCAGCGCGCGGATTTTCTCGCAGCGCGGATCGTAGGGGTCGTGCGCCATGGTCAGCCGCTCACCGGGCTTTAACCTGAGCTCGATCGGTGTAATTTCGCGACTGGACCTCGACTCCAGATCGGCGCCCTCCTGCGCGGCGTGTTTAGTGTCCCGGGAGAGGTGACTCACAGTGCTTATGTTCATTAAGCGGCCCTCG
>JAENJD010000019.1 GCA_016844605.1 Steroidobacteraceae bacterium
GGCATTGTCGCCGGATCTCGAGGCGCTGAAGCAGAGTTGCGGCATCGCGGTGCAGGGCGCGGGCAAGATTCCATTCATCTGCATCGACCTCGCGGGCGGTGCGAACATGGTCGGCTCCAACGTGCTGGTCGGCGGAACGGGTGGCCAGCTCGACTTCCTGTCGGTCGCCGGTTACGGGATTCTTGGCCTGCCGGGCGACATGGTGCCGAACGCCCCGAATCCTGCCAGCGCGACAAATGATTTTGTGGACCGCAGCCTGGGGCTCGCCTTCCACCTGGACAGCGCCTTCAAACGCGGCATCGTCGAACGCGTCAGCGTGACGACGGCCGCCGCATTGAATGGCGCCGTGATCCCGGCGCGTTCCGAAAACGACACCGGTAACAACCCGCACAACCCGATGTACGGCATTTATCGTGCCGGCGCGGACGGTGAGCTGCTGACACTGATCGGATCGGAAAGCTCCGAATCGGGCGGAAATTCGATGTCACCAGCCGCGATGGTCAATGTCTCGGTACGGCCGACCAAGGTCGACCGCACCAGCGACGTCACGGGTCTCGTGGACACCGGCAAGCTCGTGGGGCTCCTCGACCAGGGCGACGCGGTGCGCGTCATGGAATCGATCCAGCGCCTGTCGGATCGCAAGCTCGCGCGCGTGGACACCGAGATCACTCGCGATGCGGTGATCAAGGACCTGGTGCGCTGCAACTACGTCAAGGCTGCCGACCTGACCGATCGCTATGGCGACCCGTCGGCGCTGAACCCGGAACTCGATCCCGACATCGTCGGTCCGGCGGGCATCTTCACGCGTGCCGAATTCGACAACGACGACGAGTTCCGCAAGACCGCAGCGGTCATGAAGCTCGTCATCAATGGATACGCCGGGGCCGGCACCATCACGATGGGTGGCTACGATTACCACGGCCAGGGTCGCGCCACCGGCGAGCTTCGCGACCTGCGCGCAGGCCGTTGCATGGGCGCCTGCCTCGAATACGCGGCACGGCGCGGTGTGCCGCTGATGCTCTATGTTTTCAGCGACGGTTCGCTGTCGGCGGACGGAGTCGCCGACAACAGCGTGGATGGGCGCGGCAAGTTCGACTGGACCAGCGACAACCAGCAGACCGCCGCTTCGTTCTTCCTCGTCTACAACCCCCTGGGCCGGTCGCAGCTCTACACGGGCGACAGCCGGCCCCCTGAGCAGCACCAGCAGATCGGCTGGTTCCGCCAGGACGCGTCGGTGGAAACCGCGGGGACGCCGGCAGCGAACAACGTCAATCTGCTGGTCGAGACGGTTATCCTCAATTACATGGCATTGCATGGCGAGCAGGGCACATTCGGGTCCAGGTTCCCGGGTAACGGCCTGGGTTCGGCGACCCTGCAGGACAGCCTGATCGCCTTCAACCCGATCGTAAACGGCACAATCGTGTGAGCTCCGCCGGTCCGACCCGGACGATGCCTGAAACGGCAGTGGTTTCGTGCCCGCTGCCTCGGCATTATGTCACCCGGGACGGACAGCAGGAGCGTGAGCCGTCGGCCGTCCGGCGGACCAATACCATGGGCAGTACGCAGGATCTCGCGGTCGATGACCGGCGCGTCGGGCGCATCGTTCTCGCAATCACGATCCTGATTACGCTCGTGGCGCCGGTCATGGCGTCGACCGCTCCTGATTTCGCACTGCGTTCCGTGGCGGGCACCAATCACCGGCTTTCCGAGCATCGTGGCGAAGTCGTTGCGCTCATTTTCTGGGCCAGCTGGTGTGGCGAATGCCGGCGCGAACTCGAGCGATTCGAAAAGCTGCGGGTGACCTATGCACCCGCGGGTCTCGTCGTGCTTTCGGTCAGTCTCGACGAGGAGCCGGCGCGCGCCGCGACAATTGCGCAAGCGGCGGGTATCGACTATCCGGTGCTGCTGGATGCGGGCAAGAAGGTGAGCCGTACCTACGAGGCTGACAGCCTGCCGCTGATTTTTCTGATCGACCGGAATGGCGTGATCCGCGCCCGTCACGACGCGCTCGAAGAGCGCGAGGAACGCGGCTTTCTTGTGCAACTGCGCGATCTCATCGACGAATAGACAGGAACTCCCGACATGCGAGCTTGGATCAAGGCGACCGCGGTACCCGCAATCATGCTGCTGGCCCTGGCGACGAGCCGGGCGGAGGAGCAGGCAGAACAGCCCACCCCGGAGCGATCGGCGCTCGATGCCGAGGTGCAGGGGTTGCGCCGCGAGGTCGTCGACCTCAATCGCGACCTGTTCATGCTCGAGGAGGACCTGCTATTCCCGGCGAGCACGCAGATTGCCGTATTCGTCTCGATGGACGTCGGCACATTCTTCGATCTCGATTCGGTGCAGATACGGATCGATGGCAAGGAAGTTTCTAACTACCTGTACACGGCGCGCGAGCGTGAGGCACTGCTGCGCGGCGGCGTGCAGCGGATCTGGCTCGGCAACATGAAGGCAGGCGAGCACGAGCTGGTCGCGTTCTTCACCGGGCAGGGCACGCATGAGCGCGATTACAAGCGCGGGACCACGCTGGCGATCGACAAGGGTGTCGGCGCGAAATACGTTGAACTGCGCATCAGTGACCGCCTGCGCAAGCTGCAACCCGAATTCGTCGTCAAAGTGTGGGAGTGACAGCTTGGCGTCGCGGCTGAACATCGTCCTGGCTGTGCTCGCCGCCTGGGCAGCGCCCGTGGCGGGTTCCGCGACTGCCGGTGATTCCGTGCCCGTGGCGACTGCACCCGAGCTGGGTGCTGCGCGGATCAATACGCTTGACCCGGCAGGATTACCGGCCGTCAAGATCCAGGACCTCCACTACGGCGACGTGCTGTTCCATTTCTACGCCCGCGATCATTTCGAGGCGCTGGTACGCCTGTCCGCCTATCGCGAGCAGCGGCATCTCAACCCGCACGCCCGCGATGCCGAATTGCTGCGTGGCGGCCTGTACCTTTCACTCGGCCAGCACCGCGAGGCGCGCGAGACCTTCGAGCGGCTGCTCGCCGATACGACTACGCCAGCGCAGGTTCGCGATCGTGCCTGGTTCTATCTCGGCAAGGTCCTCTATGCGACCGGGCACTTCGATCAATCCGAGCGGGCATTGCGCGCGGTCAGCGGGGGCCTGCAGATCGAGCTCGAGTCGGAACGCCGGCTGCTGATCGCGCAGGGGCTCATGTACCGCGGGCAATTTGACGCGGCCATCGCCGAACTCGATGGCTGGCAGGGTCCGGACAACTGGACTGCCTACGGACGATTCAACCTGGGCGTCGCACTGGTGCGTGCGAATCGCGCTGAGCGCGGCCACGCGATGCTCGAACAGGTCGGGCTGCTGCAGACGACCGACCCGGAACTCCGTTCATTGCGCGACAAGGCCAATCTGGCGCTGGGATACGCCCTGCTTCAGGCAGGACAGCCGGTCGCGGCGCGCACCGCACTCGACCGGGTCCGCCTCGAAGGGCCGCAGGCAAACAAGGCCTTGCTGGGGGCGGGCTGGGCCGACGCTGCCGGCGGTGACTACCAGCAGGCTCTGGTGCCCTGGGTGGAACTGCACGGGCGCGACCTGCTCGATGCCGCGGTCCAGGAGTCCTACCTCGCGGTTCCCTATGCCTACGCGGAACTCTCGGCAATCGGCCAGGCGGTCGGGTACTACGAACAGGCGATCGAGGCCTACGACGCCGAGCGCATCCGCATCGAGGAATCAATTGCGGCGATCCGCTCCGGGCGCCTGCTGACCGCCGCGCTTGCCGCCGACCGTGGTGCGCGATCAGACTGGTTTGCACAACTCACCTCGCTCCCGGATGCGCCCGAGTCGCGGTATCTCTATCACCTGCTGGCCGGTCATGAATTCCAGGAAGGCCTGAAGAGCTATCGGTCGCTCGAGTCCATGGCGCAGAACCTCGACGGCTGGTCGACGAGTCTCGGGGCGTTTTCCGACATGCTCGGGGCACGCGCGAGCGCATTCGCCGGAAAGCTGCCCGCGGCCGACCGCCGCCTCGCAATGGTGGACGTGGCCGACATCAACCGGCGCCGCGATGAACTTCGCGCGCAACTGGAAGCCGCCCTTCGCGATCGCGACACCACCGCCCTCGCGACCGAGGCTGAGCGTCAGTGGTTGGCCATGCTGGCTGGCGTCGATGCGGAGCTCGCCGCACATGCGGGCGATACGAGCTTCGACGAAGCCCGCGAGAAGGCAAGACTCACGCGCGGCGTGCTGACGTGGAATCTGGATGCTGTCTGGAAAACGCGTGTCTGGCAGGCGCAACGCGCCATGCGTGAACTCGACGCGGTCGTCTACGATGCCCGCACGCGCCATGCGGGGGCGGTGAAGGCGCGCAAGGGCACACCCGAGCGTGCAGCCGCGCTTGCCGTGCGCGTCGACGCCGTGTCGCCCCGCGTGACCGGTCTCGCGGTCCGCGTGGCGGCAACCAAGGAGGCTCAGGGCCGCCGTCTCGCCGACATCGCGATCAACGAACTCGAAGAGCAACGGCGCCGACTTGACGAGTATTCCGTGCAAGCGCGTTATGCAATTGCGACGATTTACGATCGCGCGAGTTCGGGCGCGCCATGAATCGCAAATGGCAGTCTGGAATCGCCGGTCTGCTGATTGCCGCCATGGCGATCGCCGCCGGCGCAGAGACCGTTGGCGACCTTCGCAAGAAGGCCGCGCCGGTCCAGGTGGGTCCCGCCCAACCGGTCGATGCCGCAAAGGTACGCGAGGCCTACCGTCGGTTCCTGGAGCTCAATGCCGGTGACCCGGAAATGCGCGCGGAAGCCCTGCGCCGCCTCGCCGACCTGGAACTCGAGTCTGCCGATGCGGAGCGTGGTGACGGCACGACGGCGGCCGCGGGCGGCGAGCAGACGCGCGCGGCAATTGCACTTTATGAGCGGCTACTCGCCGAGGCGCCGGATCATCCGCGCATCGATTCGGTGCTCTATCAGCTCGGCCGCGCATGGGAAGCGGAAGGGGACGCGGAGCGCGCGCTTTCGTACCTCGATCGCCTGGTCGCGAAGTACCCCAACAGCCGCCACATCGAGGAAGCTCATTTTCGTCGCGGCGAAATCCTTTTCAGCGCCCGACGCTGGCAGGAGGCGGAAGTCGCCTATGAGGCAGTGATCCGGCGCGGCAGCGGAACGGCATTCCAGGAGCAGGCGCTCTACAAGCACGGCTGGTCGCTATTCAAGCAGTCCCGAATCGATGAGAGTTCCGTGTCGTTCATGGCCGTGCTGGACCGCAAGCTGCTGAGCTCGCCCGGTGTCGAGATCGAGAGTCTGGACAAGTTGTCGCGCGCCGATCGTGAGCTCGTCGAGGACACCATGCGCGTCCTCGGCATCCAGTTCACCGCCGACGATCCAGCCGGCGCGCTTACCGTCGCGCTCGCAAAGCATGACTCGCCGGCCTACGGCTGGCGACTGCACGCGTCATTGGGCGACCTGCTGGTCGAAAAGGAACGCTACACGGACGCGGCTGACACCTATCGCGCTTATGCGGCGCAGCACCCGGGCGACGCGCATTCGCCGGTGCTGCAGGGACGCGCCATCGAGGCATACCTGAAGGGCGGCTTCGCCGAGCTGGCGCTGGAGGGCAAGCGCGAGTACGTCGAGCTTTACGCATTCGACGGACCATTCTGGGCCACGCGCACGCGCGAAAGCGCGCCGGAAGTCGTGGCGCAACTGAAGGCGAATCTGCGCGATCTCGCGCAACATCATCACGCGCTGGCGCAGAAGGGGCACAAGCCGGCGGATTATCAGCAGGCGGCCCGCTGGTATCGCGACCTGCTGCAATCGTTCCCGGATGAGCCGGACACCGCCGAGACCAATTACCTGCTCGCAGACCTGCTGTTTGAAAGCGGCCAGTTCCGCGAAGCCGCGATCGAGTACGAGCGCACCGCCTACGACCGGCCGTCAGGGCCCCGCAGTGGCACCGCGGCCTATTCGTCGCTGCTCGCCTATGATCGCCACGCCGAGTCCCTGAAAGGCGTGGAACTCGAGACCTGGCGCGCGCAATCGATCGAAAGCGAACTAAGGTTTGCCTCGGCATTCCCAGAACACGCCGAAGCACCGGCGGTGCAGGTGCGCGCGATGCAGCAGCTGTTCGACCGTCGCGATTTCGAACGCGCGATCGCGGAGGCCGGCAAGGTGCTGACCTGGCTGCCGCCGATGCCGGTCGAACGCGAGCGTCTGGCGCTGAATATTACTGCCGATTCCGAATTCGAACTCGCGCGATTCGATCGCGCCGAGGCGGCATATGCGCGTCTGCAGCCGCTGGTGCCGCGCGGAGACAAGGCCCGCGAAGCCATTGACGAGCGCATTGCGGCGTCGATCTACAAGCAGGCCGAGGCCAAGCAGGCCGCAGGCGATGCCAATGGCGCCGTCAACGACTTCCTGCGCATCGCTTCAAGCGCACCGAATGCCAGCATTCGCGTGAATGCCGAATACGATGCGGGCGCTCTGCTGCTGCGTGAGAAACAATGGCCGCGCGCGATCGAGGTGCTGGAGGCATTCCGTCGCGACCATGGCACGCATGCACTTGCGGCCGAGGTGCCGCGACGGCTTGCGGGGGCGTACATTGAAGCCGGGCGCCCACTCGAAGCCGCCGTCGAACTCGAACGCATCTCGGAAACAGCGACGGAATCCGGCGAAGCACGCCGCCTCGCACTCGAGCAGGCTGCGGACTTGAATGAAAAGGGCGGGCACCCGGAACGCGCCGCCGTGAACTGGGCGAACTTCGTGCAGCGATATCCGGAGCCGGTCGCTCCGGCGATCGAGGCCCGTCAGAAGCTCGCTGATTTCGCGGCCCTGTCGCATGACGCGGCGGGCAGACGGCGCTGGCTCGAGGCGATCGTCGCCGCGGAGGCGACTGAGGGCAGCGGCCGGACCGACCGGACCCGCTACCTCGCGGCCTGGGCGTCGCTTGAGCTCGCAACGCCTGCGCGCGATGCGTTCTACGCGATCCAGCTGACGGCGCCGCTGAAGAGCTCGCTTGCTGCCAAGAAGTCAGCGATGGAGGCCGCCGTAGAAGCCTATACCTCGACGGCGGAATACGCCGTTGCCGAGGTCACGACGGCCGCAACCTTTGAGCTGGCGGAGCTGTATCGCCGGCTCGGCAAGGACATCCTGGAATCCGAACGACCCGCCGGACTCGATGCCGACGCGCTCGAACAATACGTGACGCTGCTCGAGGAACAGGCGTATCCGTTCGAGGAGAAGGCGATCGAAGTGCATGCCATTAACGCTGCCCGCACCGGCAGCGGCATCTACGACGAGTGGGTCCGCAAGAGTTTCGCGGCGCTTGCCGGGCTGATGCCGGCGCGCTACGGCAAGACCGAGTTGATCGGCGATTACGTCGTCAGCATCGTGCCCCAGGTAGCCGTGGCCCCGGATCCTGTGCCGGCAAACGCGGACGGGACGGCGGCGATTCCGGCGCCGCCGCCGGTTGATCCTCTGATCGAGGTGCTGTTGCAGACTGCCGGCAATTTCATTACCGAAGGGAAACCTGACGACGCGGCTGCAATCTGGACGGACCTCGGGACCCGAGCGCCGGCGCTTGCGGCTCCCGCCTACAACTTGTGCCTGCTCGCAATGCACCGCGGGCAGTGGCCACAGGCACTCGAGCAGCTCGAGGCTGCCAGGGCGCCCAAGGGCGGCGACGCCAGCGTGCTCGACGCGCTCGGCATCACCTACCGCAATCTCGGCCGTTTCCGGGACGCCGAAGCGGCGTATCGCGCGTCGCTCGATGCGGAACCGGATCGCGCAGCATCGCACCGCAATATCGGTGTGCTGCTCGATCTGTACCTGCAGCAGTCGTCCGAGGCGCTGCCGCATTTCGAGCGTTACATGGTGCTGACCGGCGCCACGGACAAGCAGGTGTCCGGCTGGATTGCGGAATTGAAGCAGCGTGTCACCCCGGCGGCGCAGTCCGCAGGAGTCCTGCCATGAGGAAATTTTTGCTGACAATCGGCCTGTGCCTGTTCGTGGGCATCGCCTGGGCTGCAGAGCCTGCGCCCGCACCCACGCCGCCCCCGGCGGCCGAGAATCCGTCGGCTACTGCCCCTTCGCACTCGAAGGCGATGGACCGGCTGGAACTCGAGGCGACGACCATCACGGGCAACCGGGAATTGCCGAAGGTCATGTACGTGGTGCCGTGGAAAAAGGCGGACCTGGGCGATCTGAAGGGGCGTCCGGCGAACAGCCTGCTGGACGAGGTCCTGGCGCCCGTGGACCGCGATGTTTTCCGGCGCGAAGTGGCCTATTTCGGCGCCTTGGACAGTAATTCGGCACCCCCGCAACCACAGGCTGCGGCACCTGAGAAGTAAGCCACGGAATCGGGAGTCAGGATCGGTTTGACTGTGAGGATGGCGCAACAGGGTCGTAATTTCGACCGAGAGGAGCAGCGCGAATGGAATCTTGGGACATGGTCGTTAATTTCTTCAAGCAAGGCGGGGTCTTTCTGTACCCCATCGCCCTCATATGGGTAGTCGGCATCGTAATCGCAGTTGAGCGGTTCATTGAACTGACGCGCGCCGCACACGGCAACCGCAGGCTTTGGGACGAATTGCAGCCGATGTTCGAAAGCGGCCGGTTCCGCGAGGCGATGACACGGGTCACCAACTCGGACAGCGCGCTCGGGCATGTGATGCGCTATGGCTTGTCGCGGATCAGTTCCGCGCGTCGCCGTGAGGATATCGAGAAGGCGATGGAGGAGAGCCTGATCGAGGTGATCCCGAAGCTCGAGAAGCGCACGCACTACCTGGCAACGCTGGCCAATATCGGCATGTTGATGGGCCTGCTCGGCACGGTCGTCGGATTGATCACGGCGTTCGCCGCCGTGGCACAGGTCAACCCTGCCGACAAGGCGAGCATGCTGTCGGCCAGCATCTCGGTCGCCATGAACAATACGGCGCTCGGCCTGATCGTCGCCATCACCCTGCTGCTCGCGCACATGTATCTCGAGACCAGGACCACGACCATCGTGGACGGCCTCGAAATCGCCTCGGTCAAGTTCCTGAATTCGCTGCACGAGCGCAAGATGGATCCTGAGTCGCAGGCTGCGGCGCGCATCGAAGCACAGGCAACGCCGGCTCCGCGCGGGGCGCGCGCATGAGAGGTTCCCGGATCGCACGACGGCAGACGCGCAACCATGCGCGCTACCGGGGCCGGAACGACATCAATATCGTTCCGATGCTCGACGTCATGACGATCCTGGTGTTTTTCCTGATCTTCACGGCGGTCTTCTCCAAGACGCACATTCTCGAGCTGAACCTCCCGGCCAATGCCACACAGCAACTCGAGCTTCCCAAGGTGCTCGAGCTTGAAGTGGTGGTGCGCAGGAATGTCATCGAGATTGCGGACCGCGGCACCGGCGTCTTGCAGACGCTGCCGATCACGGCGGAAGGCCCTGACCTTGCCGGGCTCTCGTTGTTCCTGCAGCGCGTCAAGTCCCGCTTTCCAGATAAGCGCGATGCCACGGTGCTCCTCGAGCCGGACGTGCCATATGACCTGTTGGTGCAGGTCATGGACACCGTCAAGTCCTTTGAAGGCACGCTCGACGGCGAGCCCGCGAGGGGCGAGTTGTTTCCGCTGGTCTCGGTCGGAGACGCGCCCACATGAGGGTCCTGAGACGTGGTCGCCAGCGGCACGGCGGAAACAAGGGCGGTCACAACATGCCGGCCCTAATTCCAATGATCGACATGTTGACGATCATGGTGGTCTACTTGCTGGTCCACTCGGCGGATTACGAAATCCTGCCGAACACTAAAAACATCAGCATTCCGCAGTCGGTATCGGAAACGAAGCCGCGTGAAAGCGTCACTGTGATGGTCACGCGCGACATGGTGTTCGTGAATGGCACGGCGACGACTCGTGTCATCGATCTGAAATCCGGCGACGCAGTCGTGGAACCCCATCTGCAGGCGGCGCTGGTGAAAGCCTCCCAGGCACGCCGCGTGACACCTGGCAAGGCGGCCGAGCCGCCCGAGCTGACGCTTCTGGCCGACAAGGACCTGCCCTACAGCGTGCTGAAGCGGATCATGATGACCTGCACCGCGGCGAAGTACGGCAAGTTGTCGCTCGCCGTGCTTGAGAAAGAGCGTGCCTACACGCCCATCGGGACCTGAGGGAGACTGGCGTTGACGGCGATTGCAGCCAACTATCGGATCTTCGACCTGCCATGGCCTCCAACGCCCGAGGAGGAGCGTCGTTTCCGCCGCATGTTGAGGATCGCGCTCGGCGTGTTCGTGATAGCCGGGCTGATCCTGCCCATGTTGCCTCAGCCGGCGAAGCCGCCGGCGCCTGCCTTGCCGGACGAAGTGATCGAACTGATGCTGACGCCGCCGCCGGTGCCGAAACCGCCGGAGGTCAAGAAGCCTCCACCGCCGGTCGTACCGGTGAAGCCGGTCGAGCAGCGCCCCGTGCCGAATCGCCAGGAAGACGCGCGCCGCAAGGCGAACCAGGCCGGGTTGCTTGCGATGAAGGACCAGCTCGAGGACCTGCGCGAGACGCTCGACACGAGCTCGCTCGTGCCGACCAAGAACCTGACAGCAAAGACCGACGGACCGAGCCGCGCCGAACGGTCCCTGATCACCTCCCAGGTCGCGACCTCAAGCGGTGGCATCAACACTTCGGCACTCAGTCGCGCGTACGGCAGTGGAACCGGATCACTGAAGGGGCAGGTAGCGACGCAGAGAGTAGCGTCATTCTCGGATGCGCTTGCCGCGGGCAGGGCGGAAGCGGCCCGCACAGGCAAGAGCGGCAAGGCCTCACGCAGCCGCGAAGAGATCGAGATGGTATTTGACCGCAACAAGGCAGCGATCTATGCGATCTACAACCGGGCGCTGCGCGACAGGCCGGAGTTGCAGGGCAAGGTCGTCATCGAATTGACGATTGCGCCTTCTGGCGAAGTGACTTCATGCCGCGTTGTTTCCACCGAACTCGGCGACGCGGATCTCGAGCGAAAACTCGTGGCCCGCATCCGAATGTTCCAGTTCGAAGCCAAGGACGTCGAGACCATCACGACTACAAAACCGATCGAGTTCTTCCCCGCCTGATCCGAATTGACGTAAGTCATTGTTGGCGTACGCGCGCCCGGTGACACTGCCAAGGATAATTTGTCTTTCGGCAGTCTTGGGGCGTAACAATGAAACATGCTGCGATCATGTCAGGGACCATGAGGTGGGCGCTGAGGGTGGCTGTCGCCGGCGGACTGCTCGCGGTAGCTGGCGTTACCGGGCTAGGGGCTGTCGCGGCCGAAGATCCGCTCGCCGTCCACCGCGCCGAAGCGTCGGCCGGCAAGCTGGAGCCCGTGTCCGCCGTCCGGCTCGAGGCCGGCCGGAAAACCTTTGAAGCGGCCTGCATGGCCTGCCATCAGGCGAACGGGCAGGGACTGCCGGGTGCATTTCCACCGCTCGCATCCTCCGATTACCTGAAGGCCGACAAGAACCGGGCTATCCGCCTGGTCATAAACGGCCTTCAGGGCCCGGTGGTCGTCAACGGCGCAAAATTCAGTTCGGTGATGCCGCCGATGTCGCAGCTGACCGACGCCGAGATCGCGAACGCGCTGACCTATGTGATGAATTCCTGGGGCAATTCATTTGGAAACGTTGCGACGGCCGAAGTAACCGCCGTCCGCGCCGGCCCAAAACCCAAACAGGAGGCCGGCTCGGCGACGGAGCATCCGGGCACGACGGTGGCCGAGCTGAAGTACGGTGGTGCGCCGTCGCCGGTCGGCGCCGCGGCGCAACAGATCGAAATGGTGACTTCCGCTGGCGCCCCGGACATGACCCGCGCGGAGTTTGATCATGCCAAGCAGATCTATTTCGAACGCTGCGCCGGCTGTCACGGCGTGCTGCGCAAGGGCGCGACTGGCAAGCCCCTGACGCCGGATATTACCCAGAAGAAGGGCACTGATTACCTGAAGGTTTTCATCAGCTACGGTTCGCCGGCGGGCATGCCGAATTGGGGCAGCTCGGGCGATCTGACACCCGAGGAAGTGGACATCATGGCGCGCTACGTCCAGCACGTGCCGCCGACGCCGCCGGAATTCGGCATGAAGGAGATGCGGGCGGCCTGGAAGGTGTTCGTGCCGGTTGCGGAGCGGCCGACGCGCAAGATGAATGACTTCAACATCGACAACATTTTTGTCGTCACGCTGCGCGATTCCGGCGAGGTTGCGCTGATCGACGGCGACACCAAGCGCATCATCAGCATCCTGAAGACCGGCTATGCGGTGCACATTTCCCGCCTGTCCCATTCCGGCCGCTATGTCTATACGGTCGGGCGCGACGCCAGGCTCGACCTGATCGACCTGTGGATGGAAATGCCGGGCATCGTCGCGGAAACCAAGGTGGGCCTGGAAGCGCGGTCGGTGGAGACGTCAAAATATGGCGGCTTCGAAGACCGGTATGCGATTGCGGGCAGCTACTGGCCGCCGCAGTACGTCATCATGGATGGCCAGTCGCTCGAGCCCCTGAAGATCATGTCGACGCGCGGCATGACCGTGGACACGCAGGAGTTCCATCCCGAGCCGCGCGTGGCGGCGATCGTCGCGTCGCACGAGCATCCGGAGTGGATCGTCAACGTCAAGGAAACGGGCCAGATCCTGCTCGTCAATTACGAGGACATCGACAACATCAAGGTCACGCAGATCGGTGCGGCGCGCTTTCTGCACGATGGCGGCTGGGATTCCACGAAGCGGTACTACCTGACCGCCGCGAACCAGTCCAACAAGGTTGTGGTCATCGACTCCAGGACCCAGAAACTGACCGCCCTGATCGACGTTGACAAGATTCCGCATCCGGGCCGTGGCGCCAACATCAATGACCCGAAATTCGGGCCGGTCTGGGTGACGAGCGCGCTCGGCAACGAGAAGATAACCTTCATCGGCACGGATCCGCATGATCATCCGGAGCAGGCCTGGAAGGTCGTCCGGGTGCTCAATGGTCAGGGCGGCGGCTCGCTGTTTGTCAAGACGCACCCGAAATCGAGCAGCCTTTATGTCGACACGCCGCTGAATCCCGATGCGAAGATCAGCCAGAGCGTCGCCGTGTTCGACGTCAATAACCTGGAGGCCGGCTATAAGGTGCTGCCGATCGCCGAGTGGGCCGACGTCGGCGAGGGGCCGAAGCGCGTGGTGCACCCTGAATACAACATGGCCGGGGACGAGGTGTGGTTCTCGGTCTGGAACGGCAAGGAGCAGAAGTCTGCAATCGTCGTCGTGGACGACCGCACGCATGCGCTGAAGGCGGTCATCAAGGACCCGCGCCTGATCACGCCAACCGGCAAGTTCAACGTCTACAACACGACGCACGATATTTACTGACGCGCAGTCGGTGCCGCCGGCGCGCGGCCTCAGAACCTCGCGGTCAGCGTGAGTGACACGTTGCGGCCCGGTTGTCGAAAGAGCTCGAGCAGCGGATCGTCAGGTATCCGGCCGCGCACGTCTGCCCATTCGTAGTAGCTGCGGTCCGCGAGATTGAAGATGCCGGCATTGAGTCGCCAGCGGTCGCTGATACGCCACTGCCCGGTCAGGTCGATGGTCATGAAGCCGGATGGCTGGTACAACGGGCTACGCGAATCGTCCACGCGATCAACGCCGTCGACCGCCGTCAGCGCGAGCTGCGCCATCCACCGCGACGACAGCGCCGCGTAGCGTAGCCCGATCGTCCCGCGCGCCGGGTCGATGGTGTTGATCGGCAGGTCTCGCACGACATCCTCACCACGGGTCCAGGCAACGGAAAAACTGCCGCTCAGGCCGGGCAGCGCCTCAATCCACGCGCCCAGATCAAATTCGAGTGTCGCTTCGACGCCATAGATTTCGGCCTTGCCGATGTTTTGCGATTGAAACAACGTCATTCCGGTTGCGGGATCCCTTCCGATATTGACCTTTGACTCGATGAAGTCGCGATAGCGGCTGTAATACACGCTGGCACTGCCGGTTACCGCACCACCGGAAAACCGGGCGCCGATCTCGAGGCTATCGCTCTTTTCCGGCTCGAGGTCCGGATTGGGGATCGCGCGCGTGTTGAATTGCGGCAGGTCGAGGCCGATGTTGACATCCTCGAATGGCTGCGACCGGAAGCCGTGGGAATACTGGAGGAACAGCATCAGATCGTGACTGACCGTGTAGCTCGCGCCGAACTTGGGCGCAAGGGACCACTGATCGATGGATACCGGCCTCTGGGTCGGATTATCGGCCACGTACATCGCGTCGACCGCGGGTTCCAGCCGATACCAGTCCGCGCGCAAGGCCGGAATCAGCGTCCAGCGTCCCTCGTGCGCTCGCCACTCGTCCTGGAAATACAGGCCGGCCTTGCTGAGGTCCGAAATCGGGAAGTCGCGGACCGGAAGGACCTCTCCAAGGATCACATTGGTCGTCGCGCCGGTCGTGAGGTTCGTCTGCAGGCCGTTGCGCTGCTCAACGACATGCGTGCGGGCCAGCTCGAGGCCGCCCACCAGCCGGTGTGCGCCGTGGTCGCCATCGATCCGGCGCGCCACGGTCAGCTCGCCGCCCGCGACGGTTTCCTTGTAGCGGAAGTGGCGCTGGATTGCGAGTGGCGGGGTCGCCGGCGGCACGGGTCGACGCTCTTCATTCGTGACCTGTGAGAACCGCGTCTCCAGCAGGTAGATTCTCCATTCAAGCAACTCGAAGGCGCCCGGGTCATCCAGTACCTGGTCGACGACGAAGCGCAAGGCCTCGACGCTGTCATCGCCCTGCAGAAACGTCGTGTTGGCAAATCTCCCACTCGAGAGCTCGAGCGAGTCCACGTCCGTCAGGGCGGCCTGGCGATCCCAGCCCATTGTCAGGCGCAAGGGTCCGCCGAGGCCATGAATCACGGCGCGGCCCAGCACCGAATCAGCCTCGAAGTCCCGCGGGTTCGCATCGACGACGCGATATGCGTTCTGGATTTCGCTGCCTTCGCGCCGCGTGACGGAGAGCATCCCGTCGAACGTCTCGAACCGCGCAGCCGCTGTCACCCCGGCCATCGCCGCATGGCTGTCGCTGGTGTAGCCTGAACGCAGGCGCAAAGCCTGGTCGGCATCACCCTGCAGCAGATCGGCTGGATCCACGGTAGTCGTCGCCACGACGCCGGCGATGGCATCGCTTCCATACAGGGTCGATGCGGGTCCTTTCAGGATTTCGATGCGCCTGATGAGTTCAGGATCCGCGAACTGTCGACCGGCGTCCGAGAAGTTGCCGATCGAGAAAGTGTTCGGCGCGGGCACGCCGTCAGTTTCAAGCAGTACCCGATTCCCGGACAGCCCGCGCACGGTGATGGCCGTATAGCCAAAGCGGTTCGGGTCACGGCGAACCGACACGCCCGGCTGGTTTCGGAACACATCGCCAGGGTCGAATGCGAGCCGCAGTTGCAGATCTTCGGCTGTTATGACCGACACCATGGCGGCAACTTCCGAGAGCGGCTGCGCGATCTTGCCGACCACAGTGACCATCTCGAGCTCGGGCAACGGGTCCGATGCCGAGGCGGGCAGGCTGGTCAGCAAGGCCGGTAAGCCGAGCCAGGCGATGAATTTATGCGTGCCGGACGAATCATGTGACATCGAATACTTCCGGGCGGGACAGCTACGAGTGCCAACTATAACCGGGCGATGCGTTACCATTCAGGCTTGAGATCGGTCTCAGGACTCCACATGAATATCGGCGATGGCAAGGTCGTCTTGATTCATTACACGCTGCGCGACGAGCAGGGTGCGGTGCTCGGTTCCTCCGACGGCGGCGACCCGATCGCGTATCTGCACGGCAATGGCGGCATCGTTCCCGGTCTGGCGGATGCCTTGACCGGCAAGGTCGCGGGCGACCGCATCGATGTTGTCGTCGCCCCCGAAAAGGGCTACGGATCGCATGACGGACGTCTGGTTCAGGTGATTCCGCGCGCCCGTTTCCCCGGCGCCGCAGTCCTAGAACCGGGCCAGCAATTCCAAGCCGACGGGCCCCAGGGCGGCCGCACGCTGACCGTCACCTGTGTCGAGAAGGATCTCGTGACCGTGGACGCCAATCATCCGCTGGCGGGCAAGACGCTTTGTTTCAGCGTCGAGGTCGCGGAGGTGCGCAATGCGACGCGTGAGGAACTCACGCACGGTCACGTGCATGGGCCGGGTGGACACAAGCATTGACCAGTGGCCGAATCCTGATGTAGCGCGCCGGGGCGCGCTGCATATTTGAGCCCATCGTGATGCACCGTCACAATCTGCAATTCCCGACCAAGGAAGCCGCGCTGCGCGAGGACGTGCACGCGCTGGGTTCGCTGGTCGGCGAGGTGTTGCTTGACCAGGGCGGTGAGGCCCTGCTGACGCTCGTCGAGGACGACCGCGTCGCAGCCATCGGCCGCCGCGAGGGCGAGCCCGAGGGTACAGTCACCCTGGACATGCGGGCCACTGACCGGCCCGCGCAGCAGGCGAGCGACCTGATCCGTGCATTCAGCAAGTGGTTCGAGGTCGTCAATCTCGCGGAACGCGTACACCGCGTGCGGCGCCGCCGCGAATACATGAATCGCAGCGACCGGCCGCAGCCGGGCGGGATCGGCGACTGCATGTACCGGCTCAAGGCGGCCGGCCTCGACGGTGGCCAGGTGCTGCAGCTGCTCCGCGACGTGACGATCTACCCGGTGTTCACGGCGCATCCCACCGAGTCGACGCGCCGCACGATGCTGCGCAAGCAGCAGCAGATTGCGGACCTGATGATTGAGCGGCTCGATCCCACCCTGACACCGGCGGAGCGCCGCTCGGTCTGGGAACGGATACGCATGGAGGTGACTTCCGGCTGGCAGACCGAAGTTCATCCACGCGAGCGGCTGACGGTTGCCGACGAGCGCGAGCACGTGCTGTTCTACCTTGCTGAGGTCATCTATCGGGTCGTTCCGGCCCTGTATGAGGAACTCGCGTACTGGCTCGAGACCGTATTCGGCCTGCCGCCCGACGCCGGGAACCTGCCGCTGTTGCTGCGTTTCGGCACCTGGGCCGGTGGCGACATGGACGGTAACTCGGAGGTGCACGCAAAAACGATCCGCGAGACGCTGCACCGCCAGCATCAACGCATCATTTCGGCCTACTACGAGGAATGCCGCGCGTTGTCCGGCAAGCTTTCGCAGAGCGCGAGCCGGGTCGGCGTCAGCCGCGAACTGGAACAGCGCATTGCGGAATACGACATTCTGCTGCCGAACTCGCGTCAGGCGACCCTGTCGCGCCACGACCGCATGCCATACCGTGCATTCCTTTCGCAGGTCGCGGCGCGGCTGCGCACGACCTATGACGGCCACCCGCACCACTACGAGTCTGCCGGGCAGTTCATCCGCGACATCGAGATCGTCGCGGCGAGTCTGCGCGCAAATCACGGACAGCATGCCGGGCTGTTCCCGGTCGAGCGTCTGCTGTGCCGTGCGCGCACGTTCGGATTCCACCTGGCGACGCTCGACGTGCGCCAGCACGCGTCAGTGCATCGCGAAGTCATTCGCCAGGGTCTCGCCCTCGCGGACTGGAAGCGGCGCAAGGTGGACGCGCGACGGGTGGTGTTGCGCGAAGCGCTGGCACGCGATCGCGGCCCGGTTGGACCATTCGATGCGGCTGGCCGGCGCACACTGGCCGTGTTCGAGGCCCTGATCCAGGGCCGCAACAAGTATGGGGATCGCGCGACCGGCGACTATGTCGTCAGCGGAACCGAGGGACCCGATGATGTGCTGTCGGTGCTGCTGCTGGCGCGCTGGGCCGACATCACGGATCGCAGCGTCGACGAAGTCCCGCTCGACATCGCGCCTGTCGTCGAGACGGCGGCCGCCCTTGAAGGCGCCGGCGAGATCCTGCGCGGACTGCTGACCGAGGACACGTACCGGCGCCACCTTGCCGCCCGCGGCAACCGGCAGACGGTGCTGGTCGGCTACTCCGATAGCAGCAAGGAGTGCGGGATCGCGGCATCGAGGCACCTCGTGTACTGCGCGCAGGCCGAACTGATGAAGGTGGCCACAGAAGGTGGCATTGAGCTCGCGCTGTTCCACGGACGCGGCGGCACTGCGAGCCGCGGCGGTGGGCCACTCGACCGGCTGGTCGCGAGCACGCCACCTGGCGCGACTCATGGCCGGCTGCGCGCCACGGAGCAGGGCGAGGGCATCAGCAACAGCTATGGCCTGCGGCGGATAGCGCTGCGCACCTTCGAGAAGGCCGTGTTCGCGGTCTTGCAGGATTGCGCCGGCCGGCAAGACTTGGCTGTACTTGCGGAACAACAACTGCCGCTGATGCGCCGCATCGCCGAGGTCAGCCGCGCGAGTTACCGCGCGCTCATCTACGAGGATCCGGAATTCCAGCGTTATTTCCGCGACGTCACGCCGATCGACGTGATCGAGCGTATGCAGATCGGCGGGCGCGTGGCGCACCGCGACGGCAGCGGTATCGAGGCGCTGCGTGCGGTTCCCTGGGTTTACGCATGGACCCAGAGCCGGCACTCGCTGCCTGGCTGGTTCGGCGTTGGAACCGGTCTCGACACCGCCGCTCGCGAGCTCGGGGCAGACCGGCTCGCGAAAGCATGGTCGGGCTGGCCCTTTTTCGAGAACCTGCTCGACGATGTCGAAATGGAACTGGTGCGCGCCGATCTCGGGATGGCCGCGCATTACGATGCACTGGCGACCGGCCCGGCTGCCGCAATCGTCGAGACGATCCAGCGCGAGTACGCGCTCACGAAGCGCTGGATCACCTGGGTCAAGGGCGAAGTCGACCTGCTCGACAGCCGGCCGCAGATGCAGCGATCCGTGCTGTTGCGCGCGCCCTATCTCGATCCGATGCACCTGATGCAGGTCGACCTGTTGCGCCGCTGGCGGGCGGGAGGCCGCGCAGACCGGGAACTCTTTGATGCCCTGCTCGCGAGTGTCACCGGCATTGCGCTCGGGCTGCAGGCGACCGGCTGACATGGGGGAACTGATGGCACTGACGACGCCGGGGCAGAGCGCCTGCGTGTACTGCGCATCAAGCCAGGCCTGCGACGCGCTGTATCACGACGTGGCGCATCGTCTGGGCGGCCTGCTTGCGAAGGCGGGATGGACAGTCGTCTACGGGGGAGGTCGCTCGGGATCCATGGGGGCGCTGGCCGAGGGCGCACTCGCAGCCGGTGGTCGCGTGGTCGGCATCATTCCGAGATTCATGCAGGATCTGGAATGGGGTCACGAAGAATTGTCGGAATTGCACGTTGTCGAGGATATGCGCACGCGCAAGCACGAGATGCTGACTCGCGCCTCGGCCGTGATCGCACTCGCTGGCGGCACCGGCACGCTCGAGGAACTTCTGGAAGCGATGACGCTGAAACGGCTCGGGTTGTTTCTCGGGCCGATCGTGCTCGTCAATACGCAGGGCTATTACGATCCGCTGCTGGCCCAGCTTTCCGCCGCGATCGATGGCCGCTTCATGGATGACCGCCACGGCGGCCTCTGGTCGGTCGTGACGGAACCGGATGCCGTGCTGCATGCGATCGAGACGGCGCCGGAATGGAGCCCGGCGAATCGCAATTTCGCAGTCGCCCGCTGATTCGGATAAAATTTCAACATGAACAATGAACGACCCGGCGATCCCGGAATGGACTCCGCGGCCCTCTATCGCGAGGACATCTTCACCGACCAGCGCGTGGGCACGATCCGGCGCATGACACCCGTGAAATCCGACGGCGGCGACGACCCGTCGCGGCCGGTCCTGTTCATCGGCCAGGCGACGGTCATGACACCGATGGGTTCGCTGCCGCTTTCCTTCGAACTGGATGCAGGCAGCCTGACCGAAGCTGTCTCCCGGTTCGGCCCCGCCGCGCAACAAGCGATCGAGGAAGCGGCGCGCGAATTGCAGGAAATGCGCCGCCAGTCGGCCTCGTCGATCGTGATCCCCGACGCGGGTGCGGCCGCAATCAAGGGCATCGGCGGCAAGGGTGGCATCCAGATGCCATGAGCGGCGGCCGCTGGCTCCCGCCATATCCTTCAGCACGACGAGCACCGCCGCGCGGCGTTTCGGATCCAGCTTTTGCCATATTCGCGGCATCAGCTGCGTCTCGGCGTCGAATCCTGTCAATGGCTGCAGGGCATCGTCGGTGAATGTCCGCAGCGACTCGTAATCAACGCCGAGCTTGCGGGCCAGGCGGCGGACGTCGGCCGGGCGCGTCGGGACGGAGCCGACGAGCCTCGCGACCGTTGCGGGGGTCGTGCCAAGTAATTGTGCCAGCTGCGATGTCGACAGGCCGCTCGCAATGGCATTGCGCAGCCAGCCCGGAAACTGCAGCAGCGCGGTCGGGTCGATCATGGCGGCGTGAGATAGTGCGCGAGCCATGCCTGCACTTCCTGGAAGAAGTAGCGGTGGTTCTCGCCCTTCAGTATCCAATGATTCTCGTCCGGGAACAGCACGAGCCGGCTCGGCACCTGCTGGCGCTGCAGCACGGTCCAGAATTCCAGCCCGTTGTTGTACGGAACCCGGAAATCCTTTTCCCCGAACGTGACAAGTATCGGCGTCCTGAGCTTCATCGATCGCCAGAACGGACTCTGGTCATGCCAGACTTCTTTGCCTTCCCAGGGCGGACCGTCGAGATTGCGCTCGCGGAAATAAACGGTATCGCTCGTCGTCCATTGCGTCTTGAGGTCGTAAAGGCCCGCATGACTCACGAGCGCGCGATAACGCGTCGTCGTGACGGCCAGCCAGTTGGCCAAGTGTCCGCCATAGCTTGCGCCGCCCGCGGCCTGGCGATTCGAATCGATGAATGGATAGCGGCGAATCGCCTCGTCAGCCGCCTGGTTGATCTCATCCGCCGGTCCCGCGAGCGGATCGCCCTGGATGGCCCGCGCGAAGGCCTCACCGAATCCGGTCGATCCGGAGTAGTTGGTCATCAATATGACGTAGCCCGGCTGGGCGAGCAGGTGATAGTTCCAGCGAACGAAGAACTGATCCTTGATCATCGCGTGCGGTCCGCCGTGGATCATCACGAACAGCGGGTACTTGCGCGCCGGGTCGAAATTGGGCGGCAGCGCGATCAGGTTATGGATGCGCCTGCCGCGCCTGGATTTGAACCAGAATTCCTGCAGCGGCTGCCAGTCGATCGTGGCGGCGCGCGCGACACAGAATGACGTCAGGGCACGACGCGCGCCCGTCGTCGCATCGATGCGCGCCGCCTCCGGCGGATTGATCGCACTTTCCCAGTTCGCGACAACGACCGGATCCGCCTCAACGCCGCCGACCTGCAATCCGGTGATCGATCCCGCCTCGAGCCTGCCCAGTTCGCGGACCTCGCCGCCGCTCGCTGGCACGGTGTAGAGGCGATCGTGGCCCTCGTCTTCCGCCAGGAGATAAATGCGTTCACCGCCGGGTGCGACCCTGAAACTTGTTACCGAGCGATTGAATCCGAATGCCACGGGCCGCGCCGCCGTGCCGCCCCAGTCGAAGCGCACCAGCCGCGCATCGTTGTAGACATACTTCGTGTTTGGCGAGCTGAGCGCATAGAGTGCCGATCCGTCCGGCGCAAACTGCGGGTCTGAATAACTCGCCTCGTCCGCCGTCAGGCGCCGGGGTTCCCCGCCACCGGCGGGCAGTACGAACAATGCCTGGTAGACATCCGCGTGCGCTGCCTGGTCGCGCAGCGTCGTCGCGGCAAAGACGATTGCGCTTCCGTCGGGCGACCAGGCGGCGTCCAGCTGCTCCCCGTCGTCGTTCAGCGCCCCGCCGAACCCCCGGCCGCGCGCAAGCGCCGTGCCTGCCAGCAGGTCACGCGGTTCGGCATTGGCCTCGAGCGATTGAAGCATCAGGGTCGGACGCCGCTCATCGAGCCAGCGATCCCAGTGACGGATCGGAAAGCTGTCGAATGCGCGCGCGTTGTATTTGCGCGCCTTGCGTTCGTCCAGGCGCAAGCGATTGTCGGCGTCCGTCATCGAACCCGGAAAAATCATGCTGATGAACAGGATTGCCTGCCCGTCGGGCCGCCATTGAGGCGTCGTCGCACCGGTCGACACGCTGGTGACGCGCCCCGCTTCTCCGCCGCCCGCGACGTCGAGCACATAGATCTGGGATTCTTCGTCGCCGTCCCGCTTGGCAGCGAATGCGATACGCTTCGAATCCGGGCTCCAGGCCGCGCCGGATTCGGATCCCTTGCTTGAGGTCAATCGGCGTGGTGATGCGCTGCCATCGGCAGGCACGAGCCAGAGGTCGCTTGATTTCTGGTCCTCCGCGTAGGCCGGCTCCGCCACGGGGACTGCGACCCAGCGACCGTCCGGGCTCAGGACCGAGGCACCGACGCGCTTCATGAGCCACAAATCTTCGTGCGTGATCACGTGCCTGTCGGCGGCGCCCGCCGCCTGTATGGCGCCAGCCGCCAGCAGCAGTGTCATCAAGGCGGGCCAGTGCTTCATGTCATGCCTCACGCGGGCCATTGCCGCGCCCTGACACTTCGCAGCAACCAAGGCCGGTCTGAATCGAGCTGTTCCTTGAACAATTCGCCGCGTCCCTGCAGCGGCGTCCAGTCCGTATATGCGCCGACCAGCGATCCGAGATAGGGTCGCGCGACGTCGAGGCACTCACGGAAATCGAGATCGTCGGCCTCGCGCAATCCTTCGCGCGGGTGGTGTATCGCCCAGACCGTTGCGGCCAGCGCACCCGCCGCAACCTGCAGGCAGGTGGCATTGGAGTAGGGCACGTGGCGCCGTGCCTCGGCGATCGACAGCTGCGAACCGTACCAATACGCATTCCTGCTGTGCCCGGCGAGCAGGACGCCGAGCTCGTCCATGCCGGTCACGATCTCCGAACTGATGATGCGCCGGGCCGGCTGCGGCTGCCAGCCGCGGCCCTCCAGTTCGAGCGCCGACAGCATCGCGTCGTCGCAGGGGTGATAGACGAACATGACTGTCGGCCGATATTCGAATCGCGATCCCTGGCGCAGGGACAGGTAGTCGGCGATCGAGAAGACTTCGTCGTGGGTCATCAGGAGTCCCTGGTAGCCTCCCGATGATGGCAGCCAGCTGCGCGCGAATGTCGCGCCGCCGGGCCGGTGCAGGTACACCGAGCCGCAATTGCGGCGATGCCAGTGCGAGCCGGCAGGCTTGTCCGATTCCGCGGTGCCAAGCGACAACTCGGTCGGCTGCATCAGCTCGTCGATGAAACCGTCGATCGACCAGGTATTCACGAATTCATTCGGACGCTTTGGCCTGTCGGTTGCCTGGGTGTCGCGCTCGGAAATCTGGATCAGCGAGACACCCAGATCGCGCGAGAGCGCGGCCCAGCCTGCGGATTCGGTGGGCTCTGCGATCGTCCGCTTGAGCCCGGTCGTCAGGTCCAGCAGCGCCTGCTTGACGAAGTGCGAGACGAGACCTGGGTTCGCTCCATGATCGACAACCGCAGTCGGCATGCCGGTGCCGACGCGTTTGCGCAGCTTCAACATGTCTTCGCGTGTGACGAAGTTCGTGCGCTCCCGCATGGTCAACATGGGGTTGTCGAACACGCCCGGCCAGGGCTCGATTGACGTGTCCACGTAGAGCACGCCGTGCTCCGAGCACCACTCGACGAGATCGAGGCTCGAGACGTCCACCGAAAGATTCAGCAACAGGTCACCGGCGCGCAGCCGGCGCTTGAGTTCGCGCTGGTAGGTTGCCGGCTTCAGGTGGCAATGAACAAACCGCGCCTGGTTCGCGGCCGCCAGGCTGCGCCCGCGCTCGCTCGCCTCGAGCACCGTCAGGCCGTCCTCGGGCAGCGCCAGGTGGCGACGCAGCAGGGGCAGTGCTGTCTGCCCGATGCTGCCGCAGCCGACCATCAGCACACGTCCGGCGAACTCCGTCGTATCAGTCCGGGTATTCGGCACCCGGGAACCCTAGCAAAGACGCGGCGGTTCTGCAGCCCGGGCATTGAATGGGCGGGGCACGGCGAGTCTCGCATGCGGCAATTGGGGTATCGGCATCAGCGCGTTTTCGACTTCCCTGAATCGTCCCACGATGTCGCCGCAGGCAATCAATGCAACGCTCACCAGCGGGTGGCCGGGGCATTCACGATCGAGCCGGCAGACCAGGTCGACCAGCGGTTCGACGTCCGCGCGCAGCCATTCGAGTATCCGTGCCGCCTGCGGGGCCGACCGGCCCGACAAGTCCCTCAGGTCGTCCCGCAGGTCCCACACGATGCTGGAATCCAGCGAGTCCAGCTGGTCGCAGAGTTCACGCATCCGGTGGTGACCCTGGCCAGCCTTGTCGAGGCTGCGCAACTCCGACCGCAGCCAGCCTGACTGACCCAACATCTGCTGCATCAGCGCGGAAACCCGCAACGCAAGGGAAGATCGCATGTCCGTCTCCTGGGTGCCCATGCACCCGCGCGACCAGCATGCGGGGGCGGGTGGCTCAGGGCGCGAGCCAGCCCGGAGATGCATAATCGGCAATGAAGACGGAGTGAAGCCAATGAAAATCATGCATGCGGTACTTCTGATCGTGACTGGTTCTGCGCTTGCGGCGGGATTGCCGCGCAGCACGGCACCGGCCGAGGCCCGGGCCTACATCATCTCGCCGCAGGATGGCGCAACGGTGACGAGCCCGTTCACTGTGCAATTCGGTCTCAAGGGCATGGGCATCGCCCCGGCCGGTGTGCCGATGGCAGGCACGGGCCATCACCACCTGTTAATCGACGTCGAGCTGCCGCCGCTGGATCAGCCGGTGCCCGCGGACGACCATCACCTGCATTTCGGCAAGGGTCAGACCGAAGCCGTCGTGACCCTTGCACCCGGAAAGCAC
>JAENJD010000126.1 GCA_016844605.1 Steroidobacteraceae bacterium
GCCATCGAGGTACTGATTCCCGTCGAAATCGTGAAGCCAAACCCCCGAGCCGCGCGCGATCGGGATCATCGGCAGGCGCTCGTGATCCTTCATCTGCGTGCAGGGATGCCAGACGACCGCGAGGTCGCGGGCGGCGATGGCGATGTTGCGGGAAGGAGTGCTTATCGGGCGCACCGGCAAATGGTATCAGCGTCATGCGCGGGAATATCGGATGGCTGTAAGCTGTCGGGATGCGCACCCCCGAATCGGCAGTTGCCGATTCAATGAGCATCAATTACCCGGTCGGCTGGCTGTCGGATGTCCGGCGGCTGTCGTCGCCGAATTGCGATCCCCGGCCGTCGGGTTCGGAACCCGAACTGATCGTCATCCACGGCATCAGCCTGCCTCCAGGCCGTTATGGCGGCCCGTGGATCGACCAATTGTTCACCAATACGCTGCCTGCCGAGGCTGACCCTTATTTCGCGACCATCCAGGACCTGCGGGTCTCATCCCACGTGCTGATCTCGCGCGATGGCAGCCTGACGCAGTACGTGCCATTCAGCCTGCGCGCCTGGCATGCGGGTTCCTCGAACTGGTGCGGACGCGAAGCCTGCAATGATTATTCGATTGGCATCGAGCTGGAAGGCACGGATGACGAGCCTTATGACGACCGGCAATATCCGGTGCTGGCCGCGTTGATTGCTGCCCTGCAGCGGGCTTACCCGACACTGGCGTCGGGAGCCATCGCAGGGCACAGCGATATCGCACCGGGTCGCAAGACGGATCCCGGCTCCGCCTTCGACTGGAAGCGCCTCGAGCACTGGGTCAGCGCTGCCGGTGGCCAGTTCGTGCGTGAGGGCCTGGCATGACCCTGATTGCCGTGGTGCTCGCCCTGCTGCTCGAGCGCTCTCTCTCGCATGCGCTGCAAAGCCGCATCGAAGGATTGGGCACGACCGCCCAGACCGTCGGTTGCGGCGCGGGCCTGCTGTTCCTCACGCTGCCCGTGGCGCTCGCGGCAATTTCCATGGATCGATGGCTGCCGTCCTTGACCTGGGTGATATTCGCGGCACTGGTGCTGGTCTTTTCGCTGGGCCCGCGCGATCTCGACGAGGAACTCGAGGACTACATCGCGGCGGAGACGGCCGGCGACACCGAACGGGCGAAAGCGGCTGCGGCGGTGATCATCGAACACGATGCAGCGCAGCGGAGGCCGCATACGTACAGGCGAACAACCGAGTATTCGGCGTGTTGTTCTGGTTCGTGCTGCTAGGGCCTACGGGTCTGGGGCCGCTCGCGGCATGGCTTTTCCGTGCCAGCGATCTGCTACGCCGCGCCGCGATCGCCGATGCCCTGGCACTGCCGGCGGTCGCCGGCAGTTTTGAGCGCATCCATTTCGTTCTGGCCTGGTTGCCGGCGCGTCTTGTGGCCCTGAGCTACGCCATGGCGGGCAGCTTCGAGGAAGCGCGCCGCGAGATGGGCCGGGGTGCCGATGCGGTCGGCCGCATGTTGGAACGCAATGACCTGTTGCTGGTGCTGGCGGGTCGTGGAGCGCTCGCAAGCAGCAGTACAACCGATGCAGCGGTTGCTGCGCCGGCGCAGGCTGCGCTCCGCCTGATCCGGCGAACCATGTTGATCTGGCTCACCGTCATCGCGCTCCTGTCTCTCGGCGCATGGGTCGCCTGACGCAGTTTCCGGTCCTGCTGGTCGCCTGCCTCGCAGCCTGCACGGCGGAGGCGCCGCCACAGCAAGGTGAGCGCATCATCAGCGTCGCGCCGAATCTCACGGAACTGCTGTACGCCGCGGGCGCCGCGGATCAGCTCGTCGCGGTCAGCGAATTCAGCGACTATCCAGAGGCCGCGAAGTCGCTGCCGCGGATCGGCGACGCATTCCGGCTCGATTATGAGCGCATCGTAGCGCTCGCACCGACCGTCGCCGTGATCTGGGAGTCCGGCACGCCGCCCGAAGTTCGGACGCGACTCGAAGATCTTGGCATCCGCGTGGTCGGGATTCCGACCCTGAAGCTCGACGACATCGCCACTGGTTTGGAGACGCTTGGAGCGCTGGCAGGCACGGAAGAAATCGCGGCCCGTGCGGCGGCCGGTTTTCGCGCCGAAATCGCCGGTCTTCGGGCTGAATACCGCGATCGGCCGGGAATCCGCGTGTTCGTGCAGATCGATGATGCGCCGCTATTCACGGTGGGCAGCACCCACCTGATCAGCGAGATTGTCGAGTTGTGTGGCGGCAGCAATGTATTCGCGGATTCGACGGCGCTCGCCCTGCCGGTGGATCTCGAATCGGTGCTGGTTCGCGCGCCGCAGATGATCCTGTCGATCGGAGACGGCGATCCGGTCGAGTTCTGGGCGCGCTTTGATGGACTCGCGGCGGTAGCCACAGGAAGCGTCTACCACGCGCCGGCGGATCTGCTGGCGCGGCCGAGCCCGCGCATCAGCCAGGGCGCCGCCGAAGTCTGTTCGGAACTCGACGATGCGCGCCGGCGCGCGGGGCTTGCGCCGGCCTTATGACCCTGCGCTGCGCTCAGCGCCGCTCGTGTTTCCAGAGCACCTCGCTGCCGGATTCCTGGCGCGCCAGCACGCGCGCGATGACGAACAGGAGATCCGACAGGCGGTTCAGGTACTGCAGCGGTTCCACGGCGACGGCCTGCATGCGCGCGAGCGTCCAGCAGCGCCGTTCCGCGCGCCGGCAGATCGTGCGCGCCAGATGGCAGGCAGCGGCTGCCGTGCCGCCACCCGGCAGGATGAATTCCTTGAGTGGCGGCAGCTGCTCGTTGAAAGCATCCAGCGCCTGCTCGAGGCGTGACACCTGTGTCGCCTGGATCGCGCGATGGCCCGGGATGCAGAGTTCGCCGCCCAGATCGAAGAGTTCGTGCTGAATGGTCATCAGGACGTCGCGGACATCCGCCGGGAGGCTCTCAACCGCAAGCACGACGCCGATCGCGCTATTGCATTCGTCCACGCTGCCATAGGCCTCGACCCGCGCGTCGTCCTTGGGCACACGGCTGCCATCGCCGAGACCGGTCGTGCCGTCATCGCCGGTGCGCGTGTAGATCTTTGACAGCCGGTTGCCCATCGGGCCTCCTCACCGGAATTCGTGCCGGGCAGCGACGAACAGGCTGCGGCCCATCGTGTTGTAGCCGCGCGCGAGCTCGTAGTCCTCGTCCAGCAGGTTCTCCATTCGCGCGAGCAATGTCCAGCGTTCATTGACCGCGATGCTTGCCGAGAGGTTTGCGAGCCAGTAGGCGGGCATGTTGACCTGCGGGAATCCGAAGTCCTCGCGCTCGCCCGCATAGAGCAGGTCCACGGCGATCTCGTGGGCGCCGAACCGGCGCGAGGCAGCCAGCGTGAAGTTCTCCCGGGCGCGGCGCAGCAGCCTCTCGTCCGTCACCAGGTCGCGCGGATCCTGCAGGGTCGCCGTGGCGCGTGCCGCCCAATGCTTGCCGTCGTAGTTCCAGCTGGCTTCGAGGCCGTCGATGCGCGCCCGCTCGACATTGCGGTTCTCGCCGTCGAAGGTTTCGAAATCGGTGACGACGAATTCGATCAGGTCGTCGATGTCGTTGCGGAATACCGTCAGCGAAAAGCGCTGGCCGTTGGCCGTGTCATGACGAATGCTCGCTTCGTAACCCTGCGAGTTTTCCGGGTCGAGCGCCGCATTGCCACCGGAGCCGTAAAGGTCCGTGGCATCCGGGGCTCGAAAGGCGCGCCCGGCGGCCAGTGTCAGCATGGTCGCATCGCCGAGCGGAAATCCGAACTCGGCATTCCAGGTTTCATGGCCGCCAAAGGTCTCGTGATCCGTGTAACCGGCCGCCAGCAGGACCTGCGTCCGGCCGAAGGACATCTGGTCCTGCAGGTAGAACTGCGTCGTCGTGATGTCCGCTGCATAAGGCGGAAGGAAAGGGAAGAAGGTTTGCGCGGCGACATCCTCGTCCTGCCAGATCACGCCCGCCGTCAAGGCCTGGTGCTCCGATGCCGCGATGTCGTTCTGCCAGTCGAGCTGCCAGCGCCGGGTGCGCAGGAAATCGGGCGATTGATTCTGTTCGAGCCGGTCCAGCATGTGCGCGGCCGTGATCTTCGAATGC
>JAENJD010000020.1 GCA_016844605.1 Steroidobacteraceae bacterium
GACGATCGTGCAGCTGGTCGACGGCTGGTCGCGCGTCTACAAGCCGATTCTGTTCGATTACTTCAAGCCGCAGGTGGCGGTCTACGGTGCGTCCTGGGCGCGCGATGCCTTCGACCCGGCGACGGTCGGGCCACTGACCAGTCTCGACTGGTTCAACCATGCGGTGTCCGGCTCGACACCCTACGAGATGCGTCGCTTTGTCGAATCGTCCCTGGACGACCCGAACCTGAAGGCCGTGGTCCTGAATCTCGACACGGTCCTGCGCCCGACCGTCGACGTGAAGATGAATTACGGCTTTGACGAAGCGCTGCTGGACACCGACCCGGCGGGCCGTCCGACCCGCTGGCTGGCCGCGCGCCGCACATTCGCAATCACGCTTTCAGGAGCAGCCGTCGGCAACAACTTCGAGATGCTGTTCGCGCTCCGCGCGCGCGACTCGGGCGCGGATATTTCCGAGTACGTTGAGTCCTACGACCATTTTGATTTCGAAGGGCGTGAAAACGATATCGAGCGGATCAGGAACGTGCTGCCGCAGCTCGCCGCAACCGTACCGGCGGGCGAAGGTCCGCCGCTTTCGAAACTGCCCATGCCGCCTTACGCGGAAGAATTCGCACGGATACTCGACAGCCTGTGCGGCCGCGACATCGACATCCATGCGTATTTCACGCCGGATCTGGTCGTCACTGGGCGCAGAGGCCGCGGGCTTGCGGAGACACTGCACGGACTCGAGTTGTTGGGCCAGCGGCAGCATTGCCGGGCGCGCCTGCATTACTACAATTTCAATTATCCGAATGGCCTGACGCTCGACGGCCTCGCCGTGCCGGAAAGATACAGCCGGTATTACCGTTCGGATGGGCATCCGCGACCGACCATCGGTCTGTTGATGGCCGCGCGAATGTTCAAGCGGCCATTCCCCGATGGCACGCCGCCGGAAATCGTTGCCGATTTCGGCGTGGACCTGCTGACGGTCGACGATGCGGAAGCGCGCCTGCGTGACCAGGCACACCGGGTGGAGCAGTTGTTACCAGCCATCCAGTCAGCTGGCGTACAATGACGATGAGAAAATGGTGCCCAGGAGAGGACTCGAACCTCCACGCCTTGCGGCACTAATACCTGAAACTAGCGCGTCTACCAATTCCGCCACCTGGGCACAGGTTGCGACCGGGGGACCCCGGCGAGGGCGCGCCAATTTACGCAGGCACCCGTTCGATGTCAATTGCACGAAACCAATGAGCCGCAAGCCAGGCTGGCAGGATCAAGACCCACGCTTTCGCGAGGAATCCGAGCGCTACGGCAAGCCCGTTCCGAGCCGCGAGTTGCTGCTGAAGACACTCGGCGACGCCCGGCAACCCCTCACCTTCGATGCGCTCGCCGACAAGCTCGGCATCCAGGAACGCGCACTCAGGCAGGCGCTGACGAAACGGCTCGGCGCGATGGTCCGCGATGGCCAGTTGCTGCTCAACCGGGCCGACGAATATTGCCTCATCGACCGCCTGCAACTGGTCGTCGGCACGGTCAGCGGGCATCGCGACGGTTTCGGATTTCTTGCGCCTGATGCCGGTGGGGACGACCTGTTCCTGCCCTATCGCGAGATGCGGATGTTGATGCACGGCGACCGCGCCGCTGCGCGCGTCACCGGCCGCGACGAGCGAGGCCGCTCCGAAGGTTCGATCGTGGACGTGCTGGAGCGCCGCACGAAGCAGGTCGCCGGCCGCTTCTCGCTGGAGGCAGGTGTCGGTTCCCTCGTGCCGGACAACCGGCGCATCAGTCATCGCATCGTGATTCCGCCGCAGCAGGTCGGCCCCGCGCGCCATGGCGACCTTGCGGTCGTGGAGATCATCGAGCAACCGAGCCGTAATCGCGATCCGGTCGGCAAGGTGACGCGCGTGCTGCCGCAGGGCGGGAGCGCCGATACAGCAATCGATCTCGCAATCGCGTCGCATGGGCTGCCGCACGAGTTCCAGGCGGGCGTGCTGCGTGAAGCGCGGAAATATGGCCGCGAAGTCGACTCGGCGGGCCGTGCCGGCAGGGTGGACCTGCGCGAACTGCCGCTGATCACGATCGACGGTGAGGATGCGCGCGACTTCGATGACGCGGTCTGGGCACAGGAATCCGCAGGCGGATATCGGTTGATCGTCGCCATCGCCGATGTCAGCCACTATGTGCGCACCGGCATGGAACTGGACACCGAGGCGCGCGAGCGCGCCACCTCCGTGTATTTTCCGAATCGCGTGCTGCCGATGCTACCGGAGCCGCTTTCAAATCATCTCTGCTCGCTGATGCCGAAGGTCGACCGGCTTTGCATGGTCTGTGACATGCAGGTGACAAAGACGGGCAGGGTGTCCTCGAGCAGTTTTCATGCAGCGGTCATGCGCTCGGCGGCGCGGCTGACCTACACGCAGGTTGCCGCAATACTCGAGGGCCGCGATCAGAAGGCGCGGCGCGAGCTGTCGGCGATATTGCCGTCGCTCGAATGCCTGCAGCACGTCTACGAGGCCCTGCGGCGCTGGCGCGAGACGCGCGGGGCACTCGACTTCGAGGCGCCTGAGGTCAAGGTGCTCGTTGACGAGTCCGGCAGCGTCACCGACATCCGCGAATATCCGCGCAATGACGCCCATCGCCTGATCGAGGAATGCATGATTGCGGCCAATGTCGAGGCCGCGCGATTCCTGAAGAAGCACAAGTTGCCGGCGCTGTTTCGCATCCACGGCCGGCCCGAGGAGGATCGCATCCAGGATCTCAAGCGCTTCCTGGCATTGCGCGGCGTGCATCTGGACATAGAGGGTGAACTCGAGCCCGCCCGGCTGCAGAAGGCGCTGAAGCTGATCGCTGAACGGCCCGACGCGGGCGTGCTGCAGAACGCGATCATCCGCTCGCTGCCCCAGGCGCTTTATCAGCCGCTGAATATCGGGCACTTCGGTCTCGCGCTCGCCGAATACGCGCACTTCACGTCGCCGATTCGTCGCTACCCCGACCTGCTGGTGCACCGTGGAATCCGCCACGCGCTGGCGGGCGGAACCGCGGCCGATTTCGAACACTCGCCGCGCGAGATGGAAGTGCTGGGGCAGGAATGTTCGATGCGCGAGCGGCGCGCGGATGAAGCGGCGCGCTCCGTGGTCGCCTACCTGAAGTGCGAGTTCATGCGCCCGAAGGTCGGCGAGGAATTCGACGCGGTCGCGACCGGCGTCGCCGAATTCGGCGTATTTGTGCAATTGAAGGGAATTCAGGTTGACGGCCTGGTGCATGTCACTTCGCTGCCGCGGGACTATTTCCGGTTTCACGAGGGTGACCGGACCCTGGTCGGCGAACGCACGGGCATGCGCTTGTCCATCGGTGACGAACTGCGGGTACGGCTGATCAGGGTGGATTCTGCCGAGCGCAAGATAGACTTCGAGCTCGTGGACAAAACCGGCACACATTTCCACCCGCGCCGCCGCAGCAAGGAACGGACCCCGCGCAAGCGATGAGCGAAACCGCGATCGTCTACGGTTTGCATCCGGTGCGCGCATTGTTGATGCGCCGGCCAGCCGACGTGATCCGCCTGACAATCGGGCAGGATCGTGATGACGCGCGGCAGCGGGAACTGCTCCGGCTGGCCAGGGAAAGGGGCTTGACGGTTGCCATGGCGTCGACCGCGGATCTGGATCGCCTTTGCGTTGGCGCGGCCCATCAGGGCGTGGTCGCCGAAGTTCGTGCCAGTGCCGCCTTGAATGAAAATGGCCTGCTCGATCTGCTGGTCGCATCGGCGCCGCCGGCGCTCGTTCTGGTGCTCGACGGCGTCACCGATCCACATAATCTGGGGGCCTGCCTGCGGACCGCGGATGCGGCGGGGGTGGTCGCTGTGGTCGCGCCGCGCGATCGGGCCGTCGGCCTGACGCCGGCTGTGCGCAAGGTCGCCGCTGGTGCCGCCGAGACCGTCCCATTCGCGCAGGTGACCAATCTCGCCCGCTCACTCAGGGACCTGAAGGCCGCGGGTCTCTGGATCGTCGGGACCGCGGCGGATGCGGATCGCGAATTGCATGCGGCTGACCTGACCGGCCCCCTTGCCATTGTCATGGGCTCCGAAGGCCAGGGCCTGCGGCGCCTGACGCGCGATTGCTGCGATTTCTGCATCCGCCTGCCCATGCTGGGGGCGGTCGAGAGCCTCAATGTCTCCGTTGCCGCGGGCGTCGTGCTCTATGAGGCCCTGAGGCAACGGCGCAAGGCATAGCCGCGGTTGCAAAACTCCAGGGAGTCCGGTAACTTACGCGGCCCTCGCCCCTGACTCAGGGGTGTTTCTCCTTGCCTCACCGCGAGCGCGTCAGCGGGAGGCTGTTACCACAGGGAGCACCAAGATGCGGCATTACGAGATCGTATTCCTGGTCCATCCGGATCAGAGTGAGCAGGTTCCCGCCATGATCGAGCGTTACCGCGGCATCATCGCCGTCGGTGCCGGCGCGGTGCATCGTCTCGAGGACTGGGGCCGGCGCCAGCTGGAATTCCCGATCGCGAAGATGCACAAGGCGCACTACGTGCTGATGAACATCGAATGCGATGCAAAGGCCCTCGAAGAGCTGACAGGAGCCTTCCGGTTCAGCGATGCCGTGCTGCGCCACCTGGTCATCAAGATGGACCAGGCGGTCACCGAACCTTCACCGATGGCCAAGGAGCCGGAGGAGAAGGAGCGTGGTGATCGCGGCGACCGCGATCGCGACCAGATGGGCGACGCCATGGGCCTCGACTGAGATCACGGACCGGAGAACCACCCGATGTCACGCTTTTTCCGACGCAAGAAATACTGCAAGTTCACGGCCGAAGAGACCGTCGAGATCGACTACAAGGATCTGGCGACGCTCAAGGCTTACATCACCGAAACCGGCAAGATCGTTCCGAGCCGCATCACCGGCACGCGTTCGTTCTACCAGCGCCAGCTGGCCGTCGCGGTCAAGCGCGCGCGCTTCCTGGCCCTGCTGCCGTACACGGATCAGCACTGAGGCCGCCGGGCGCGGGCCCGCGACCCATAGTTCCGCAATGACGGCGCTGATCCACTGGGTGACCGGTAATCCCGCCCGGGCTTTCCTGGCGGGGGGACTCGCCTCGCTCGTTTCACTCTTCGCACTGCCGATGGCCGCGTGGCTGCCGGCGGGCGTCGTCGTGCTTGCATTGCTGGCGGGCGGGGCGGTGCCGGCCACAGCCGCGGCGCTTGGCGCTGCAGCCGGGCTCTTGTGGGTGTTCCTGCCGGCATTCGGCGCAGGCCCTGCGCTGATCATCGCCCTCGCAGTGCTGCTGCCCTCGTATCTTGCGGCGTCCGCGCTGGCCGCGACCCGGAGTCTCAGCCTGGTGTTCCAGGCGGCGACGATCGGTGCGGGCCTTCTGGTGCTCGCGATCCATGGATTGCTGGGCGATCCGCAGGGTGTGTTGATGCCGCTCGTCGGCGCGCTCGAGCCGATGCTGCAGCGCGCCGCGGAGACGCTTTCGCAGTTTGGAATCGAGCGCTCTCCGCAGGAGATCGGCGCAGTCACCGTGCACTTCGCCTGGCGGACACTTGCCTGGATAGTGCTTCTGCACGCGATGCTCGCGCAGTTTGCGGGCCTGTGGGCATTCGGGAAATTGCGGGAGCCCGGCTTGTTCGGGCGTGAGTTCCGGCAGCTGAAGCTGGGCCGCGTGGTCGCCTGGATTGCAGTCGCCGCATTTGCCACGAGTCTCGGCGCGCAGCTGGCATTCGGACAGTCCTGGCAGGCGGCCGATGACCTGGTATTTGTGCTGGCCGCGGCATACCTGATGCAGGCGCTCGCCGTCGTCCACGGCCTGCGCGAGCTGCAGGTCATCGGCCTGTTGCCGCTCATACTCGCCTACATCGCCGCAGTGCTGCTGCCGATGGCGCTGGTGGGGATTGGATTCGCGGACACCTGGGTCCGCTTTCGGGAACGCTTTGCGGGCCGGCCCGGTGGCGCGGCGCCCTGAGCGCCCGTTCCGGCAAGCATCCGACAGACAACGGAGACGGTGAAATCATGGAAGTCATCCTTCTGCAGAAGATCGCCAATCTGGGCGATATCGGCGATCGGGTCAGGGTCAAGCCCGGCTTTGGCCGGAATTATCTGTTGCCCGGTGGCAAGGCGACCTTGGCAACAGCCGCGAATATCGCCAAATTCGAGGTCCGTCGGATGGAACTCGAGACCCGCGCCGCCACGGAACTCGCGGCTGCGAGGAAACGCGTTGCGGCGCTCGAGGGCATCAAGCTCTCGTTGACGGCAAAGGCCGGCAGCGAAGGCAAGCTGTTCGGATCGATCAGCACGACCGACATCGCCGATGCCTGTTCGGCAGCCGGCCACAAGATCGAACGCGCGGAAGTGCGCCTGCCGGGCGGTCCGATCCGAACGGTCGGCGAGCATGTCATCACCCTGCATCTGCACAGCGACATCGACATCGAGGTGCCGCTGACAGTCATCGCCGAGGAGTGATCGCCGGCGGCGCCTGGTGCGCCGCTGCGTGTATGCTCAAGCCATGGTTGCGATGATCCGCCCGGATGAGGTCCGCATGCCGCCGCATTCGGTCGAGGCGGAGCAGGCGGTGCTGGGCGGCCTGATGCTGGATGCGAATGCCTGGGACGCCGTCGCCGACATCGTCACGGCCGGCGATTTCTACCGCCGGGACCACCGGCAGATATTCGAGGCGATCGCCGAAGTCGCCGAGAATCGCGGCTCCTGCGATGCGGTAACCGTCTCGGAGCACCTCGAGCGCAAGGGCCGTCTCGAGGAGATCGGCGGGCTCGCCTATCTGGGGACCATCGCACGCGACACCCCGAGCGCCGCCAATGTCCGCGCCTATGCCGAGATCATCCGCGAGCGGTCGATCCTGCGGCAGCTTGTGACGGCCGGTGGCGAAATCGCGGCGGCTGCACTCGACGGCAAGGGCCGCTCTGCCAGCGAGCTCGTGGACGAGGCCGAGCGTCGGGTCTTTGAGATCGCCGAGCGCGGCAGCCGCGGCAAGTCCGGGTTCATCGCGATCAAGGATATCCTGCCCCAGACCATCGACCGGCTCGACCTGTTGCACCAGACACCGGGCGAGATTCGCGGCGTACCAACCGGTTTCGCGCAACTCGACCGCAAGACCACCGGCCTGCAGGCGGGCGACCTGGTCGTGATCGCCGGCCGGCCGTCGATGGGCAAGACAACGCTTGCGGTCAATATCGCCGAGTACGCTGCGATCGCAAAAGGCGTGCCGTCTGCGATCTTCTCGATGGAGATGTCCGCCGAGCAGTTGACGCTTCGCCTGATCGCGTCGCTGGGCCGCGTCAATCAATCGCACCTGCGCACCGGGAGCTTCACGGAGGAAGACTGGTCGCGCATCCAGGGCGCGATGGCGCAGCTTTCGAGCGCCCCGCTGTACGTGGACGAAACACCGGCGCTGACCCCGACCGAAGTGCGCGCACGCGCGCGCCGGCTCAAGCGCGAGAAGGGGCTTGGACTGATCATCGTCGACTACCTGCAATTGATGCAGGTGTCGGGGACCAAGGAGAACCGGGCCACCGAGATATCCGAGATCTCCCGCAGTCTCAAGGCGCTTGCCAAGGAACTGCAGGTGCCGGTGGTGGCCTTGTCGCAGCTCAATCGCGCGGTTGAGCAACGCACCGACAAGCGGCCGGTGATGTCCGACCTGCGCGAGTCCGGCGCGATCGAACAGGACAGCGACCTGATCCTGCTGATTTACCGCGAAGAAGTGTACGACCCGAACACGACACGCAAGGGCATTGCGGACATCATCATCGCGAAGCAGCGCAATGGGCCGATCGGCGAAGTGCAGCTGACCTTCCTCGGCGAATACACGCAATTCAAGGACCTCGTTGCCGAGTCATACGGCGAGGGCGTGTTCTGATCCCTGTGATCCGCGCCGTTGTCGACACGGCGGCGTTGCGCCACAACCTCACCCGCGTACGCGAGATCGCGCCCAACAGCCGCGTGCTGGCAGTCCTGAAGGCGAACGCCTATGGCCATGGCATGGTGGCGGTCGCATCGGCCCTCGCGGGCGCGGACGGATTTGCAGTCGCACGGCTTGGCGAGGCGCTTGCATTGCGCGCGGCCGGGCACTCGCAACGAATCGTGCTGCTCGAGGGCGTGCAGGGGGCCGAACAACTCCGCGAAGCCGCAGGGAGCGGCTTCGAACTGGTGGTGCACGAGCCTGGGCAGATCGCCTTGCTCGAGGCCTGGCGTGGCGCGCATTTATTCCGGATCTGGCTGAAAATTGACACCGGCATGGGCCGGCTCGGATTCCGTCCTGGCGAGCTGCCCGCGGCGCTCGAGCGCCTCGCAGACTGCAAGGCCATCATGCGGCCGATCGCGCTGATGACTCATCTGGCCGAAGCCGAATTGAAGGACAACGAGCGCACCCGTGCCCAGCTCGAATGTTTCGAGCGGCTCACGGCAGGTCTTGCGGGCGAGCGCAGCATCGCGAATTCGGCGGGCATGATCGGCTGGCCGTCGACGCGCACCGAATGGGTCAGGCCCGGCCTGATGTTGTACGGAATTTCTCCATTTGCCGGCTCAACCGGCGCCGATCTCGGCTTGCGACCTGCGATGACGCTCGAGAGCCGCGTGATCGCGGTCAGGGAGCTGGCGGATGGTGATCGCGTCGGCTATGGCGGAGTCTGGACCGCAAGGCGCGCGACGCGAATTGCCGTCGTCGCGGCGGGCTACGGCGATGGCTACATGCGCAATACCGCGAGCGGCACGCCGGTCCTCGTCAATGCGAGGCAGGCACGACTCGCCGGTCGTGTTTCAATGGATATGCTGACGATCGACGTTACGGACCTTCCGCAGGTCGCGATCGGCGACCCGGTTGTCCTGTGGGGAAGCGGTGTTCCCGTGGAAATCGTGGCAGCCGCGGCCGGCACTATTCCCTACGAACTTGTCTGCCGCGTCAGTGAACGCGTGCACATCGACGTGCGGTAGCCGCATCATGCGCATACTGGTCACCGGGTCTTCGGGGCGAATCGGCGGCGCGATCAGTGCACGGCTTTCCCTGCGGCACCAGGTCGTCGGGCTGGACCTGCGGCCGGGGCCGCTGACATCGATCGTCGGTGACATCTGCGATTCCGGGCTTCTTGCCGCGACCTGCGCTGGTCTCGATGCCGTGGTGCATACGGCTTCCCTGCATGCCCCGGACCTGGGAATTCGCCCGGCCGCGGAATTCCGTCAGGTCAACATCGAGGGCACCCGGCGACTGCTCGCCGCCTGCGGCGAGGCCGGCGTGAGGCGCTTCGTCTACACCAGCACGACTTCGCTTTACGGCCACTCGCTCATGCCTGCCGCCAAGGAAGCCGTATGGGTCACGGAAGACCTGAAACCAGAGCCGCGCGACATCTACGACGAGACCAAGCTCGCGGCGGAAGCAGCCTGCGCCGAGGCTGCACGTGGCGGCATGACCTGCATCAGCCTGCGCATGTCGCGCTGCTTTCCCGAGCATCCGCGCCTGATCGCGATTTACCGGCTTTATCGCGGTGTCGACGCAGCGGATGTCGCACAGGCCCATGAACTGGCGCTCGCGCCCGGTTTGTCGGGATTCGAGGTTTTCAATGTCTCCGCCCATTCTCCATTCTCAATCGCCGAGTGCGAGACACTGCTTTCGGGAGCAAGAACCGCGGTGTTGGCGCATCATCCCTGGGCGCTGCCTGAGTTCGCGCGTCGCGGCTGGGAGTTGCCGGAGTCGATCGATCGCGTTTATGTTGTGGACAAGGCGATGGCGGGGCTCGGCTACCGGCCGGCGCATGATTTCAAATCGCTGTTCCGCTGAGGAGACTGTCCATGTCGAGCGTCGGTTACCATGAGCCCGTCGAGGAATTGTCGGACGAAACCCGTGACATGCACAGGGCGATCGTCTCGTTGATGGAGGAGCTGGAAGCGGTCGACTGGTACAACCAGCGTGCCGATGCCTGCAAGGACCCGGAATTGCGGGCGATCCTCGCGCACAACCGCGACGAGGAGAAGGAGCATGCGTCGATGGTCCTCGAATGGATCAGGCGTCGCGACGCGGTGCTGGCGAAGCAGCTCAAGGCGTTCCTGTTCAGCGACAAGCCGATCGCCCACGGCTGACCCTCACCGGGAGATCGTCATGGCAATACTCTGGCCGGCATTCGCCCTGTTCGCGCTGACCGCGGCAGTCGTCTTGCGGCTCGCCACCCTGCGTTGGCGCGCAGTCCGCGGCCGCCAGGTCGATCCACGCTTTTACAAGATTTATCGCGGCGATGGCGAACCAGAGGAAGTCGCCGTCGTGTCGCGCCATCTCGTCAATCTTTATGAGGCGCCGACGCTTTTCTATGCCGGCACTGCGATTGCATTCGCGGCCGGAGCGGCGGGAATGTTGCTGGTCGCACTTGGCTGGGCGTACGTGGGCCTGCGGCTGATTCACAGCTTCATTCACCTGGGTTCGAATGACGTGCTCTGGCGATTTCGTGTTTTTGCGTTGAGCTGGCTGGTGCTGCTGGCCTATTGGGCAGCGCTCGCCCTGGAACTCGCGCGACGGCCGGCCGGCGTCTTGGCGGGTTAGGCTCGGGCCGGCTTCCGGGCGCCGCCGGCGTACTCGCGTTCGGCCTGATCGGCCTGTTTTCGTCGATGTGAGTCAGGGGGATGAATTCATGACGCTCGAACTGAAATATCTCGTACTCGTCACGGTGCAGACTGCATTGCTGTGGGTGCCGTACATACTCAACAGAATCGCTGTGCGCGGTCTCGTAGACGCGGTCGGCTATCCGGAAAACCCAAAGCCGCAGGCACCATGGGCCCAGCGCCTGCAGGCCGCTCATGCGAATGCGGTCGAGAATCTGGTGGTGTTCGCGGCGCTCGTGCTGGTCGCTGACGCGATCGGCTTATCGAATGAGGCGACCGTGCTCGCAGCCTGCGTGTATTTCTGGGCACGCCTTGCTTATGCCGTCGTGTATGCGTTCGGCATACCGTGGCTGCGCACGCTGACATTTGGCGCGGGATTCGCCTGCCAGGCGACGCTGGCCTGGCAGCTGCTGGCCTAGGGGCCGCGCGGCAGGGAACCTCTGATTGACTCCCGCATGGGCGCGACTGTGTGTGATTTTCGTCCCTGGCAAGGAGCGAGGAACGATGTGTATCGCGATACATGAGCGACGAGCGACGCCGCCAGGGACGAAAATCACCCGGTCCCTGCGGGTTGCGCGCGGGCGGCGGTGCGCCGGCGTTGCTCGCCTCGTCCATAGTCCCGGCTAAGGGACTTCGGCTCGCGCCTTGGCGCGCCGCCGCGCGCGCGCAACGCGCCTCATGGGGGAGTCAATCAGAGGTTCCCTAGCCGTCGAAGAAGCCCATCTTGACGCCGGCGAGCGTGATGACATCGTTGTCATGCAGTCTGCGGGCCTGGGGACCGATCGGCTGGCCGTTGACCAGCGGAAAATCGCCGGGCTTGCTGCTCTCGACGTGGACGACATAGTAGCCGTCCGAGCGCCGGCTGATCGCTGCCACCTGCACACCCGGTCGCCCAAGTGTCGTCAGGGTCTTGGCCAGTTCCAGTTCGCGTCCGGCGAACTGGCCGGATAGCACCTGCAGCTTGGCTGGGCGTGACGGTGGTGGTTTCTCCCCAAAGCCTGCCGGCGCGGCTGCTGTCGGCGTCGCTGCGCGTACCGGCGCAGCGGTTGCTGCCGCGGCTGCGGCGGCCGCGGCGGCCGCGGCGGCCGCATCTGTAGCCGCTCTCAACCGGCTCTCATTCACCTGGCCGGGCTGGATGACCAGCGTGCGTTCGAATTCGTCCTGCTCCGAGCTCTCGACCTGGCTGTCGACAAAGCGCAGGTGATGGTGCCCGATGGTGATGACGTCACCGTGCGTCAGGGCATGCTTCTTGATGAGCTTGCCATTGACGTAAGTACCGTTGGTGCTGTTGAGGTCCTCAAGGAAGGAGTCGTTCAGGATGTTGATGATCAGGCCGTGGTGACCACTGACCGCCGCATTGTCGATGCGCACGTCATTGTCCGGCAGGCGGCCGACCGTGTACCGTTCCTTGGTCATGTTGTATTCGGCCAAAACCTGGCCATCGAGACTCAAAATCAGGCGCGCCATAGACTCCCTCGCTGCCCGTTACCCGAACCAGGCCAATATTCTGTCAAGTATGCCCCGCCGAGCGGGGAAAAGTTCGACCACCTGCGCCAGCACGACCGAGATGTTGTCCCGGCCGCCGCTGTCATTCGCCAGCTGCACCAGTTGCCTACCAACGGTGTCAAGATTACCGCCGAACGTACTGATTGTTAAGTGAATATCTTCGTCTTCGACCATATCTGTGAGGCCGTCCGAACAAAGTACCAGCCAGTCCCCCGCTTCGACCGGGTACTCGTGCACTTCGACGTCCACGGTGGGCTCGACGCCGAGTGCCCTGGTCACGTAATTCTTGTTGGTGGCGCGCTGCGCCTCCTCTGGCGAGTAAAAACCGCGGTCGACCAGCTCCTGGAGCAGCGAATGGTCCATGGTCAGCTGCTCAAAGGTCTCCTTGCGCAGCCGGTACATGCGTGAATCCCCGACGTGGGCGAGTGCCACGCGGTTGTCGTGAAACAGCGCCGCTACCACGGTTGTGCCCATGCCCTCGCACTGAGTCTGGGACTTTGAGGTCTGGTGGATGATTTTGTTGGCGCGGGCAATCGCGTCGCGCAGGATGATGCTCGGACGGTGCAGGCCGGTCGTCTTGTCGACACCCTCCAGTTCCTGGGCGAGATATGCCTCGCGCACCAGATTCACGATGGTCTTGACGGCAATGCCGCTTGCGACCTCGCCGGCGTTGTAGCCGCCCATGCCGTCGGCCAGCACAAAGAGCCCGATGTCGCCGTCCCAGGAGATCGAGTCCTCGTTGTGTTCGCGCACCTTGCCGGTATCGGTCAAACCGACGGCCTGCACGCGACTTCGCAGGGAGACGTAACGGCCCATCAACTCAGTGCCGGATCGATGCTGCGCGAGCAGTCACGCAAGGCCTGGGCCATTTCGGCGCCATTGCGGTAGCGCAACTCGGGGTCCTTCTCAAGCGCGCGATCAATGATTGCGGACAGGGTCTCCGGCAGGTCGGGACGCACGACACGCAACGGCGGGTGCGGTTCGGCCGAAATCTTCTGCATCAATCCGGGTATCGAGTCAGAGCGAAACGGCAGCATGCCGGTCAGTAGCTGGAACAAGGTGACGCCCAGCGAAAAAATATCCGATTGCGCGGTGACGGGCCGTGCATCGAGCTGCTCCGGCGCCATGTAGGAGGGTGAGCCCAGGATGATGCCGGTGCGTGTCGCGCGGCTGTTCTCGAGCCGCGCGACACCGAAATCCATGACGCGAACGCGCCGATTGCGCTGGTCGAACACGATATTGGCCGGCTTGATGTCGCGATGAATGACGCCGCGCTGATGCGCGAAATAGAGGGCGTCGGCGACCCTCGCGCACATCTCGGTGACCATGCGGGGCGGCAGCAGCTTGCCTTCGAACGCGTGCATGCCGAGATTGACGCCCTCGACGTATTCCATCGCCAGATACACGAGCCCGTCGTGCACGCCGGCTTCGCGCACCTCGACGATATCCGGGTGCGCGAGTCCGCCCGCCGCATCGGCTTCGCGCAGCAGCCTGAGCTTCGCGTCCTCGATCAGGTCATCGGGCCAGTCATCGGCGATCGTCAGCATCTTGAGGGCGACGACGCCGCCAGTGGTCTCGTCCGTTGCCTTGTAGACCGTCGCGTTCGCGCCGCGGCCGAGCTGCTGCTGGAGGCGATAGTGATGAAATACCTGGCCCGGACGGAGCGCGAATCCCGGCGTCTGACGCGGTTCTTCTTTTGCGAGCGCCGCCCCGAGCGGCCTGCTGATTTTCGGCACGGCGTGGCCCGCCCCCTGATCCGGCGGGCCGGATCGGTTGCGCAGCCAGCGACCGAAACTGGATTCGTCAGGCATGCGCCATCCGACCCATGACTCCAAACATCCACGGATCATAAACGGGCGTGCCGTCCGCCGGTACTGTCTTGGCCGAATTTTCAATGTGTTATGGCCCAAACCGCGACCTGGGCCGCAGTCCAATCGGCCGCCTGCCAGCGGATGGTGCGTGCTAGCATCGCCGCTCCCCCGGCCGGACCGCAGCGATGCCGAAGCCACGCACCGTGTTTGTCTGCTCGGCCTGCGGTGCCGATTCCCCCCGCTGGCAGGGCCAATGCCCGTCCTGCGACGAGTGGAACACCATGTCTGCCTTCAACGCTCCGCGGAAGCCGCGCGCAGCCCAACCGGGCGCCCAGGGCATTGGCGCGTCGCAAGCGGAGCCGATCGGGCAGATCACCGCGACTGACGGTGATCGGCTTGGCACCGGCTATGCCGAATTCGACCGTGTGCTGGGTGGCGGACTGGTCGCGGGCTCGGTGACACTGATCGGCGGTGATCCCGGCATCGGCAAGTCCACGCTGCTGTTGCAATGCGCCGCGGCGATGTCAGCCGGGGTCCCGGTGCTGTACGCAACCGGAGAGGAATCCGTGCGTCAGGTCGCGGAGCGCGCCCGGCGGCTCGCCGTGGAAGGACCAGGGCTTTCGCTCATTTCAGAGACCGCGGTCGAACGGATCCTGGAGGAGTGCGCGCGCGCGGGCGCCCGGGTGCTGATCATCGATTCCATCCAGACCATGTCCGTCGGAGATGTGGAGGCCGCGCCCGGCGCCGTGACGCAGTTGCGGGAATCGACGGCGCGGCTGGTGCGCCACGCCAAGGCCGCGGGCACCTCGGTGCTGCTGATCGGACACGTGACGCGTGAAGGCGTGATCGCCGGTCCACGCGTGCTCGAGCACATGGTCGACACGGTGCTTTACTTCGAAAGCGATTCCGGCAGCCGTTTTCGGGTGATCCGGGCGGTCAAGAACCGCTTTGGCGCAGTCAATGAAATCGGCGTGTTTGCGATGGATGAGCAGGGCCTGCGTGAGGTCCGCAATCCATCGGCAATCTTCCTGTCACGCGGCAGCGAGGCCGTGCCAGGTTCCGTCGTGACCGTGGCCCGCGAAGGCACGCGGCAGATGCTGATCGAGGTCCAGTCGCTGGTTGATCCGAGCCAGGCGGCGAATCCGCGCCGTGTCGCGGTTGGATTCGATGGGAACCGCGTGGCCCTGCTGCTCGCCGTGCTGCACCGGCATGCCGGGATTGCACTGCATTCACACGATGTGTTCGTCAACGTCGTCGGCGGCGTGCGTCTCGCCGAGACGGCTGCCGATCTCGCCGTGGTTGCGGCCATTGCCTCGAGCACGAGCGGGGGGCCCCTGCCGAAGGAACTCGTGGTATTCGGTGAACTCGGCCTGACCGGGGAAATCCGGCCTGTGCCTTATGGCGAGGAGCGGTTGCGTGAGGCCGCCAAGCACGGCTTCCGCCGCGCGATCGTGCCGCAGGCCAATACGCCACGTCAGGCCATCGCGGGCATCGAAGTGGTGGCGGCGGCCAGGCTGCCGGAGGCGCTGGCGGCATTGCGCTGAATCCGATCGCCGCCGTCAGCGGGCGGGCAGGATGCGGGCCGTGCGCACCGCATTGTCGGCGACCTGCAGGACTTCGATCGTGCGCCCGCCGATATGCAGGGTCGCCCCGGGCTCCGGTATGGACTCGAGGTGCTCGACGATCAGCCCGGAGAGCGTCCTTGGTCCATCCGTGGGCAGGCTCATTCCCAGCGCCCGGTTGATCGATCGCAGCGTCACGCCGCCGGGAACGAAATAGCTCCCATCGGGCCGTGCGCTGAAGTCGAGTCGCGGCATCGGCGGCTGGGTCGTAAATTCACCGACCACTTCCTCGAGGATGTCCTCCAGCGTGACCAAGCCGCGCACATCGCCATATTCATCGACGATGAATGCGATGCGACGACGAAGCCTGCGAAAGCGCAGCAGCTGCGCATGCAGTGTCGTGCCCTCGGGCGTGAACAGCGCTTCGCGCTGCCCGGCAATTTCACGCAGCCTGTCCCGCGTCAATCGACCGGCAGCAATCTCGTTGGCGACCAGCCTCATGTGAATGATGCCGAGTACGCGATCCAGGCCACCCTCGAACAATGGCATGCGCGTGTGCTGCGTTCGCCGCAGCAGCCCGATGATATCGTCCCAGTCCGCCGCGATGTCGATTCCCTCAATCTCGCTGCGCGGCACCATGACGTCCTCGACGCTGCGTCGCTCGAGATCCAGCAGCGCTTCCACCATGAGCTGGCGTTCCGCAGATTCGCTGGCAAGCGCATCGGCGATGTCGGCGATGGTCTCGTCGGGATCGCGTCGCGCGGCAGGCTGTCCACTGCGCGCCGGCGGCAGCAGCAGGAAGTAAGGTGCCAGCGGCCAGAGCATCACGGCAGCGGCACGTTCACTCGGCCTACCTGGCCGTCGCAGCGCTCCGCCGCCCGCGAGTGCCAGCAACAGGGCGAGCCCCACGACCGCGATCAGCGCGACCGTCATCCGGATTTCGATCGGCGCAAGCAGCACGCAGACTGCAATCGCTCCCAGGAGTGTGATCCGCAGAAGCCAGGCGGCACGGCGCGCCCGGCGCGGCTCGGTGGCGAACCGGCGGCGAAGACGAAGGGCGGCAGAGTCACCCGGGTGACGCGCCGGCAGGCGCCTCGATCGCAAGGCCGGTGTCGCGGCATCCAGCAAGGCAGTCAGGAACAGCAGCACAATGGCCGCGAGGCCGCTCAAGCGTTCAACCCCAGTGCCGCCCCAGCAGGACCTCGAGCACAAACTTGCTGCCGAAGTAGGCAAGCGCGAGCACGACGAAACCTGCAAGCGTGTAGACCGTCGCCTTGCGACCGCGCCAGCCGAAGCGCCAGCGCCCGATCAGCAGGACGGCGAATATCAGCCAGGCTGCCAGTGCGAGGATCGCCTTGTGCGCCAGGTGCTGCGCGAACAGGTCGGTCACGAACAAGAGGCCGGCCAATATCGCAAGGGTCAATGCCGCCATGCCGGTCCCAATCACCGTGAACAAGGCCCCCTCGAGACTTTCGACGGGTGGCAATGACGTCAGCCAGTTCGCAGGGCGCTTGCTGCGCAATTGCCCGTTCTGGAGTGCCAGCAGGATCACAAGCACGGCGGCGATTGCGAACATGCCGGCCGATCCCAGCGCCAGCAGGATATGTACCGCCACTGGCCAACCCACTTCGGCAGTTTCACGCGCCTGTGGCATGCTGCCGGTGCCGGCTGCAAGCAGTGCTGCGATCCCGAGCACGACTGCAGCAACCGCGCGAAAACGCCGTGAGACGAGCGCGACCACGCCGCCGGCACCGATGACCAGTCCCATCAGCGACGCACTGTCGGCGAGGTCTATTGCAGCCTCACTCAGCGGCCGCAGGGTGTCGGCGAGCCACAGCGCATGGGCAAGCCAGGCAGCGGCCGCGAGGTACAGCGCGGGCTCGCGCAATGCCACCCGTCCGCTGCCGCGCCTGGCAGCATGCGCCGAGGCCGCAACAGCAGCCAGGTAAAGCAGGATGACGACAAAACCGCGCAAGACTGGCTCCGCAATCGCGTGCGGTCATTGTACAGGGGGCCGCCTTATAATCCGCGGCAGCACGATTTTGCGGCAAGCGCCGCCAGGCTGCCTCCCGGATGTTCGATACGCTCGCCGCGCGCCTCGGCCAGGCAGTCAATTCGCTGCGCGGACGGGGCCGCCTGTCCGAGGACAATATTGCCGACACGCTGCGCCAGGTACGCATGGCGTTGCTCGAGGCGGATGTCGCCGTCCCGGTCGTCAAGGCATTCATCGATGCCGCGCGCGCCCGCGCGATCGGCACCGAGGTCACGCGCAGCCTGACGCCGGGCCAGGCTTTCGTCAGGATCATCCATGAGGAACTGACCCGGGTCATGGGTGAACCGGGCCGCGGCCTCAATCTGCGTGCCCAGCCGCCGGTCGTCATCCTGCTCGCCGGACTTCAGGGTGCCGGCAAGACGACGACTGCGGCGAAGCTCGCACGCCTGCTGATCGAGCAGCACCGCAAGCGGACGCTGCTGGCGAGCACGGATATCTACCGGCCGGCCGCCATGACGCAACTCGCGCGGCTCGCCGGCCAGGTCGGTGCCGACTACTTTGAGGCACCCGCGGGCACGAGGCCGGTCGACATCGCGGTCGCGGCCGTCGCCCATGCACGCAGTCACGTGCACGACGTGGTTATCATCGACACTGCCGGTCGTCTGCACGTGGACCAGGAGATGATGGCCGAGGTGCAGGCGATCGACCGTGCCGTCTGCTCCACCGAGAAACTTTTCGTCGTGGACAGCATGGCAGGCCAGGATGCCGTCAACGCGGCGCGTGCCTTTGATACTTCACTGGCACTGACCGGCGTGATCCTGACCAAGGCCGATGGTGATGCGCGCGGCGGCGCGGCGCTGTCCGTGCGCCATGTGACCGGCAAGCCGATCCTGTTCCTCGGTGTCGGCGAGAAAATAGATGCACTCGAGGTCTTCCATCCGGAACGCGTGGCGTCGCGGATCCTCGGCATGGGCGATGTCCTGTCGTTGGTCGAGCAGGTCCAGGCTGGAGTGGATCAGGACCAGACGCGGCGGCTGGCCGAAAAGCTGGCGAAAGGCCGTGGTTTCGACTTCACCGACCTGCGGGAACAGCTGGGCCAGCTCAAGCAGATGGGAGGCATCGCCGCACTCGCAGACAAGCTGCCGGCGCAGGCCCTGCCACCGGGTGCGCTCGCACAGGTCGACGACCGGTCAATCGGGCGCCAGATAGGGATCATTGATTCGATGACCCCGGCCGAGCGCCGGCGCCCGGGCATCATCGACGGCTCGCGCAGGCGCCGGATTGCGGCCGGAGCGGGCGTGCAGGTGCAGGAAGTCAATCGGCTGCTGAAACAGCATCTGCAAATGGGGAAAGTCATGAAAAAGATGAAAGGCGGCGGCCTTGCGCGGATGTTGCGGGGCCTGGCCGGGCGCAATCCCGGCGGGCAAGGCCCGCGCTGAATCGAACCGCCGGCAGCCTCGCCTAAGCCTTTCATTACCCGCATGATTTGAGTAGAATGCCCGGCTCTTTGACGGGGCCCGACGGCTCCCGGGTTGCGAGGAATTCATCCGATGGTGACGATTCGACTGACACGCCGTGGCGGCAAGAACTCGCCGTTCTATCACGTCGTCGTCACGGACAGCCGCAAGCGGCAGGGTGGGCTGGTGCTGGAGCAGGTCGGGTATTTCAACCCGGTCGCGCGGCGCAAGGATCGGAAGATCGAGCTCAATCTGCCGAGGATCGACTACTGGACCGGCACGGGCGCGAAGATGTCCGATCGGGTCCGCACGCTCGTGACGTCGGTCCGCAAGCAGGCGGCGGCCTGATTGCAGAGCGCGTCGCCGCATGGCGGAGTCACCTTCGCGAGCGGCCGCAGATAGCCGGATCGAGCTGGGCCGCATCACGGGGTCCTTTGGTGTCCGCGGCTGGGTCAAGATCAAGTCCTACACGGAACCGCCGGAACAGATACTGGCATTCCCGGTATGGCGGGCTGACCTGCCGGGTGGCGGCCATCGGGACCTGACGCATCTCGAAGGTCGTCGTCATGGCAAGGGCCTGGTTGCGCGACTGACGGGCATCGACAACCGTGACCAGGCCATGGCGCTGGCGCGGCAGGAATTGTGGATCGAGCGTCGCGAATTGCCGGCGCTCACGGGCGGTGAGTACTACCAGGCCGACCTGGTCGGACTCGAGGTCGTGAATCTGGAGGGCCATGTGCTGGGGCGCGTGGACCATTTTCTGGATACCGGGGCCAACGCCGTCATGGTCGTGATCGGCGAGCGTGAGCATTGGCTGCCGATGGTTGCGCGCCATATGCTGAAGGTGGATCTCGGGCGCAGGCGCATTACGGTCGACTGGGACCGCGATTTCTAGATGCACATAGAAGTCGTCACGCTGTTCCCGGAACTGATCCGGGCGGGTCTCGCGGAAGGCGTCGTCGGGCGCGCATTGGCGGGCGGACTGCTTCGGGTCGGTACGGAGGACCCACGGTCGCTCGCGACGGATCCGCACCGGACCGTGGACGACCGGCCTTATGGCGGCGGGCCCGGGATGGTCCTGAAGGTCGAGCCGCTCGCGAGCGCGATTCGCGCTTGTGCGGGGCGGCTGCCGCAGGGTTCGCCGGTGATCGGGCTGTCCGCGCAGGGCCGGCCATTCACGCAACGGCTGGCGCGGCGGCTGGCGGGTCAGCGGGGCATGATGCTGGTCGCGGGGCGTTATGAGGGCATCGACCAGCGGGTCGTCGACGAGCTGTTCGACGAGGAGCTGTCGATCGGTGACTATGTGGTGTCGGGCGGCGAGTTGCCTGCGCTCGTGGTGATCGATGCGGTGGCCAGATTGCTGCCCGGCGTGCTGGGTGATGCGGAGTCAGCGGCGCAGGATTCGTTTGGCGACGGACTGCTCGACTGGCCGCAATACACGAGACCGGAGAATTGGGAAGGGCACGTTGTGCCTGCTGTTCTGCAGGGCGGGAACCACGCCGAGATCCGGCGCTGGCGGCTGATGCAGGCGCTGGGCCGGACCTGGCAGTTGCGGCCGGACCTGCTCGCCGCGCGGACGCTGACCGGCGAGGAGCGCGCGCTGCTCGATGAATATTGTGCCGGGGCGGGTATTGATCCGCCGCGGTGAGTGATGGCGACGGGACAAAGACTGGAATCGGGAATCAACCCATGAACAAGATCATTCAGGAACTGGAATCGCGCACGATGAATCGCCGGCTTCCCGAGTTCGGGCCCGGCGATACCGTGGTTGTGCAGGTCAAGGTCCGCGAGGGCGATCGTGAGCGCATCCAGGCCTACGAGGGCGTCGTGATCGCACGCAAGAACCGCGGCTTCAACAGCTCATTCACCGTGCGCAAGGTGTCGCACGGCGAGGGCGTCGAGCGTGTGTTCCAGACGCACAGTCCGGCGATCGCTGAAGTTGAAGTGAAGCGTCGCGGCAAGGTGCGCCGCTCGAAGCTCTACTATCTGCGCGCGCGCTCCGGCAAGTCCGCACGCATCGAGGAAAAGCTGAGCACCTGATTATGGGCCTGATTCGCGCGCTCGGATCCTTGCTGAAGGGCGTCCTGTACGCCCTCGACGGTCTGCGCAAGTTCCTGCATCTGGTGCTGCTGCTGATCATCTTCGGCGCGCTGCTGGCCGTCAGTCACACGACACTGCCGATCATTCCTGGCGGCGCGGCGCTGGAACTGGCGCCACTGGGACGCATCGTCGAGGAAGAGTCCGGCGATCCGCTCGATCGTGCGCTCGCCAATGTCACCGGCGAAGACGAGCAGGAAACCAGCCGTCGCGATCTCATCGATGTCGTCGACCATGCGCGCGACGACGAGCGCATCCGTGCCCTCGTTCTCAATCTCGATGGACTGGACCATGCCGGCCTGCCGGCGCTCCAGGACCTGGCGCGCTCGATTCGCTGGTTTCGCGAATCGGGCAAGAAAGTCTATGCGCACGGGCAGATGTTCACGCAACGCCAGTACTACCTGGCCGCACAGGCCGATGAGGTTTATCTCGATCCATTTGGATTGGTGTTGCTGGACGGCTATGCCTATTACCGCAGCTATGTGCGTGGCGCCGTTGACAAGCTCGCCGTCGACATCAATGTCTTCAAGGTCGGAACCAACAAGTCCTACCCCGATACCTGGACCCGCAGCGACATGTCGCGCGAGGACCGCGAAAACGCGAAGGTCTGGATCGGCGCGCTTTGGGACAGCTACAAGACTGATGTCGCGGCGGCGCGCCACCTCGAGCCAGATCTGATCCAGGCCTACACGGATGAGGCTGTCGCTGGCGTGCACGCGACTGGCGGCGATCTTGCCCAATACGCATTGGCGCGCGGACTGGTGGACGGTCTGAAGACACGCGAGGAATTCGAGAAGATCGTCGCCGGTGTGGCCGGCGAGGACGAAGACACCGGCGGCTACCAGGCCGTCGACTGGCGGCCCTACCTGTCCATCGTCCGTTCCGACGAAGCGCTCGCTGGTTCCGAGGACCACAACGTGGGCGTCATCGTTGCCTCCGGTGAAATCCTGGATGGCGAACAGCCGCCGGGATATGTCGGCGGCGATACGCTGGCGGCACAGCTTCGCGAACTGCGCGATGACGAAGATTACTCGGCCGTCGTCCTGCGCATAGACAGTCCTGGCGGCAGCATCATGGCATCCGAGCTGATCCGCCGCGAGGTCGAGGCACTCACCGCCGCCGGCAAGCCGGTGGTTGCCTCGATGGGGACGGTTGCCGCTTCGGGTGGCTATTACATCGCGATGAATGCGGATCACATCATCGCAGCCCCGACCACGATCACAGGCTCGATCGGCGTCTTTGCCGTAATTCCGACTTTTCAGCGCACGCTTGCCAAGATCGGCATCACGAATGACGGTTTCGGCACGACCGACCTTGCCGGCGCCACCGATATCGACCGCGAGCTGGGCGACGAGGCGCGGCAGATCCTGCAGGCGAGTGTCGAGCATTCCTACCGGACATTCGTGGACGGCATCGCGCGCGCCCGCGGCCGCAGGCCCGAGGAAATCGAGAGCCTTGCTCAGGGGCGGGTCTGGACCGGGGCCGATGCCCGCGCGGCGGGAATCGTCGACGAACTGGGCGGAGTGGACGAGGCGATTGCAGAGGCTGCAAAGCTCGCCGGTCTCGAGGAAGGCTATGGTGTCGTCTGGATCGAGCGCGACATGTCCTGGCGCGACGTGATTGCGATGCGCCTGCGCGCGGCGGCGGCATGGGCGGTCAAGGCGATCGCGCCGCGCCGCGCACAATTGCCGGGGCTCAGCTCCGCGATGGCGGAAGTTCGCGGGCTCCTGGAGCTTGCGGCCAAGGGACGGCCGGTCTACCTCTGCAGTTGCCGCGTCGACTGATTCACACCCAGTCCAGGATCACCTTGCCGGATTGTCCGCTGCCCATCGTCTCAAAGGCGCTCTGGTAGTCAGCCGCGGCAAAGCGGTGCGTGATCACCGGGCGGATGTCGAGGCCACTCTGCAGCATGCTGGACATCTTGTACCAGGTCTCGAACATCTCGCGGCCGTAAATGCCCTTGATCACGAGGCCTTTGAAGATCACCTGATTCCAGTCGATGGCAACTTCCCCGGGCGGGATGCCGAGCATCGCGATGCTTCCGCCGTGGTGCATGACGCGCAGCATGTCCCGGAACGCCGAAGGATTTCCCGACATCTCGAGGCCGATGTCGAATCCTTCTTCCATGCCGAGTTCACGCATTGCATCGTCGATGGACTCGCGCGAGACATTGAGCGCCCGCGTCGCACCCAGTTTCCGCGCGAGCGCGAGCCGATAGTCATTGACATCGGTGATCACGACATGGCGCGCGCCGATGAAGCGCGCGATCGCGACGGCCATGATGCCGATCGGACCGGCGCCAGTGATCAGTACGTCCTCGCCCACCATGTTGAATGACAGTGCCGCGTGCGTCGCATTGCCGAGTGGATCGAGGATCGCCGCGATCTCGTCGGTGATCGCGTCCGGCAGCCGGAATACATTGGCGGCGGGCAGAACCATGTACTCGGCAAAGCAGCCCGGCCGGTTGACGCCGACGCCCAGGGTGTTGCGGCACAGGTGACGGCGCCCCGCGCGGCAGTTGCGGCAGTGACCGCAGGTGATGTGGCCCTCGCCGGACACGCGGTCACCCTTCGAAAGGCCGCGCACCTCGCTGCCGACCTCGACGATCTCGCCGCAATACTCGTGACCGACCTGCATCGGCACGGGGATCGTGCGTTGTGCCCAGGCATCCCACTGGTAGATGTGGATGTCGGTGCCGCAGATCGCGGTCTTGCGCATGCGGATCAGCACGTCATTGGGTCCGGTCTCCGGCCGCGCCAGCTCGCCCATCCAGATGCCGGGTTCCGGCCGCGACTTGATCAATGCCTTCATGTGGACCTCAACCCTTGATGATGCCGAGTTCCCGGCCCGCCTGGGCGAATGCCGCAACGGCCGATTCGAGCTGCTCGCGTGAATGGCCGGCGCACATCTGCGTGCGGATCCGGGCCTTCCCCATCGGCACGACCGGGTAGGAAAAGCCGATCGCATAGACGCCGAGTTCCAGCAGCCGCTCCGCCAACCGCCCCGCAAGCGTGGCGTCGCCCAGCATGACCGGGATGATCGGATGTTCACCGGCCGGTATCTGGAAACCGAGCGAAGTCAGGCGCTCGCGAAACCAGGCTGCGTTGTCAGACAGTTGCCGGCGCAAGCCGGGCGTCGTCTCGAGCAACTCAAGTACTCGAATCGTCGTCGCTGCCACGACCGGGGCAATGGTGTTCGAAAAAAGATATGGCCGGGATCTCTGGCGCAGCCATCCGACCACCGCTGCGCGCCCGGATACGAATCCGCCACTGGCGCCGCCCAGGGCCTTGCCGAGCGTGCCGGTCAGGATGTCCACCCGTCCCATGACACCGCAGTGCTCGTGCGTGCCGCGGCCCGTCGGCCCCATGAAGCCGGTCGCATGCGAATCGTCCACGATGACAGACGCTGAATACCGGTCAGCGAGGTCACAAATCTCGCGCAGGCGCGCAATTGTCCCATCCATGGAGAACACGCCATCGGTGACGATCAGCCGCGTGCGCGCATCCTGTGTCCCCTTCAGGTGCATTTCCAGCTGGCTCATGTCGCCATTGTCGTAGCGCAGCCGCTGCGCTTTCGACAGCCGGATCCCATCGATGATGCTGGCGTGATTCAGCGCGTCGGAAATGATCGC
>JAENJD010000127.1 GCA_016844605.1 Steroidobacteraceae bacterium
CCCGGCAATGCGGCTCTCTCGCTCCAGCCTTCGTCGGCCTTCCATCGCAGCATCCGATCGCCGCCAGCCGCCGCTCCCTCTTGCGTGACGAAGACGGCGGAATTCTGTCCCACTACCGATGTGATCGCGCCGCCATCGCCCGGCCATCCGCCGTGATCGATCCAATGCGATTCGACTGCCGACGGGTCGATAGCGAGCAGCTGCGGCTTGCCGCCTCCGTCGAGGCCCGCAATGTAAAGCGCGGTTCCAAGCACGGCGGCTTTCGCCGACGTCAGCGAAACCGGCAATGCCGGCAGCTTCGACGCAACCAGCGTATCTACATCCAGTGAAACGATCTCGACGCGCGCGAGCGCGCTGCCGGGTTCCGTGCCGAGCAGCAGGAATGTCCGGGTATCGTCGCCTGCCACTGCGAGCACTGAATCAGCTGGCCGCCAACTGTTTTGCTTCCACGCCTTGCGGTCCTCGTCAAGCATCCACGTAAAGGCGGATCCAAGGGCAACGAGCCGCCCACCGACGGTGAACACACGGGAAACCGGATCGTCGGCGCCGAGTGGCGCGATGATCCCTGACTTGATCGATACCAGATTTTCGGTGCGCTCCGATGCAAACGCAACGAGTGGCAGGAGCAGGAGCGCAACGACCAGCAATGGGAAGCAGCGCGCGCGCGTCATGCTCAATTGGGCCCCGGTATTCGACTCACTGCGATGACGGCTTCCGCACGTCGAATGGCCGGGCTGTCGATCATCCTGCCTTCGAGCATGAATACAGCACTCCCGGCGGCACTCGCCTTGCGGGAGGCCTCAACGATCCGTTGTGCCCAGGCGAACTCCTCGCGGGTCGGCTGGAATACTTCATTCGCGGCCGCGACCTGGCTCGGGTGAATACAGCTCTTCCCCACGAAGCCGAGTCGCCGCGCCATTTCGGCCTCTGTGCGGAAGCCCTGCGTGTCCTTTACATCGGCGAATGCACCGTCGTAAGCAAGTACGCCCGCCTCAGCCGCGGCCATGCGTACTGCGAACATCACCGCGTGCACGTTTGCAGCATCGTTCCGGTCGACGCCGAGCGGTTCCATCAGGTCGAGATACCCGATCTGCAGGCCTGCCACCCGCGAGTGCGCGCCAGCAATCTCCGCCGCGAGTCTCAGCCCCCTGGGTGTTTCGATGTTGGCCAGAATTGGCACGGGTTTTGTCACGCCATTCGCCGCTTCTGCCCTCTCGAGGACTGTGACGGCGGCGCGCACCTGATCGGCGGATTCACACTTGGGCAGGTTGATGAGCGCGAGGCCGGGCTGCGCGATGGCCAGCAGGTCCGCCTCGAAGTGCGCAGTGCCCGGCGCGTTCACCCGCACGATTATCATTTTGCTGCTGCCCCGCAATTCGGCAGACCGCTGGAAAGTTGCAACCAGCGCGCGCGCTTCGGCCTTGCGGCTTTCCGGGACAGAATCTTCGAGATCGAGCGAGATCGCATCGGCCTTGCTCGCCAGGGCCTTGGCGAACAGCTCGGGACGGGAACCGGGGACGAACAATTTGCTGCGCATGCGAATCGTGCGACTGTACATGAATTGACCAGTTCAGATTTTGTGGGCCGCTCCCAGGCGCGTCACCACAATTGCCATCGGCAGGGCCAGCAGGCCGCCACACCATATCAATGTGGCCATGCCCACGACTGGTTCGAGTGCGCCCAGCAAGGCCATGGCGAACATGGTTACGCCGGACTGGAAAACCTTCTGGACCGTGAAGACGGCGTTCTGGCTGGGGCCATCTGAGCCGGACGCTTCCGCGATTCGGCTCGACCACAGCGACAACGGCACCGAACACATCGATTGCAGCGGCACGAATAGCGCATAGGCCGCGATGACCGCCACCAGGGAATTACTGAGGCCCATCGTCATCGCGGTCACACCGCATCCCGTCCAGGCCAGGCCAAGCAAGCGGCTCGGCCCCAGGCGATCGGCGACCCAGCCGCTTGCAAGGACTGCCAGTAGATTGCCGATCGCGATGATGCTGCACAGAAGACCAAAGGCCTGATCGCCGAGGCCGAGCTCGCGCGTGAACCGCAGTGCGGCGAATGCACCGACCGCCGCGACAGCGACACCGAAGCTGCGCGTGACGGCGATGAAGCTCAGGAGTGGCCGCAACGTGAAACCACGCCGATAAACCGCAAGCGCAGCCGCCAGTGACCGCGATGAATCGCGAGTGGTTTCAGGCTCCGAATAGAAAACGATTACGAGCCCCGCGACGCCCAGCACAATGGCCGCCGCGACGAGCACTGGCGCATAGGCGCCGAACATATGCCCAGCATGCGTTGCGACGGCTGGCGCGACGATGGCGGCGCTCGCTCCCGCGGCGCGGTAGATCGCATTCGCCAGACTCTGCCTTCGCGAAGACACGCTTTGGGCGAGCGTGTTGTAGCTGACGTAGATGATGCTGAGGAACGCGCCCAGAACAGCCATCAGCCACACGGTGCCGGCCCCCGTGCTCATGCCTGCCAGCGTCAATCCGGCCCCGACCAGCGCAATCGCGCTCATCCAGCGCGAACCCAGGCGTTCGGCGAGCATGCCGAACGCCAGGATGCTGACAAATCCTCCGAACTCACTCACCGAGCGCAGGAATGCCCACTCTGCATTGTCGAGACCGAGGTCGCTTGTCGCCCACAACGGACCGATAACGTTGAAACCGGAATCGACCAGGATGAAGAGCGCGGTGCTCGTCGCGAGCGCCACCATGCGCCGGCGCGAAGCAGTCCCCAGCAGGAAATTCGGCATCGCCATCAAGAGATCCGTACCATCATCGGCGGTCCGCCAACCCCATGTTAGACAAGGGGTCGACAGAAACATACATAAAATCATGAGCTTGACTGGCCGCCCAACACCCCGAAGGCGGTTGCGGCGTTGAAACAAGTGGCGATCGAGCCATCCGGCGTAGAGTGCCGGCGATGGAGGAGCTGGATGCCGACGCGCAACTGATGCTGCGTTACGCCGCGGGCGATGCGCGTGCATTCGAAGAAC
>JAENJD010000021.1:0-410 GCA_016844605.1 Steroidobacteraceae bacterium
ACTGGACAGCGTGATTTATGCGGATACCCAGGTCACCTGGCAGCCCCAGGGATTCCAGGATGGCAAGTGGACCTTCGCGGCCGGCGTGAACAACCTGTTAGACGAGAAGCCGCCTATCTGCTATTCCTGCGATCTGAACAGTCTGGACGGGACCTTGTATCCCATCGCCGGGCAGTTCTGGTACCTGAGGGCCGTGTTTGAGAACTAGAAAAAGAAGCCTGACAGGCAGCCAGCAAGGACGTTGATTCGAACTGAAGGCCCCCGCAAGGGGGCCTTTCTCTTTCGGAGTGACCCGCGCACCGCCCCGGGCCGCGATGGGCCTCAAAGCTATAATTCAAGAATGAGCCCACAAGTGATCCACGACTCCGACCTGAACTCCGCGCGCGAACTGGCGCGCCAGGGGCGCAACG
>JAENJD010000021.1:426-24898 GCA_016844605.1 Steroidobacteraceae bacterium
CGACGAAGCCGCGCACGCGTATTCGAAACTGCTCGACGCGAGTCCCGATCAGGTTGAGGCCCTGAACTTTCTGGCGTTGCACGCGATGCGTCAAGGGCAGGTCGCGCGTGCCCTGCAACTGCTGGAGCAGGCCGGTCGTCGTCACCCGGCGAATCTGGCGACCCAGATGAATCTGGGGTCCGCACGGGAGGCAGCCGGAGATCTCGAGGGTGCGCGGGCGGCGTTTCAGCTCGCGGTCAAACAGGATCCCCAGCGGCCGGTGGTGCGGCTGCACCTTGGCCACGCGCTTGAGCAGCTCGGCCGTGCGCCTGAAGCATTGCTCACCTACTTCCGCGCCATCGCGGACGCGCAGACGCAGGGGCAGTGGCTCAACGCGTCCACGACCGCGCCCGCGTTTCTTGATCGGGTGCGCCATGCCATGCGCTTCGTGCAGGCCGGCCGCCGTCGCGTGTTCGATGCGGTCCTCGAACCATTGGTCGAGCGGCACGGGGCGGCGGCCCTTGGCCGCACCCGGGATTCTCTGGCGACCTACCTTGGAGATCGTCCGGGAGCCCCCATCGACACCCGGCAGAAACCGTCGATTCTTTATTTCTCGGGCCTGCCGGCGATACCGTATTTCGGGCGCGAATTATTTCCCTGGATGAAGGAATTCGAATTGCAGACTGGCGCGATTCGCGATGAGTTGAAGGACGTCCTGCCGCATGCGGACGGCCGCGAACGCGTTTTCACCAGTGACAAGGAAGAACAAGCCGGCCTGCAGGGATCGCGGGGCGCGCCCGGCTGGGACGGATTCTATTTCTACCGGCATGGAGCACGGCGGGACGAAAATTGCGAGCGCTGCCCGCGCACGGCGGCCGCGCTCGAAGCGCTTCCGCTAATGCGCATCCGGGAACATGCCCCCGAAATCATGTTCTCGGTCCTGACGCCGGGCACGCACATCCTGCCGCATCGCGGGGTCACCAACACGCGTGTCGTCTGTCACCTGCCCCTGATCGTCCCTGAGGATTGTGCACTGGTCGTGGGCGGTGAGGCGCACCACTGGTGCGAAGGTCAGGGAGTCGTGTTCGATGACACGTTTGAACATGAAGCCTGGAATCGCGGATCACGCACGCGCGTGGTGCTCATCGTGGATGTCTGGAATCCGCACCTGACGCCCGCCGAGCGTGACGCCGTCACCGCGCTGGTCGAAGCTATCGGCGATTTCAACCGCGCAGCTGCGGATTAGCCGCTGAACGGCTATCTGCCAGCTACTGCCAGCGCCAGCTCGTGCCTGCTGGGCCATCCTCGAGGACCACGCCGTGGCCAGCGAGCTCATCGCGGATCCGGTCGGATTCCGCCCAGTTGCGCACCCGCCTGGCCTCGGTTCGCGCCATAACCAGTCGATCGATCTCGGCGGGCTCCGGCCGGCCGGCCGCGGTCTCCGCGACGCCTGTCAACTCCGAATGGGTCGCCAGCCACTCCTCGGGCCGCCGTTCCAGCAGGCCGAGGATGGCGCCGAGCGCCCGCAACTCCGCTGCAAGCGAGGCAGCGCCCTTGCTGTCTCCCGCCGCCTTGACGACATTCAGCTCGCGCGCCAGCGACTGCATGGCGGCGAGCGCCTCCGCCGTATTGAAGTCGTCATTCATTGCTTCAGCGAAGTGCCGGGAAAAAGGGGACGCTACCCTTTTTCCAGTCGGAAAAAGGGTAGCGTCCCCTTTTTCCCGCGCCGCCGGTGTCACGTCGCGCAGCGCCAGGTAAAGGCGCTGCATCGCCGAATCGGCCTGGCGCAGGTTGTCTTCGCCGTAATTGATCGGGCCGCGGTAATGGCTGGCCAGCACGAAGGCGCGCAGCACTTCCGGCCTGAGCCGCGGCAGCACCTCGCGTACCGTGAAGAAATTACCCAGCGACTTGGACATCTTTTCGTCGTTGACGCGCACAAAGCCGTTGTGCATCCAGACATTGACGAATGGCGTGCCGCAGGCCGCGCAGCTCTGCGCCAGTTCATTCTCGTGATGCGGGAACTTCAGGTCCATGCCGCCGCCGTGGATGTCGAAGTAGTCGCCGAGGAGCGCGACCGCCATCGCCGAGCACTCGATGTGCCAGCCGGGGCGGCCGGCGCCCCAGGGCGACTCCCAGGACGGTTCGCCGGGCTTGGCACGCTTCCACAGAACGAAATCGAGCGGATCGCGCTTCTTCTCGTCTACCTCGACTCGCGACCCGGCACGCAGGTCCGCGAGCTTCCTGCCCGACAGCTGCCCGTAGGTCTTGAAGCTCGAGACCGAATAGAGCACGTCGCCACTGGCGCCTACATAGGCATTGCCCTTGGTAATCAGCGTCGAAATCATCGCGACAATTTCGGGAATGAATCGGGTTGCGCGCGGTTCGTGATCGGCGGGCAGGATCCCGAGCGCGGCGAAGTCCTCGTTCATTGATTCGATATGTCGTGCGGTCAGGCACTCGACGGTCTCGCCCTGCTCGCGCGCGCGATTGATGATCTTGTCATCGATGTCGGTGATGTTTCGAACGTAGTTGACCTGGTAGCCGCTCGCCTGCAGCCAGCGGCGCACCACGTCGAAGGCGATCTGCGAGCGCGCATGCCCGACATGGATGTGGTCGTAGACAGTCATCCCGCAGACGTACATGCCGACCCGCCCCGCGACGAGTTCACGGAATGGCTCCTTGCGTCCCGTCAGCGTGTTGTAGATCGAGAGCATCGGATGCCGACTCAGTGGGCCCGAGCCGCGCCGGTGAGGCGTGCCCGCACCAGAGCCGCTGGAATCGCCGGCAGCAGGGCTGCAAGTTCGGGCCCATCGTGCCGGCCGGTCAAAGCGATGCGCAGCGGCATGAAGAGCGCCGCGCCCTTGCGCCCCGTGCGCTGCTTCAGCTCCCGCCCCAGTGCCCCAACATCGGCGCCAACCTCGTGATAAGCCGTGAGGGCGGCCTCGAAGAAAGCCGGCCCTGCCTCCGCGAGTACCGAGCTGTCCTCCGCGGTGAGCGGCGGCAGGTCACCCCGCAGTACCGGGAGCCAGTCCGCGGTATCCGCCGGAAACAACAGATTGCCCTGCAGAAGTCCTGCGAACTCCAGGCGCTGCTGGCCCGACCAGTCGGCCGGCAGTTCTGCATCGAGCCAATGAACCGCCTGTTCGGGAGTCAGTCGCCTGACGGCCTCGCGCTGCCAGTGATCAAGCTGGGCGGCATCGAAATGCGCCGGTGCCCGCCCCAGGCGATCGAGGCTGAAGTTGCGGGCGAACTCGGCAGGTTCCACCCACTGGTCCGGCGCCCCCGTGTGTCCCAGCCGCAGCAGGTAATTCCCGACGGCGGCCGCGAGATAGCCGCGCTCACGCAATTCGCCGACGGTGGTGCTGCCACGGCGCTTGGACAAGGGCGCGCCGCTCGCATCCAGCAGCAATGGCAGATGGCCATAACGCGGCACCGGCATCTTGAGCGCCTGTAGCAGCAGCAACTGGCGCGGCGTGTTGCTCAGGTGATCGTCGCCACGCAGCACCTGCGTGACATCCATCAGGGAATCGTCAACGGCATTGCAGAAAAAGAACATCGGGCCGCCGTCAGCGCGTCGCAGCACGAAATCCCCGAGCGTCGCGGCGGCGACGGACTGCGGTCCGCGAACCAGGTCCTCGAATTCGATGACTCCCGCGTCCGGCACCCGGAATCTCAAGGCCGGCTGGCGTCCTTCGGCGGCGCGCGCGGCGCGCGCGGCCGAATCGAGCCCGCGGCAGGTGCCGGGATACCGCGGCGGCTGGCTCGCGGCGAGCTGGGCACGGCGCGCGACGTCGAGCTCGAGCGGCGTGCAATAGCAAGGGTAGGCATAACCCTCGAACTCGAGCTTTTCATAGAGCCCGTCGTAGATGGGTCCGCGTTCGGACTGCCGATAGGGACCGCGGCCGTCATCGCGATCCGGCCCGGCGTCCCATGACAGCCCCAGCCAGGCGAGATCGGCAAGCTGGGAGACGATGAACTCGGGACCGCCGCGCCCGCGGTCGCTGTCCTCAATGCGCAGGATGAAGCGCCCGCCGGACGCACGGCCCAGCAGGAAACTGAACAGCGCCGTCCGCGCATTGCCTAGGTGCAAGGCGCCGGTCGGGCTGGGTGCGAATCGCGTGACGGTAATCGGCTCCATCGGCGGCACAGTCTACGGGATCGGACCCGGCGTCTCACGCGCTGGGGTGCGCTAATATCGCGGTGATGAATCATTCAATGCCACGCTGCGCCGCCATCCTGCTGCTCGCCCTGATTCCCGTCATGTCGGGCGCCCAGGCAACGAGTTCATTTGCGCCGCGGGTGCGGGTCGAGACCTCGGAGGGCGCCTTCGTGCTGGAGCTGGACACGGTGCGAGCGCCGCTGTCCGCCGAAAACTTCCTGCGCTACGTGCGTGACGGTTTCTATGACGGCACGGCATTTCACCGGGTCATCCCGAACTTCGTCGTCCAGGGTGGCGGCTTCGACGCCGGCCTCTCGGAGCGCAAGGGGCATGCGCCGATACCCAACGAGAGCGGCAATGGCCTGTCAAATCGCCGCGGCACGGTCGGCCTGGCACGCGAGGAGAGCCCGCATTCCGGCTCGTCACAGTTCTACATCAACCTGATGGACAACGCCGGTCTCGATCCCCTGCCCAGCCGCTGGGGATATGCAGTCTTCGGCAAGGTCGTCGAGGGGATGGACGTCGTCGATCGCATCGCGCACCTGCGGACCGAAACCGTGGCAAATTTTGGCAACGATGTCCCGGTCGACCGGCCGGTCATCCGGCGCGCCTGGGTCATCGAGACCGAGTCTGCACCCGCGCCCGTGCCCGCAGCGGAATCAGCGCCGCCACCGGAGACGGAAAAACCCGAGTGAGTACGTGGTTCGCTTCGGATCTGCACCTGGACCCGGCCACGCCGGAAATCGCAGGGCGCTTTCTCCGGTTTCTTGCGGGGCCTGTTCAGGGCGCAGCATCGCTCTATCTGCTCGGTGACATTTTCGAGGCCTGGCTTGGCGACGACGACCCGGAGCCCGCCCATCGCGACGTCATCGCGGCGCTTGCCGCCATCACGGCCCGCGGCACCCTTCTCTTCCTGATGCACGGCAATCGTGACTTCCTGCTCGGGGAGCGATTCTGCGCGGAAACAGGGGCGACGCTACTCGATGATCCGGTGATCGCGACAATCGGTGCGGAGCGCGTGCTGTTGAGTCATGGTGACGGACTTTGCGTGGACGATGGCGCCTACCAGCGGCTGCGCGCGCTGGTGCGCGATCCCGATGTGCGGCGCGGCTTTGCGGCCTTGCCACTGCCAAGCCGCAGGCGGCTCGCCACCGAGGCCCGGGCGGGCAGCCGCGAGCACCTGGCCGCCGCGGGCGAATACATCACGGATGTGAATCAGGCTGCCGTCGAGACGCTGATGCGTGAGGCCTGCGTACGCACGATGATTCATGGCCATACCCACCGGCCGGCGATGCACCGATTCGACGTCGAGGGCGTTGAATACACGCGCATCGTGCTGGGCGCCTGGCATGCGACCGCGAGCGTGCTGCGCTGGGACTCCGCAGGTTTCAGACTGCTGCCCTGCCCCGTGTGACGAGAAAAAGGGGATGCTACCCTTTTCTCTTCGAGAGAAAACGCGGGAAAAGGGAAGCGTCCCCTTTTTCGGAAAAGGGTAGCGTCCCCTTTTTCCCCTTTTTCTCCAGGAAAAGGGTAGCGTCCACTTTTTCCTTTTTCTAGCGCCCTGCCGATTCGCGGTCGAGCTGGTCCCGCTCGAACTCCCTCGCCATGTCCACGAGCTGTTCCGCGGTCGCGAGCCGGCGGGCCGGTTGCTTGGCGATGCAGTTGTAAAGGATGCCTTCCAGGTGCTTGAGCTCAACCGGCAGCTCAGGCAATGGCGAGTGCGCGTGCTTGTAGATCACCTGCATCGGCGTGCCGGCGACATACGGCTTACGGCGCATCAGCATCTCGTAGAAAATGATTCCGAGGCTATAGATGTCGCTGCGCTCGTCCGTGTCCTTGCCATGGCCCTGTTCCGGGCTCATGTAGTACGGCGTGCCGAATATCTCCCCGCTACCGGTGATCGCCGCATCGAGTTCGATCTGCTTCGACAACCCGTAGTCGATCAAGGCGACGGAATTCTCGTCGCGCAGCATGACGTTGCCGGGCTTCAGGTCGCGGTGCAGCACGCCCGCGCGGTGCAGGACTACCAGGGCCTCGGCCATCTGCCGCAGGAATATCAGCGCCTGCAGCGGCTGGATGACGCTCTTGATGCGGGTCCGCAGGTCGCCCAGCGGAAAGTATTCCATCGCAATGAACGCATGGTCGTCGCTGACGCCAAAGTCATGGACCCGGGCGACATTGGGGTGCTTGATGTCCGCGGCGATCTGGTACTCGCGCAGGAAGCGGTCAAATGTCCGTTCGCCTGAACCATTGTCCGGCGGCTGCCGCAATACCTTCAGCACTACCTGCTCGCCGGTCCGTTCACTTTGCGCCAGGTACACGGAAGACACCGGGTTCTCGGCAATCTGGTTGACGAGCCGGTAACCGCGGATCGTCGAGTCGCCAAAGCGCGTCGCGCGCGGCGAATCATCCACGCGCGGTGTCGGTGGCAGTTGCTGGCCCCGACGGGACTGCGCCCCGCGCAGCGCCGCGATCAGCCTGACATGGTCGATCTTGGCCTTTGACAGGCAGGCATGCGCACCGGCCGCAAGGGCGGCCTCTTCCGACTCGGGAGTCGGCTCGGACATCAGGTAGAAGACGGGTGGAAAGCCGTTGCGGCGTGACAGGTCACGCAACCAGGCCAGGCCATCCGCCTCGCCCGGCGCATCGCCGAGCAGCACAGCGTCGTAGGCGCTTCCGGAAAAATCGGCGGGCAGCTTGCCAAGCGCCACGGGATCGTATTCCGCGATACTCGGCGAATCGAAGCCGGTAGACACGTGATGCGCGAACAGGCGCCGATAGACACCCTGTTCGTCGATGATCAGAACCCGGGCCGTCATGCCTTCATTTTAGCCTGAGGGCCATCACGAGGTCGCCGACATTCGTGCCGGTCGGGCCCGTGTAGATCAGGTCCCCCGCGGCTTCGAGCAGGCTGCCGCTGTCCGCAGCCTCGAGACATTGTGCGGCGTCGAAGCCCGCGTCGCGAGCTCGCGCCAGCGTGTCGCCATCGACGATTGCGCCGGCATCTTCGCTCGCGCCATCGCGGCCATCGGTTCCCGCGGCGAGTACGACGAGTTCCGGATGACCGGCAATCTGCTGCGCCGCCGCGAGCGCAAAGTGCTGGCAACGACCGCCACGCCCGGGACGTGCCGGAAGCCGCACGACCGTCTCGCCGCCCCAGAGTAGGAGATTCGAGCTGCATACGGCGAACTCGTGGCAGGCTTCGCGGGCGGCCGTCGCAGCATCGCCCGAGAGCCGCGCGGGCGCCCGCCACGGATCGAGCCCGCGCGTGCGCGCAGCGCGGATTGCCGCGTCCAGTGCATCGTCGAGACAGCCGACCAACGTGACCCGGCGCGAAGATGTCAGCAGTCCTGATGCGACGACCGCCGGATCGTCGCCCGGCACGTCCGAGATCATCAGGCCTTCGACTTCTGAATCGCGAAACAGTCCTGGCAGGCGGCCCGCCTTGACGAGCGAAAGCGCGGCCCGGCGCGCATTCAGTGCCACGATGTCGACGGCTTCGGAAAGAGCCCATTCGTTGAGCCGCCGCAGCTTCGCCAGCGTGACACCCGGCGCCAGAACCTCGAGCAGCGAGGAAGCCCCGCCCGAGACGAGCAGCAGCACGCGGCTGCCGGCCGGTGTCGCGCCTGCAAATTCGAGCGCCGCGCTGCCTGCCGCAAGACTCCGCTCGCCGGGAACAGGATGATCGCCGGCCAGGCAGCTGATCTGCCGGAACGCACGCAGTTCATTTGCAAGACCGTCCTCCGGCGCAACCACCAGCCCGCGCGCGACACGCGCACCCAGCGCATCGAGCGCACCCAGCGTCATCGCCGATGCCGCCTTGCCGACCGCCAGGATGCTCACGGGCCGTTCGTCCCGGTCCGCGGCAAGCGCCGCCCGCACACGCCGGCGACCGTCGACGGCGGCGAGCGCAGCACGGAACAGTTGCAGCAGGAGCTCGCGGCGTTGGTCGCTCTGCGCGCCGGTCATCGGCGCGACGGTCAGACGGCGCGGGCCGCGCGACCGCCCTGCAGATCGAGCAGGCGCTGCGCGCGCGCCCCGTCCGAGCGATCGCGCTCGAGGCGCGCGAGGTACTCGGTCGTGACGTCGCCGGTGACGTAATGCCCCGAGAAGCAGGAAGTGTCGAAGGTCGTGATGCGCGCGTGGTCATGGCGGCAGGCGACGACAAGGTCTTCGAGATCCTGGTACATCAACCAGTCCGCGCCGATGATCCTCGCCACTTCGTCTTCGCTGTGTCCCGCCGCAACCAGTTCGGTTGCGACCGGCATGTCGATGCCGTAGACATTCGGGAACCGCACCGGCGGAGCCGCCGAGGCGAAATAAACCTTGCGGGCGCCGGCTTCTCGGGCCAGGTCGATCAGCTGCGCCGAGGTCGTGCCACGCACGATCGAGTCGTCGACCAGCAGCACATTGCGGCCGCGGAACTCCAGATCGATTGCATTGAGCTTGCTGCGCACGGATTTCTGCCGCTGCTCCTGTCCCGGCATGATGAAGGTCCGCCCGATGTAGCGGTTTTTGACAAAGCCCTCGCGATACTTGACGCCGAGCGAAAGCGCCAGCTGCGCCGCGCTGGTACGGCTGGTGTCGGGAATCGGGATCACCACGTCGATGTCATGATTAGGCCGCAGGCGTGAAATCTTTTCGGCCAGCTTCTCGCCCATCCGCATGCGTGCCTTGTGCACCGAGATGTTGTCGATGATCGAGTCGGGCCGCGCGAAGTAGACATACTCGAAGATGCAGGGCGTGTGCAGCGCCGCGGGCGTGCATTGCCTCGCGTGCATCCTCCCCTGCAGATCGATGTAGATCGCCTCGCCAGGGCCGACATCGCGGACCAGGTCGAAATCGAGCATGTCGAGCGCGACACTCTCGGATGCCAGCATCCATTCCGGCCCGCGCGGTGTCTCGCGCCGCCCGAGCACCAGTGGCCGGATGCCATGCGGATCGCGGAATCCGATGATTCCATGGCCGACGATCATTGCAACGACCGCATAGCCACCGCGGCAACGGCGGAAAACGGCTTCGAGCGCGCGGAAGACATCGGAAGCCGCCGGCCGCGATGCGGTCGAACGCTGCAATTCACTCGCAAAGACGTTGAGCAGCACTTCGGAATCCGAGCGCGTGTTGAGGTGTCGGCGGTCCTCCGCGACCATCGTGCGCGTCAGTTCGTCGGCGTTCGTCAGGTTGCCGTTGTGACCGATGCCGATGCCGAATGGGGCATTCACGTAGAACGGCTGGGCTTCGTCGGCGCTGTCGCAGCCGGCGGTCGGGTAACGCACATGACCGATGCCCGCATGGCCGATGAGTTGGCGCATGTCGCGCTCGCGGAACACGTCGCGGACCAGGCCATTGTCCTTGCGGGCAAACAGCGCGCGATCGTCCATCGTCATGATGCCAGCGGCATCCTGACCGCGGTGCTGCAACACCGTCAGCGCGTCGTAGATTCTCTGGTTGACCGGGCCGGTGCCGACCATGCCGACGATGCCGCACATGACCTCAGCTCCCCGGGGTTTTGGCGGCCCGTTCCAGCAGCTCGGCGGTGACCGGCTCGGCGTAGCGCTCGAGCCAGTTGGCGGCGGCTTCGGCGATTGGCATTGATCTTGTTTTCTGCCACCACGGTTCGAGGTCGAGATTGACCGCCCTGCCGCCGATCACCAGCAGACCGATCACGACAACAGCGCGCATCAGGCCGAACAGGCCTCCGACGATCCGATCCATCACGGCAAGGCCCGTGGCACGCTGGATGAAGTGCGAGGTAATGGCGCCGACCGCCGAGCCAATCAGCAGTGCCACGAGCAGGACCGCCGCCCGGCCGGTCCACTCGCGTATGCCGGGCTCCGCGAGCGCACCGCCCAGCCAGGGATACAGCAGGTAGGCGAAATGCCAGGCGAGCCACAGGCCGATCAGCCAGGACAGCAGCGAAATGGCTTCGCGGACAAATCCGCGCAGGCAGCCGAGGACGAGCGATATCAGCAGGATTGCTGCAAAAAGATGGTCAGCGCCATTCATCGGGCCGTGGCTCCTGCGGGGCGAGCGGCATTCTAGCCGAACAATGCGAAAACCGCCGGATGCGTTTCACGGATGCGGCGCGACCACCGGCTGAAATCCGTCATTGCGCAGTCGCTCGGCGATGGCGACGGCGCGCGCGCGATCCTGTTCCGGTCCGACGCGGACCCGGTGCAGCAATTGTCCGCCCGCCCGATACTCGAGCACGAATGCCGAATAGCCGCGTGACCGGAGCCTGGCAACCAGTCCATCGGCCTTGCTGCGACTGGAAAATGCGCCAAGCTGCACGGCCCAGGCCGGTTGCTGGGCGGCGGCAGGCCCGGCTGGCTCAATCGCCGGCGGCACGCTTGGCGATTGCGGCTTTGCTGTCGTGGTATCGGCGGGCGTGGACGTTGGCGTTGGCTCGGCGGATTTCGGCACCGCAGGCGCCGGTACTTCCGGCCTGGCCTGGGCGATTTCGGGTTCCGGTACCAGTCCTTCGCTTTTCGTCTGCCCTGCTGCGCCATCCAGAATGATCTCAACGCGCTTCGATTCCGCCGCCGCCGGCTGCATGCTTGCGGTTCCCGGGCCTTTCAGCAGTGCGGGCACAATAAACACGATCAGTGCCACGAGCACCAGGGCGCCGATCAGTCGTTCACGAATCCTGACGTTCATTGCCATCGAATTGTAAACCGAGATGCACGAGCGCGGGACCGACCGTGTGAAATGAACCGAACACGAGAATCCGGTCGCCATCCCCGCAGGCGGCGGCCGCGCGCTCACATCCGGAGACGACGCTGTCGGCCGGTGCGACCGGCGTGCCGGTTCGCAATGCAATTCGTGCTGCGAGCTCGGACTGCGGCAATGATCGCGGCCCTTCGAGCCTGACAGCGATCCATTCCTGCACCTGTCCCCGGAGCGCCGAGACAATGCCGTCGATGTCCTTGTCGGCCAGGATGCCGCAGACAGCGATAGTGCGGCCGTGGGTCTGGCGCGCCGCGAGACTCGTGGCCAGCGCGCGCGCCGCATCCGGGTTGTGGGCAACGTCCAGAATCCATTCCCGGTCCCTGTTGACGATCTGGAATCTGCCGGGGAGCCGGACGCGCACCAGACCCGCGCGCACGGCCTCATCCGGAACCAGGATTCCAGGCTCCGCGGCCTCGAGTACGGCGAGCGCAGTGGCGGCGTTCGCAAGCTGCATGCTGCCTGCGAGTGCCGGCAGCGGCAATTCGCGGCGCCGCGAGCCAAGACCCAGGTAATCCCATCCATCCGGACGCTCGACGAAATCGAAATCCGCGCCGATTCGCCGCAAGCGGGCGCCGCATCCCGCGGCGAGGCGCCCCACGCTTTGCGGCATGTTTCTTGAACCGAAAATCGCCGGTCGCCCCGGCCGGAAGATGCCCGCCTTCTCGATGCCGATCTGCTCGATCGTGTCACCAAGCCATTCGCGATGATCGAGGCCGACCGAGACGACGGTGGCGACATCGGCGTCCAGCAGGTTGACCGCGTCGAGCCGGCCACCCATGCCGACCTCGAGCACGGCCGCATCGACGCGTTCGTGCGCGAAGGCGACCAGCGCCGCCAGTGCGTTCCATTCGAAGAATGACAGCGAAACGTCCCCGCGGGCCGCGTCGATGCGGTCAAATACCATCATCAACAGGTCGTCCGGAATCTCCCGGCCGCGAATCCGGATCCGCTCGTGGTAACGGATCAGGTGTGGCGACATGAAGAGGCCGACGTCGTAACCCGCCGCAGCCAGCATCGCGTCGAGGTAGGCCGCGACCGAACCCTTGCCATTTGTTCCACCGATGATCAGTACGGTGGGTGGCCGCGCAAGCCCGAGGCGCCGGAATACGACGCCGACCCGCTCAAGCCCGGGATCCACCGCCAATGGATGTGCGACCTGTTGCCATTCCAGCCAGGCCGCGACGGAATCGAATCCCACGTGTTGCGCTAGCCGGAGACCGGCGGCCGGCGCAGCAGCATGCGCAGCAGTCCCGCGATGCGGTCACGCAGGTCACGACGGTCGACGATCATGTCGATGGCCCCATGCTCGAGCAGGAACTCGCTGCGCTGGAAGCCCTCGGGCAGGGTCTCGCGGACCGTCTGCTGGATCACGCGCGGGCCCGCGAACCCGATCAAGGCACGCGGCTCGGCGATGTTGACGTCACCGAGCATGGCGAGGCTTGCGGAGACTCCGCCGGTGGTCGGGTCGGTCTGCACCGACACGAATGGCAGGCCATGGCGCGCCAGTATGGCGAGCGATGCGCTGGTCTTGGCCATCTGCATCAGCGACAGCAGGCCCTCCTGCATGCGCGCGCCACCGCTCGCCGAGAAACAGACAACGGGCATGCGGTGCTCGATCGCGTGCTCGACGGCCCGCACGAAGCGCTCGCCGACCACCGAACCCATCGATCCGCCCATGAATGCGAACTCGAAGGCGCAGGCGACCACCTCGATGCCATCGAGCGTGCCTGTCATCGCGATGAGCGCGTCGTGCTCGCCGATCGTCTTCTGCGCAGCCGTCAGTCGATCGCGGTAGCGCTTGCTGTCGCGAAAGCGCAGCGGGTCTTCGGGCATCACGCCGGCGCCGATCTCGGTCACGGTGTCGGGATCCAGGAACCGCGTCAGGCGGTCACGCGCGCCGACGCGCATGTGGTGGGCGCACTTCGGGCAAACCTGGAGATTGCGCTCGATCTCGGGCCGGTACAGCACCGAGTCGCAGGCCGGGCATTTCATCCACAGGCCTTCCGGGACCGAGCGTGTGCGCCGCTCGGTCTTGATCCGCGACGGGATGATCTTCTCGAACCAGGTCACGTCGGCCCCCGCTGACTCTGGCCCGCGATCATAGCCCATGGCTGCAGTGGGACAAGTTCCGGTATCCCCAGGCCCGGTGGATAGTGCACGCGACTGAGGTACAGGCCGTGGGCAGGCGCGGTAATCCCGGCGCGTGCGCGGTCGCGGCTTGCCAGCACCTCGGCGATCCATGCGGGCTTCTGCTCGCCCGTCCCGACCGGCAGCAATGTCCCGACGATATTGCGGACCATGTGCTGCAGGAATGCATTGGCCGTGACCTCGATGGTCACCAGTGGCCCTTCGGCCGCGATTTCGATCGAGTCGACGCGTCGCCGGGTTGTCTTCGACTGGCATTCGGCCGCGCGGAAGGCCGAGAAATCATGCTCGCCAAGCAGTTGCTGGGCAGCCTCGTGCATCGCCGCGGCGTCCAGTGGGGCACGGATCCACCAGACGCGCTCGCGCAGCAGGGCGGGTCGCGTGGCGCGCTGCAGGATGCAATACCGATAGCTGCGCGTGAGCGCCGAATGCCGGGCATGGAACAGGCCATCGACATCGACGGCCCAGAGCATCGCGATTTCCGGCGGCAGCTCGCCATTGCAACCGAGTACCCAACCGCGCATCGGCCGATCGGAGGTCGTGTCGAAATGGGCGACCTGGCCATTCGCATGAACCGCCGCATCGGTGCGGCCGGCGCAGGTGGCCTCGACGGGATGATCGGCGATGCTGGCCAGCGCGCGCTGGACGTGGCCCTGGATCGTCGCAAGGCCGGGCTGCAGCTGCCAGCCGGCAAAGCGCGCGCCGTCGTACTCGAGGCCGACAGCGAGGCGTCGCTGCGCCGCGCTCACGCTCCCGGCAGCGAGTCGATCAGCCGGCGGGCTTCCTGCTTCTGAGAGGCACTGCCCTCGGCCAGCACTTCCTGGAGGATATTGCGGGCACCGTCAGGGTCGCCCATATCCATGTAGGCACGCGCGAGGTCGAGCTTGGTGCCCACTTCGCTCATCGTGACGGGCTCGAGGTTGGACAAGTGCGGCAGCTCCTGCGTCGAGAGCTGCGCCGTCGCTGCATACGTCGGTGAATCAGCCTCGTCCATGGCACTGCCGACATCCAGATCGATGCCGGAAGAATCGTCCGGATCCAGCGCTTCCAGCATGGCTGTGCGATCCGCATCAGGCATCCGCGCAATACCGGTGGCATCGGTCCCGCCAGAGGACTTCGGCATCAGGCGCGTGCTCTCGTCGCGCTGCGCGACGCGCACCGTCTCATCAACGTGCGTGGCCTGAATCGTGGCGTCGATATCCGAGTCGGTCTCGCTGTCGAAACCGCCGACATCCAGGCCCAGGTCGTCGATCGCCATCTCTGCCGTTGCATCCGGCGAAAGGCCGCCCGAAAAGTCCTTGCCGCCGACGCGCTCGCGGATCGTGTCGTTGCCGCGCACGCGCAGCGCCGGCGTCTCCACCGTCGGAGTTTCCGAGGACGGCAGTTCAAGGGTTGGCATCTCGACCGTACTGCCACCCGCGCGCGGAGTGATTTCCTGGGTCGTGCCGAGCGATGCCGGTCCTTCATCCAGGTTGAACTCGATGACTTCGCGCTCGCCCGTAACGGAATTGCTGTCGCTGGCAAGCACCTGTCCGAGATCGAGGTCGATGCCTTCATCGCCCCCGGGCGCCGACAGCAGCTCGAGATCGACCCGGTTTTCGCCACCTTCCAGGCTGAGGTCGACTTCGGCCGAATGCACGCCGCCTGCAAACAGTGCTTCGTCCGGCGCGAGCTGGCGGCCCATGATGACGATGCGGTCCCAGTCGCCGCCGGCCCCCAGGGACTTGCGCAGGTCGCGTGCGACCGTGAGGAATGCCTGCGTGTCGCCGGCCACGAAATGAATCTCGGCAAGTTTCAGCTTGAGGTCATTACGGTCTGGCGATTGCTTCAGCGCCATCCTGACCAGGTCGCAGGCCTGGTCATACAGGCCATAGGCCATGTGGAAATCGGCTTCGGCCAGCGGGTCGGCCTGGTCGAGATCGAGCGCCGCCTCGGTGCTGATCGTCTCATCCTTACTGACCGACGGCGCGGCCTCGGGCTTCTGGCGCGCAATCGGGCGCTCCCGCTCCTCGACGACGAAGTGCCCTTCGTCAAGCCTCTCTATCTCTTCGGTCCCGCTGCCCGTTTCTACTTCAGCTTCTTCACCGGCCGCGAGCGCGCGCAGCCGCATGGTCTCGGAGGGCACCGGCGCCGTCGCCGGAATCTCGAAGCCCTTCAGCGCGTCATCGACATCCTGTTCACGCCGGCGGCGGACATAGCCGTAGCCAAACAGGCCGACCAGCACCAGCGCCGCGGCGCCGAGCAGGAACAGCCAGTTGTCGGTCAGTCTGTCGAGGAATGAAGGCCCTTCGGCTTCCGGAGCTGCTACCGGCTTGGGCTTCGGCTTGGCGGCGACCGTGGGTTCCCTGGCCGCTTCGGTCGGAGGAGCCGCAACGCCAGTGTCGTCCTCAGGCGCAACCGCAGTCTCATCGACCGCCGGTTTCTCGGGTTCGACTGGAACCACTGCCTCGGGCGGCTTCTTGCTGGCTAGTTTGCGTTGCAGCTCGGCCAGTTCCTGATTCTTGAGTTCCAGCAGCCGGCGCTGTTCCTGGATGTCGCGCTTGAGCGAATCGACCTGCGATTCGACGGAACCGCCGGCCACCGGTTCGCCAGTGCCCGTGTCGGCCACGCCTTCGGTCGGCGTCACCAGTCGCAGGCGTCCGCTGTCAGCGGCGCCGCCGCCGCTCGCGCGCCACTCGGCTACCTGGCGATTGACCTCGGTGGTCGCCTCGCCGGCCCCGATCGCAGAGAGTTCGTCGGCGGTCGGCACGCGCAGGATCGCGCCGGCACGCAACACGTTGATGTTGCCCCGGAAGGCTTCCGGATTCGCACGGAATATTCCGATCATCAACCGCTGCGTCGTCGGCCGGTCGCCCGATGACAGCGAACCGGCGATCTTGTACAGCGTGTCGCCACGTTCGACCCGGTATGCCGACGGGCTCTGCGCAGACGGGTCTTCGGCCGCCGGCCCGGGTTCAGCAGCAGCCGGTTCGGTGCTCGCCGCCGCTGCCGGCGAATCGCTCGCTCGTGCCGGTGCGGACCCGGTTCGCGGAGCGATTATCGCAGCGGGCGCGGTCTGATCGCCCTGTGGCGCGTAGACCGGCGGATCCAGCAGGACTGTGTATTCGCGCAACAGCCGGCCGCGCGGCCAGCTGACGTCGACGAGGAATGACACGAATGGCTCGCTGATCGCTTCCCGCGAGCGCACCAGGAGCACGCTGCGGCCATCCTGGCCGCGACCAACGCGGAATTCGAGGGAATCCAGATAGGCGGGCCGGTCCAGGCCATAACGCTGGAACAGCTCGCGCGTCGCGAGCTGTGCCTGCAGGGCACCCAGCTCCTCCGGCGTCGCCGCAACCAGGTCGATTTCAGCCGACAATGGCTCATTGAGCGCCGAACTCAAGCGGATTTCGCCCAGGCCAAGTGGCAACGCCAGCGGTGGCGCGAGCAGCATCGCCGAAACGAGTACGCGCAGTTTCCAGCTCATCTTGACTCCCCAAGGCCGCCGTAGCCGACCGAGCTTCGGCCGTGAGTTTGTGAAATGGGTGTGATATCGATCACAAGTCCCTGATCCTTTGGACTATAGCTTACACGCGGCATTTACCAAAATCTTGCCCCGCGTCACGCAATTCAGGGTCGCGAACCAGCCTGCAAAGGCAGGCGCAATGCTTTGATTCGCGGAGACTACCGCGGATCCGTGATCACCGGGGTTCCTGAAACAACATCAGCGCACTGCGCGCGGTGGCGCAGGTAATGATCCATCAGCACCAGCAACAGCATGGCTTCGGCGATCGGCACGGCCCGCAGGCCGACGCAGGGGTCGTGCCGCCCGGTGGTGACGATTTCCGCGGGATTCCCGTCCAGGTCGATCGTCCTGCCCGGCACCTGGATACTGGAAGTCGGCTTGAACGCGACGTGCACGATCAGATCCTGGCCTGAACTGATGCCCCCCAGCGTACCGCCCGAGTGATTGGACGTGAAGCCGGCAGGCGTGAGTTCGTCACGATGCTCGGACCCCCGCTGGCAGGCGACCGCGACACCATCGCCGATTTCCACGGCCTTGGCCGCATTGATACCCATCATTGCGAATGCGATGTCGGCGTCCAGCCGGTCGAACATCGGCTCGCCGAGCCCGGGCGGCACCCCGCGCCCCAGCACCGTGACCCTGGCTCCGACCGAGTCGCCATCCTTGCGCAGCTGCCAGAGGTATTGCTCGAGCAGCGCGATTTTTTGCGGATCCGCGCAAAAGAACGGATTGTCACGCGCCGATGCAAGATCCACGCAGTCGAGCCGGTGTGGGCCCGCCTGGGACAGGAAACCCGCGACCGTGAGCCCGAGCTTCTCGCGCAGGTACTTGCGCGCGATGGCACCGGCGGCCACCGTCGCGACCGTGATGCGCGCCGAGGAGCGCCCTCCGCCACGGTAGTCGCGAAATCCGTATTTCTGCTGATAGGCGTAGTCCGCGTGACCCGGGCGAAAGCGGTCCTTGATCTTTTCATAGTCGCGCGAGCGCTGGTCCACGTTATCGACGATGAGCCCGATCGCGGTGCCGGTCGTCCGGCCCTCGAAGATTCCCGACAGGATGCGGACGCGATCGGGCTCCTTGCGCTGGCTCGTGTGCCGTGATGTGCCGGCGCGCCGCAACTCCAGGTCGGCCTGCAGGTTTTCCTCGCTAAGCGCGAGACCCGGCGGGCAGCCATCGACGATCGCGCCGAGCGCCGGACCATGGCTCTCGCCGAATGTCGTGACCGTGAACAGCTTGCCGATCGTGTTGCCGGACATGCCAGGTTGCCTATAACTGGGCGGCGTTCAGCAGAAACACGCCACCGCCGCCATGTTCGAATTCGAGCCAGGTGAATGGCAGTGAAGGCCAGCGGCGTCGCACCGCGTGCTCGGTATCGCCGGTCTCGACGACCAGGATGCCCCGCGGTCCGAGATGGCGGCGCGCGCCTGCCAGGATGCGCTCGATGATCGCGATTCCATTGCGTGACGCATGCAGGCCGAGTCGCGGTTCACGTTGGTACTCCGGCGGCAGCCGGCGCAGCTCGGCGGCCGGCACATAAGGTGGATTGCTCACGATGATATCGTAGCGCCGGCCGCGCAATGCGCCATAGACATCGGATCGCAGCACCCGGACGCGGCGCCCGAGCCGGTGGCGCCGTACATTGGTGCGTGCCAGCGCCAGCGCCCGCAGTGACACATCGGTCGCATCGACCCGGGCGGCAGGCAGTGCATGCGCCGCGGCGATCGCGATGCAACCGGAGCCGGTGCCGATGTCGAGCACAGCGCGTACGCGAGTCGCGTCGATCCAGGGTTCGAAGGAATTCAGGCAAAGCTCAGCGATCGGCGAGCGCGGCACCAGCACGTCAGGTGTCACCCGGATTTCGTGACCCGCAAACCAGGTAATACCGGTGAGATAGGCTGACGGAATGCGTTCATCGATGCGGCGCTGCAGCAACGCGGCGACCCGGCGCCGCCCGGCATTGGAAACGATCCGGCGATAGCTCCGGGGCGCCGAATCATGCGGCAGTCGCAACGCGTGAAAGATGATTGCGGCCGCGTCATCCCGCGCATTGCCAGTGCCATGGCCGTAGGCGAGCCCGGCCTGCTCGAGCAGGCCCGTGGCCCAGTCCAGCAATTCGCCGACGCGTTGCGTGCCTGCCATCGCACGAAGTTTAACCCGGCGCCGCAACGGGGCACGGGCGGCACTGTGGGATAATCGGACAGTGAATCGTAAGTTCGCCCTGCTCCTCGTGTTGGTCGCCGCACTCGCTGGCGCGGCCACCGCCTGGATCACAATAAAGAGGCCCGATGACCCGCCCGCACTCGAGCAGGCGACGATGCTCGATGTCGCGCGGCCTCTTCCGCAGTTCGAGCTTGTAGATCAGGCCGGCCGCGCCTTCCAGCGCGCCAGCCTGCGCGGCCAATGGACACTGATGTTCTTCGGCTTCACGAATTGCCCCGATGTCTGCCCGACGACACTCGCGGAGCTTGCGGAGGTCCGCCGCAAGCTCAAGGATCTGCCGGCCGGTGATCTGCCCGCCGTCGTTTTCGTCAGCGTAGATCCGAACCGTGACACGAGCGAGGCGCTTGGCCGCTACGTCGCACATTTCGATCCACAATTCCTGGGTGTCAGCGGCCCGCCGGCGGCAATCGAGGCCCTGACGCGCGACCTGGGTGTCGCCGTCTTCATCGGTCCGCCGTCCGAGGACGGCAATTACACGGTGGACCACAGCGCGGCGATCTTCCTGATCGACCCGTCCGCCGCATTCACGGCTGTATTCAGCAGTCCGCATCTGGCCGACGTCATCGCGCGCGACTACCGCAGCATCGTCGCCTCGACGCATTGACCGGAATGTCACAGTGAGCAGCCGCAGTTTTCGTGACCGCGCCTTCATCGGGCTGCAATACCTTTTGCCGCAGCATTTCCTGTCGCGGCTGGTCGGCTCGCTGGCAGGCGCGCGCATCGGCTGGCTGAGACGCGCGCTGATTCGCGCATTCCTCCGGCACTATCCTGTCGATCTTTCGGAAGCCGAGCGTGCCGATCCGGCGGCCTACGAATCCTTCAATGATTTCTTCACGCGCAAGCTGCGCCGGGGCGTGCGCCCGATCGACCAGGAACCGGGGTCGGTCGTCTGCCCGGTCGACGGCTACGTCAGCCAGGCGGAGCAACTCGCGGGCGATGCGTTGCTGCAGGCCAAGGGAATCAGCTATTCCACGAGTGCATTGCTGGGCGGCGACCCGATGCTCGCCGCGCAGTTTGCCGGCGGCGCATTTGCGACGCTCTACCTCGCCCCGCACAACTACCACCGCATCCACATGCCATTCGCCGGCACGCTGCGCCTGGCGCGGCATGTGCCGGGTGACCTGTTCAGTGTCAATGCGGCGACGGCCGATGGCGTGCCGGGGCTCTTCACGCGCAATGAAAGGATCGCCTGCGTCTTTGATACGGCGGCAGGCCCGATGGCCATCGTGCTGGTCGGCGCGTTATTTGTCGGCAGCATGAGCCTCAGCTGGGTGGGCGTTATCCGGGGCCGGCACCCGCGCGCCATGCTCGAGCTTCCGGTACGGCCGGTCATCGCGCTCGACAAGGGCGCCGAGCTCGGGTGGTTCAACATGGGATCCACGGTGATCCTGATGTTCGCGGCTGCGGGCCCGTCGCTCGTTGCGGGCCTCGCGCCCGGACGGCCCGTGCGCACGGGTGAGCGCATTGCGGCACTCCGATGAATCCTGCTGACTGGCGACCCACGGCAACTATCGAGGTCATGCGAAAGCGCGCCGGCATGCTTGCGCGCGCACGCGCCTGGTTCGGGTCCGAGCGCGTCCTCGAAGTGCAGACGCCCCTGCTGTCCACAGCCGCCGCCAGCGAGCCGCAGATCGAATCGATCGCAGCCCAGCCTTTGCAGGGTCCGCCCCGGTACCTGCAGACCTCTCCCGAGTATCCGATGAAGCGTCTCCTCGCGGCCGGAATCGGCGATTGCTACCAGATCTGCCCCGTGTTCCGGGACGGCGAATCCGGCCGGCAGCACAACCCGGAATTCACGATGATCGAGTGGTACCGCGTCGGCTTTGGCGTGGCGGAACTGCAGCGTGACGTCGACCGCTTGCTGCGCGCCACGATCGGCGAACTGCGGGTCCTGCCGCCGGCCCGCCATGTCACCTATCGCGAAGCGATCGTTGAGGCGAGTGGCCTTGATTGCGCAACTGCGAGCCCGCGCGCGATCGAGGCGGTGCTGCGGGATCGGGGAATCGCCCCGATTTCAACGATGGAACAGAACCGCGATAGCTGGCTCGACCTGCTGATGGCGACCGTCGTCGGGCCCGGGCTCGGGCGTGAGGCGCCGGTATTCGTGCGCGATTATCCGGCAAGCCAGGCCGCACTTGCGCGCGTACGCGATGACGGCGACGGCTGGCCGGTCGCGGAACGATTCGAGCTCTACCTGGATGGCATCGAGCTCGCCAACGGGTTTCACGAACTGCGCGATACGCTGGAACAGCGGTGCCGATTCACGCAGGATCTGGAAAAACGGCAGCAGCGCGGCCAGCGCCTGGTGCCGCTGGACGAGAGATTTCTCGCTGCGCTCTCCGCGGGATTGCCGGATTGCGCCGGCGTTGCGCTGGGATTCGACCGGTTGGTCATGGCCGCGCTCGGGCTCTCGTCGATTTCCGAGGCAATGGCATTTCCGGCGGACCGTGCCTGAGGAAACCGCATGAAACAGAAGCTCGCCGAACCGTATGCGGAACTGTTGCAACAGGCCGAGGGGCTCTTCACGGGTGAGCGCGACCCGTGGGCGAACAGTGCGAATGTGGCGGCGCTGGTCCAGGAATTCCTGCCCGACCTCAACTGGGCCGGCTTTTACTTCCTGCGCGGCGGCGAATTGATCGTCGGGCCATTCCAGGGGCGGATCGCCTGCGCGCGGATTTCGCTTGGCCAGGGAGTCTGCGGCACAGCCGCACAAGGACGCGGCACCATGATCGTCCCCGATGTTCACCAGTTCCCGGGGCATATCGTCTGCGATGCAGCGTCGAATTCCGAAATCGTCGTGCCGCTGATCGCCGGGAGCCGCCTGATCGGCGTGCTCGATCTCGACAGCCCGAGTTACGGCCGCTTCGGCCCGGGCGACGCCCAGGGACTCGAAGCGCTCGCGGGGCGGCTCGCTGCATCCTGTGATTGGCGGCTCGCCGGTATCGACGGATTCGGTGCGGACTAGGGCGGTCGCGGCAGTCGCCGCAACTTCACTTCACACGCGCGATGTACTGGCCACTGCGCGTATCGACGCGGATCGATTCGCCCTGATTGAGGAACAGCGGGACCTTCACCACCGCGCCGGTCTCAAGCTTGGCAGTCTTCGTGCCACCGGTGACGGTGTCGCCCCGCATGCCCGGATCCGTCTCGACGATCTTGAGTTCGACGTGGGGCGGCGGCGTCACGGTCAGCGGCTGGCCATTCCACAGGGTGACGATGCTGACGACACCTTCCTTGAGCCATTGGGCCGCATCGCCCACCGCGGTCTCCCCCGCCGTGAATTGCTCGAAGCTCTCCGGCTGCATGAAGTGCCAGAAGGTGCCGTCGAAGTACAGGTACTGCATATCCACATCGACGACGTCGGCGGCCTCCACGGAATCGCCCGACCTGAAGGTGCGCTCGATGACCCGCCCGGTCCTGAGATTGCGGATCCGCGCACGATTGAAAGCCTGGCCCTTGCCCGGTTTCACAAACTCGTTATCCACGATCGAGCACGGGTCGTTGTCCATCATGATCTTGAGACCCGACCGGAATTCATTGGTGTTGTAGCTGGACATCGAAGGCCGCCGGGGCCCCGATAGCGGGCCGGTGCAGGACCAAAGGGCGCGTATGATAGCCAGAACCCGCCCGAGCGACCACCCTGCCCGGAACCGCAATCCGGGCGTGAACCATGCCTTGAACTTCCCGGTACACCGGCGCCGCGCGATTTTTCCGGTTGGCATTCCAAGACGCCGGTCGCGAAATGGACGGAATTCGGGGTGTTAGTATCCTGCCCTTCACGCCTGCAGGCCGCAGCCGGAGCCATATTTGAAGCAACCCGCCGCCGTGCCGATGATCGCCCTGACGCGAAGTCAGGACAACGTCGAGGCGATCAACAAGGCGCTGCGTAACGCCGGCCACCCGGTCCACGTGACCTGGCTGCCGGATGCGCGCGAACTGGGCGACATGCTGACCCAGGCATCCGCCGAGATGCTCGTGCTGTTCGCCGATGAGGGCATCGTCGACCTGACGAGCGCGATGGATTTTCGTGCGCGCTTCGCGCCGGAAGTGCCGGTATTGATCGTGCGCGACAAGGTCGACGAAAACGCGATCGCCGAGGCGCTCGCGCTCGGCGCCCAGGACGCGGTCACGCTTGGCAACGTCAAGCGCCTGCAACTCGTGGTCGGGCGCGAACTGCGCACTTACCGCCTCGACCGGGCGCTGTCGGTCACGCTGGCGTCGGCGCGCGAATACAAGCAGCAGCTGCAGCACATTGTCGAGGGCTCCACCGACGCGATTGCCCAGGTCCAGGAGGGCATCATCGTCGATGCAAACCCTGCCTGGGTCGAACTGTTCGGCTATGACAGCGGGGACGAAGTCACCGGAACGCCGCTGATGGACGCCTTCGATGCGGACGATCACGTCGCGATCAAGGGTGCGCTGGTCGCCTGCCTGCAGGGCAAGTGGTCGGGCCACACGTTGCATGCGTCGGCGCTCCTGGTCAGCGGCCATACGCCGTCGCTCGAGTTCCAGCTCCGGCGCGCCGAATTCGACGGCGAGCCCTGCGTCCAGGTCATCGTGCCTGCGCGGATCGCGGACGAAGGTGAGATCGAGCGCCGCCTGGCAGAGGCGATGCAGTGCGACCCCGCGACCGGCTTCCTTTACCGCCGCTACTTCATCGAGCGGCTGCGCGAACGGCTTGCGGAACCGGCCAAGGCTGGTGTCCGCTTCCTGGCCTACATTGAGCCCGACAAGTACGAAGGCGTGCTCGAAGACGTCGGCGTCATGATCGGCGAGGACTTCCTGACGGATTTTGCGAGGCTCTTGCACGAACAGGTGCAGGACGGCGACCTGGCCGGCCGCTTCGGCGGCAATGGATTCATGATGTTGCTGGAACGCGGCACCAGCCGCGACGTGGACGCATGGGCCGAGCATGTCGTGCAAAAGGTGTCGAGCGAAGTGTTCCAGGTCGGCTCGAAATCGCTCTCGACGACCTGCACGATCGGCCTCGGGCCCGTACCCGGCGAAGTGCGTGAGCCGGAAGGCCCGGCAAGCGACGCCTACAACGCGAGCCGCCAGGGACGCGAGCTGGGCGGCAATCGCGTGCAGCTCCTCGAGCACACCGGCGCAATGCTGCGCCTGCAGGATGCGGACCGGCTGTGGGTCAAGCAGATCAAGTCGGCGCTGATGGAAAACCGTTTCCGCCTTGTGCAGCAACCGATCGCGAGCCTGGTTGGCGAGGACCTGGGCATGTTCGACGTGCTCGTCCGCATGCTCGACGAGCAGAATCAGGAAGTGCTGCCGTCGCTGTTCATGCCAGCGGCCGAGCGCAATGACCTGATGAAGAACATCGATCGCTGGGTCATCGGCGCCGCGATGTCGTTCTGCGCATCGCGCAAGCCGGGCGCGTTGTTCGTGCGCCTGTCGCAGGACACGCTTTCCGACACTTCGCTGCCCGCCTGGCTTGCGAACCAGCTGAAGACCACGCGCATCGAGCCGCCGCGCATCGTTTTCCAGATCCGGGAAGAAGTGGCGAGCCAGCAGATCAAGGAGGCCGTGGCATTGCAGAATGCGTTGCGCGGCATGAAGTTCCGGTTTGCGATCGAGGGCTTTGGCCTCGGCCGCGACACCGAGCAGCTGCTGGGTCATCTGTCGCCGGATTTCGTCAAGATCCACGGCGCGCTGATGCAGGGCCTCTCGGCGGACCAGGACAAGCAGAGTCGCGTGAAGTTGCTGGTCGACCTTGCCCACAGCCG
>JAENJD010000080.1 GCA_016844605.1 Steroidobacteraceae bacterium
TCTTCGCCGAAGCGGATCTGCGGATTCATCACGCCTGCGGCGGCAACGAGTTCACCGCTCTCCAGGTTGCACAGGTGCGCGGCGACGGTCGTGGAGCCGACATCGACGGCGATGCCATAGGCTTTTTCATGGAAGCCCGGCCACACGGCGATGATCTGAGACTCGCCGTGCACCGCCACGGTCACCTTCCACTGGCCCTTGCGCAGCGCCTGCTGCAGGTCGCGCAGGACGGTGACGTCGCAGGAGAGGTTGGTCAGGCGCCATTCGAATTCGAGCGCATTCTGCAGCCGGCGCAGGTCGCCGGACGGATCCTGCATGTCCGGCTCCTGGACCTCGACATAGTGCAGGCGAACCACGGGATTCAGCTCGATCTCGCGGGCATCGGCGTCCTTGCGCACGACTTGCCGATGGACCTGGCTGCTGGATGGCACGTCGACGACCACATCGCTCTGTACCAGCGTTGAGCAGGAGAGCCGATGGCCGGCAGGGAGCTCCTGCCGGCTGGCGTAGCGCAACTCAACCTCGCCAACCGGCGAGACGCTCTGTGCGCCGGAGCGTACGCCGTGCTTGGCGAACTCGCCCTCGGCTATCAGGACCTGACAGCGTCCGCAAATTCCGCGCCCGCCGCACACGGAATCGATGTCGACGCCCAGTGCACGCGCCGCCTGCAGCAGTGGCGTGCCGACCGGAAAGCGTCCGCGCTTGCCGGAGGGCGTAAAGACGACGAGTGGGCCGTTTTCGTTCATGGGCTACCGTTCACGTGCAAGGCCGGCTACGCGCGAGGCCTGCTATACGCGAGGCCTACGACCGCCCTCACGGCGGCCGCGGCCTGCCTCTCCCTGGGGCCCTGGCGGCGGTTGCTCACGAAACCGCCTGATCCAGCGCGCGCAATCCGGGTCGTGCCCCATCATGACGTCCGCTCCCATGCAGGCGCGCACCGTTTCCACGTGCAGCGGATTCGTTATCGCCGAGGTCAGGCCGGACGCGATCGCCATCGTAAGAAAGGCGCTATTGATGCCATCGCGATTCGGCAAGCCAAAGCTGATGTTCGAGGCGCCGCAGGTCGTATTCACCTTCAGCTCCTCGCGCAGACGCCGCACCAGCCGCATCACCTGGACGCCACCGCGGTTGATCGCACCGATCGGCATCACCAGCGGGTCGACGACGATATCGCTGGCCGGGATGCCGTGATCCGCTGCACGCTCGACAATCCGCTTTGCGACGCCGAAACGAATGTCCGGGTCTTCCGAAATGCCCGTTTCGTCATTCGAGATCGCGACCACCGCGGCGCCATATTTCCTGATCAGCGGCAGCACCTGTTCGAGGCGCTCTTCTTCGCCGGTGACCGAATTAACCAGCGCCTTGCCCTTGTAGACCGCGAGCCCGGCCTCCAGCGCGGCAACAATGGAGGAATCGATGGACAACGGCAGGTCAGTGATCGACTGCACCAGCTGAATGGCCCTTGCCAGGATAGCCGGCTCGTCGGCGAGTGGAATGCCGGCATTGACGTCGAGCATGTGCGCACCCGCCGCGACCTGCGCGAGCGTGTCCGCCTCGACGCGGCTGAAATCGCCGGCCGCCATCTCTGCCGCGAGAAGTTTCCGCCCGGTGGGATTGATGCGCTCGCCGATGATGACGAATGGCCGCTCGAATCCGATGATGACTTCGCGGGTTGCGGAACTGACGACGGTGTCGGTCATGAAACTGCCTTCAAAAGCGGGTGGAGATTCACAGGCACGGTCTCAAGACCGCGATACTTGGCTGCCAGCTCAGCCAGCGGGTTGCGGCACGGGAGGTGCTTGCGCCTCGGCAACGCCCTTGGCACGAATCAGGCGCTCGAGGTCATCGTCACTGTATTTTGCCTCGATGCGGCTCGCCTCGGCGGCGGCCTCATTCTGAATGTCGTCACTGCAAGGGCTGGGCGCGCTGCGCCGCCATTCGGCCAGGTATGCATCAGAGCTGCCTTTCCCGGCGCGCATGGCGGCGCGATCCACGGCTTCCTGAAACCGGGCGGAGAGTCTCACCTTCGCGGTTTCGCGGCCGCGCTTGACGACTACCTGCGCGGGAATGTCACGCCAGTAGATCAGCGTCAGGCTCGCCATTGCACGGTCTGCGGGCGATCGGCAAATGCGGTCAGGCTCTGCGCCAAGCCGCCGTAACCGGTGGATTGAAACTGGTATTCGAGTCCGAGCCGCGCCGCAATCGCCTGTGCCTCAGCTGTCGACTCCAGCTTCGGCGCCTGGGCCAGATAGACCAGCCGGCGGTAATTGCCGAAATAAACCGGCAGCAAATCCGGATGCCTATCGATGCCGAGCCCGCGAATGACCAGGCGCTCGAAGTGACGCAGCAGAAAATCGGTCAGATAGAAGGTTCCCGGCTCCGCATCCGAAAGTGCCGCGAAAACGGCTGGCGTGGCGAAGAACTCGTAGCAATGCGCGCCCGCAATCCGCTCGACGCCTTCTTCGCGCAGCACGGCATCGAGAGCGCCGCCCGTGCCGCAGTCGCCGTAGGCCACGAAGATGTCGGCGTAGTCATCACGATGCGCACGGATCTGTTCCCGCACCGCGCCCGCAATGCGCTCCGGCCGATTGTGCAGCTCCGGCGGCAAGCAGGTCACGTCGAGCGTAGTCCAGCCGTTGGCGCGGCGAAGCGCCGCGATTTCGCGCGCCAGCGCACCACAGGCAATGACGAGTTTTCTGGCTGGAGTGTCCACAAGCGCAGCAACCCGCTCAATTCGCCCGCGCAGCAGCGCGGCGTGCGGCGATGAGTTTCTTCGCCGTCTCAACCGCAATCGCCGCATCGCGGCAATAGGCGTCGGCGCCAACGGCCCTGCCGAATTCTTCGTTGAGCGGCGCTCCGCCGACCAGAACGATGTACTTGTCGCGCAGGTTCTTTTCCTTCAGCGTGTCGATGACCACTTTCATGTAGGGCATCGTCGTCGTCAGCAGTGCCGACATGCCGAGGAAGTCGGGCTGATGCTTTTCGAGCGCGGCGAGGTATTTTTCGACCGCGTTGTTGATGCCGAGGTCGATGACCTCGAACCCGGCTCCTTCGAGCATCATCGCCACAAGATTCTTGCCGATGTCATGAATGTCGCCCTTGACGGTGCCGATCACGACCTTGCCGATCGGCTCGACGCCGGTTTCGGCGAGCAGCGGGCGCAGGATTGCCATCCCGCCCTTCATGGCATTGGCGGCGAGCAGGACCTCGGGTACGAACAGGATGCCGTCGCGAAAGTCGATGCCGACAATGCGCATGCCTTCCACCAGGCCATCATTGAGCACGCGCTCCGGCGACCAGCCGCGCTCGAGGAAAATGCGAGTCGCGTCCTCGACCTCGGCCTTCAGGCCGTTGTACAGATCGTCATGCACTTGTTCGGCGAGCTCCGCGTCATCAAGTGTGCGCAGATCAAACTCACCCTCAATTGGTTCAGGCATTTACGCCATCTCCGTTCGTACCTGGTAACAGGATGTTAAGCGCCGGGCCGCGCAGGGACTGGCCGCTTCGCGACAAGGACATGTCCACGGGCGACATAGGCCAGGATAAGTGGGATGCCGGTTCGCTTCCCGCTGGAGGCGGCCCGACGCCTAGCGCAGCGCACTTGGCCACGGCGCCACCCCGGATTTCTGAATCAGGCGTTCCGCGCTCGGCGGATGGCCGAACTGGTTGCGATAGCACCTGGAGAAATGCGGTGGCGATTTGAAGCCGCAGGATGTCGTGACGTCCATGATCGGCATCGCGGTTTGCAGCAGTAGCTCACGAGCTCGACGCAGTCGCATCTCAAGGTAATACCGCTTCGGCACGCAATCCAGGTGCCGCTTGAATAGCCGCTCGATCTGCCTTCTCGACAGCCCGGTGGTGTGCGCGATCCGATCCAGTGACAACGGTTTCTCGATGTGCTCCTCCATCAGCTGTGCCACTTTGATCATGCTGCGTTGCGACGCGCCAATCTGCGCGCGCAATGGAATGTACTGCCGGTCCTGGTCGCTGCGCACGCGCTCGAGCACGAACTGCTCGGACACCAGTTGTGAAATGCGTAAACCAAGCTTCAGTTGAATCAGGTTGAGCATCAGGTCCAGCGGTGCCGTGCCACCTGAACAGGTGTAGCGCTCACGGTCGATGCTGAACACCTGATCGTTGATCTGTACCCGTGGAAACTCCTCGCGCAACGCGGACAGGTTTTCCCAGTGGATGGTCGCGCGATAATTGTCGAGCAATCCGGCGCGCGCGAGCGCGTAGCCACCGGTGCACAGCCCTCCAAGCGCGACCCTGCGGTCCGCCAGGCGGCGGAGCGCAGTGAGCAGGGGTGCCGAAACCGCCTCGCGGACGTCGATGCCGCCGCACACGAACAGAATTTCCACTTTCCCCAGCTTGTCGAGGGCAATGGTTGGCGCGAGATCGAGACCATTGCTCGCGAGCACCGGGCGGCCGTCCAGACTGACGATCGACCATTCGTAAACTGTCTGACCCACGACCCGATTCGCCATGCGCAATGGCTCGACCGCGTTCGATACCGCGATCAGCGAGTAATTCGGCAGAGTCAGGAAAGCGAACCTGCTCCTGGGCAGGGCAGCGGCTGGATCCACGCTGTCACCAAGGTTCCGCATGGTGGTTTCAGTATGCCACCTGCGCCGCCGCGGATGTCTGATTCCGACATAAGATTGTCGCTTTTGGGGCTGCCGGCGGCGCGCCAGCGGCTACACTGCCCGGGGCGAAATGCGGGAGCTGGCTGCGATGAAAACTCATGCGCGGGTGGTCGTGATCGGCGGCGGTGTTGTCGGCGTCAGCACCCTCTATCACCTGGCGCAGAAAGGCTGGTCGGACGTGGTGCTGGTCGAACGCGCGGAACTGACCGCCGGTTCGACCTGGCATGCCGCAGGCCTTTTGCCACTCTTCAATATGAGCTACACCGTCGGCCAGCTTCACAAATACTCGGTTGACCTGTACAAGCGCCTGCCGGCCGAGACCGGCCAGGACGTGAGTTTTCACGTGACCGGCAATCTGCGCCTCGCGACCTGCCGGGAGCGCATGGACGAATACCAGAAGTACTGCGGCACCGCGAATACCATCGGCGTGCCGTTCCAGGTGATCGGACCGCAGCAGGTCAAGGAACTCTGGCCCCTGGTTGAACTCGGTGATGGCGCCGACACGCCTGCGATTGTCGGCGCTCTTTATCACCCGGATGACGGCCACATCGCACCCGCTGACCTCACGATGGCGCTCCGCAAAGGGGCGCGGTCACGCGGAGCGGAGATCTACGAACAGACCGAAGTGACTGCGGTGTCCCGTTCCCGTTCCGGCGAATGGCAGCTGCAAACCAGCAAGGGCGACATCGTGGCCGAGCACGTCGTCTGTGCCACCGGGAATTACGCCCGCCAGGTGGGGCGCATGTTCGGGCTCAACGTGCCGGCCATCCCGGTTGAGCACCAATACATCGTTTACGACGAATCGCCGGAACTCAAGGCTTACCGCAAGGCCGGCGGGCGCGAGCTCGCGGTGCTGCGTGAATCGGACAAGTCGTACTACCTCCGCGAGGAGCGCCTGGGCTGGATCCTCGGACCCTATGAGGCCGGCGCGCCGGCGCGCTTCGCCGACGGCGTACCCGAGTGGTTTGGCAAGAGCCTGTTCGAAGGCGATATCGAGCGGCTGCTCCCGCATGTCGAAGCCGCGCAAAGACGCGTGCCGGCGCTCGCGAATTGCGGTATCAAGGACATCGTCAACGGGCCGATTTCCTATACACCCGACGGCAGCCCGATGGTCGGGCCCGCCTGGGGCGTGCGCAATCTCTGGATCAACGAGGGCCATAGTTTCGGCATCACCGCGGCCGGCGGCTCGGGATGGCAGCTGGCCGAGTGGATCGTCGAAGGCGAGCCGGGCATTGACATGCTGGCGGTCGATCCGCGGCGTTTCGGGCCGTACACCAGCAAGCGCTACGTCGTGCAGAAGAACGAGGAGACGTATCGAAACGTTTTCGTCATTCATTTCCCGGACGAGGAACGGCCAGCCGCAAGACCTGCCAAAACGAGCCCCGTCTACGACAAGCTTAAGCACATGGGCGCCGTCTTTGGCCAGCGCTACGGCTGGGAACGCGCCAACTGGTTCGCGCCGCCCGGCGTCGACGCGAAGGATCAGTGGAGCTTTCGCCGCTCGAATTATTTCGAGCATGTCGGAAACGAATGTCGCAGGCTGCGCGATGGCGTCGGTGTCATCGACCTGACGCCTTTCACCAAGCACGAAGTGTCGGGTCAAGGCGCCGAGGCCTGGCTCGACAAGCTGGTCGCCAACAAGGTCCCGGCCAAAGTCGGGCGCATGGCCCTGTGCCACGCGCTGACCCGCCGCGGCGGCATCCGCTCCGAGTTCACGATCACGAAGCTTGCCGAGCAGCACTACTATGTGGTCAGTGCCGGCGCCGCCGAGCGCTATGACAGCGATTACCTGCAGAAGATGCTGCCGACCGACGGTTCGGTTGAGCTTCGCAATGTCACGACGAGCCGCGGCTGCTTCGTGCTTGCCGGACCGCGCTCACGCGAGGTGCTGGCAAAATTGACCGAGCTGCCGCTCGATAACACGGCATTCCCCTGGCTCACTGCACAGACGGGCGAGGTTGCGCTTGCGACGGACGTGTACCTGCTGCGCGTGAACTTTGTCGGCGCGCTCGGCTGGGAGCTGCATTTCCCGATCGAGTATGCGCATCACCTGTTCGACGCGCTGTTCGCAGCCGGCGAAGAATTCCAGATCGGCATGGTCGGCATGCGTGCGATGGAGTCGCTGCGCCTGGAAAAATCCTATCGCATGTGGGGCAGCGACATGACCCCCGATTACACGCCATTCGAGGCTGGCCTGGATCGTTTCGTGCGCATCGGCAAGGGTGAATTCATCGGCAGGGAAGCATTGCAGGGACAGCTTGACGCCGGCGTGCCGAACCGGTTCGTGACGCTGGAAGTGCACGGCGTCGCCGATGCCGATCCGCTTGGCAACGAACCCCTGTTTGATGAGCAAGGCGCGATGATCGGCCGCGCGACCTCCGGCTATTACGGGCACGTGCTGAAGAAGAGCCTCGCGATCGGCTACGTGAGGTCGCCTTATGCATCCGTCGGCACCCGCCTGCAGATTGAAATTCTCGGCGAAAGAAAAGCGGCGACGGTGCTGATCGACTCGCCATACGATCCCGAGAACCGGGATCTGAAGGCTTAGGGGTCCCGTCCGACGTGAAGCGGCAATCCTGGTCTGGCGTGTCGTTGCTTTGGCGCAGCATTTCACGGCACCGTGGGTGGCGCGAGCAATGGCGGCGGGCGGAGCCCAAGCCCGCCTACGATGCCGTCATCATCGGCGGCGGCGGGCACGGACTTGGAACCGCGTATTACCTTGCCGCTGAGCACGGGCTCACCAATATCGCAGTCGTCGAAAAAGGCTGGATCGGTGGTGGCAATACCGGCCGCAACACGACGATCATCCGGTCGAACTATCTCTTCGACGAAAGCGCCAGGCTCTATGACCACGCCGTGAAGATGTGGGAACACCTGTCGCAACAGCTGAACTACAACGTGATGTTCTCGCCGCGTGGCGTGATGATGCTCGCCCACACGGTGCACGACGTGCAGGTGCTGAAGCGCCACGTGCATGCCAATCGTTGCAACGGCGTCGACAACGAATGGCTCACGACTGCGGAAGCCAAGGCATTCTGTCCGCCGCTCAATATCGAAGCGAACATCCGCTATCCGGTGCTGGGCGCCGCCCTGCAGCGGCGCGGTGGTACGGCACGGCACGACGCCGTCGCCTGGGGCTATGCCCGGGCCGCCGACGCGCTGGGTGTCGACATCATCGAGAATTGCGAAGTCACCGGTATTCGCCGTGATGGGAGTGGCGCGGTCGAGGCGCTGGAGACCTCGCGCGGCCTGATCCGAAGCAAGAGGATCGGCGTGGCGGCCGCGGGCAATTCCAGCGTCGTGATGCGCCTCGCGGATGTGCAGCTGCCACTGGAAAGTTTTCCGCTACAGGCGCTGGTGTCGGAGCCGGTCAAGGCCGTCTTCCCGTGTGTCGTGATGTCAAACAGCGTTCACGCGTATATCAGCCAGTCGGACAAGGGCGAGCTGGTGATCGGGGCGGGTACCGACGCCTATACCTCGTATACGCAACGCGGTGCACTGCATGTCAACATTCACACGCTGGAGGCGATCTGCGAATTGTTTCCCAGCTTCCGGCGCCTGCGCATGCTGCGCAACTGGGGCGGCATGGTCGACGTGACGCCCGATCGGTCGCCGATCATCGGCAAGACGCCGGTGCCGGGCTTGTATGTGAATTGCGGCTGGGGCACCGGCGGATTCAAGGCGACACCGGGTTCTGCGCACGTCTTTGCCTGGACCATCGCGCATGACGAGCCGCACCCGATCAACGCGCCATTCACGCTTGAGCGGTTCCGCGACGGCACGCTGATCGACGAGGCGGCGGCCGCCGCCGTCGCCCACTGAGCCCCCGATGCTGTTGATCGACTGTCCTTACTGCGGCAAGCGACCTGAGCTCGAATTCGCTTATGGAGGACAGGCGCATCTCGTGCGGCCGCCGCGGCCCGCGGAACTATCCGACAAGCAGTGGGCGGACTATCTTTATGTGCGCAG
>JAENJD010000081.1 GCA_016844605.1 Steroidobacteraceae bacterium
TGCGCGCAGTGTTGTTGCCGTCGCGTTCCTGGCGGCGACCGTGACAGTTGCTTCGGTCGCAGAAGCGGCCAACCAGGCTCCCACAATCAGCGGCACGCCACCGGCGACGGCGCGCGAGGGTCTGGCCTATTCATTCATGCCAAAAGCCCACGACGCTGACGGCGACACGCTGGCCTTCCGTATCTCGAACCGGCCGGTGTGGGCCAGGTTCAATAGGTCAACGGGCGCGCTGACCGGTACGCCGGGCCTCGGAACGGTCGGCAACTACGCGAACATTCGAATCCGCGTCACCGACGGCATTGCGACGGCCCGTCTGCCGATCTTCTCGATCGCAGTGCAGCAGTCTTCGGTGGGTAGCGCGACATTGCAATGGCAGTCGCCGACCACGCGCACCGATGGTTCATCGCTGACCAATCTCGACGGCTTCAGGATCCGCTACGGGACCGCGATCGGCAGTTATCCAAACTTGATCGACATTACAAATGAAGGCCTGACGAGCGCGGTCGTTTCTAACCTGCCGCCGGCAACCTATTACTTCGTGATCAGCGCCTACGACAGGAATGGTGCGGAAAGCGCATTCGCCGGGCCGGCGTCCAAGACCATCAACTGACGTCTATCCGTCAGCGCAGCGTCTGAAAGGCCTGCTGAGGAATATGTGCCCGCACTTCGTCCGCGCACGGATCCTGCAGATCCTTTGCGACCGCCGCGGCAACGTCGGATTGCAGTGATTTCGGGAGCGCCTTGCGCAGGACGCCGAGAAAGGACGGCGCCACAATCAGGACCAGGCGGTCGAATTGCCCGTTTCGCTTCGCTGCAATGAGTTCGGTCGCAATCTTGCGCGCAAACACTATCGCCACCTGCTTGCGTGGCTGCCGTTCGCCGCCGGTTGCGTGGTGCGCGACCGCTCCGCGCCTGCCGGAACCGGACGCCGCACTCGTGAAGACCCGGCCCGGGCGGTCGGACTTCAAGTCGCGGTCATGAAGTCTGGCTTCGGGATTCGCGAGCCGACCCGCATCCCGCAACCGCGACCTGGGACCCGCGGCGTCGTAGAATCGCGCCTCCGCCTGGTTGGCGACGACAATCCTTGCAAGCATGTCCGGTCTCTTCATTGTGTACCTGTGATTCCCATGTTTGCAGAAAGCGAGGGCTTGCGACATGACCAGCGTCAATCGGCATTGACCCGGGCACCGATTTCGGTCGCACCGATGATGGACTGGACCGACCGGCACTGCCGGTATTTCCTGCGCCAGTTCTCGCCCCGAGTACTGCTGTACACCGAGATGATCGTCGCAAACGCGGTATTGCGCGGCGACCGCGAGCGTCTCCTTGCCTGCGACCCCGCCGAGCACCCGGTTGCGCTGCAGCTTGGCGGCAGCGATCCGGAGCAACTCGCACGCGCTGCCGCGATCGGCGTGTCATTTGGCTACGACGAGATCAACCTGAATGTCGGCTGCCCCAGCGATCGTGTGCAGAGCGCGACATTCGGTGCCTGCCTGATGGCGCAGCCGCGCCTGGTCGGCGACTGCGTGCGCTCCATGCGCGATGCGGTCCGCGTGCCGGTCACAGTCAAATGCCGTATCGGCATCGACGAGCATGACGACTATGGGTTTCTGCACGCGTTCGTCTCCGAAGTCGCGGCGGCAGGCTGCGCCACGGTGATTGTCCATGCGCGCAAGGCGGTGCTGAAGGGCCTGAGCCCGAAGGAGAATCGCGACGTGCCGCCGCTCATCTACGAACGCGCCTGGTGGGTCAAGCGCGATTTTCCGTCGTTGACGGTGATCGTCAATGGCGGGTTGCGCACCGTGCCGCAGGTGGCGGAGCAACTCGGGTACGTGGACGGCGTGATGCTGGGGCGCGAGGCCTACCACAACCCGTACCTGTTGCCGGCACTGCATCGTGCCGTTCATGCGGATGACTTCCAGACACCGGATCCAGCGTCGATCACGCAGAGCATGCGCATCTACGCGGAACGCGAAATGAAAGCGGGCACGCCGCTGCGCGCCATCACGCGGCACATGATGGGCCTGTTTGCGGGTCGCGCCGGGGCTCGTGCCTGGCGCCGGGCGCTCAGCGAAGGCGCAAGCCGCCCGGGCGCGGGACCGGCGCTCATGGATGCGGCGCTGTCAGCCGCTATCCGTTTTCCATGAACCGGCGCAGACGAGCGACGCCGTTACTGTCGCGCGGACCCAGCAGGTCATAGAGCGCCGCGAGATCCATCCAGGCTGGCGCGGGCCGCAGGCCCAGCGATTCGCGTGCGCTCGAGAATGGCCACTCTGAAGCCTGGCGGCACAAGCCGGCACGCACCGGGCCCAGCAGCACGTGGCGCACGACTTCGAGCAGGTAGACGTCGCGGTTGACGATCGTGGACAGCCAGTTACCCTGGCGCAGGCGTGAGCCGATCAGTTCATGGGTTGCGAGCGTGATCGATGCCGGCGCACCACGCAGCACGACGTGCAGGCGCCGGTCGGTGATGCACCAGACCAGGCACTTCAAATGGTGGCGATGGCAGCTCTCGGCGAGCTGCTTGGCGGCTGCGCTTCGCCGTGCAAGATCGGCGTAGAGCGGACGGCGGCCGCGACTCTGCGCGACGACGTGCCGCAGCGTTTGCGCGGTCGCGGTCTCGACGCTGAGTGCCATGTCCTGGCCTCCCTGCCGGTGACGCCTGCAGCATGTCAGCGCCGCGATTTGGCCGCCGCGCCTGTTTCTGTCGCGGTGGCCCATAAATGGCTTCCGCTGCCCGGGATGCCACGGCATGACATAACGCCTATAATCAAAGCAGTAACCTCAGGTGACCCTCGAACCGCGCATGGGCAAGGACAAGGAACTCGTCATACTTTTTGCCGACGTGGTCGGCAGTACCCGGCTCTTCGAGGTGCTGGGTGACCTGACTGCGCGCGACAAGGTCGCGATCTGCGTGGACATCATGCGTGGCGCGACCGAACAGCGCGGTGGTTCGGTCGTCAAGACGATGGGCGACGAAATCCTCGCGACATTCGAGGACTGCGACAAGGCGATGGACGCCGCGGTCCAGATGCAGGTCGCGATTGAGGCGCATCCTGAACTGGATGTGGACGGCCAGCACATCGCGATACGAATCGGTTGTCACTTCGGGCCGGTCGTGCTCGAGACGCGCGATGTCTTCGGCGCGGCCGTACACACCGCCAATCGCATGACCAGCCAGGCGAAGGCCGGCCAGATCATCATCACGGATTCGATATTCGCGCGCCTGTCGGACGAATGGCGCGCGATCGCGCGCCAGGTGGATGTGGCGGTGCCGCGCGGCCAGCAGGGCGAGGTCACCATCTTCGAGGTGCTGTGGCAGCACGGCGACACGACCAGCATGCTGCCGCTGATCGCGACGATCACCGAGCAGCATCGGTCATTCCGGATCCGCCTGACGTATCTCGGCGAGGAATTGATACTCGACGACCGCGAGCGCGCATCCGCGACATTGGGCCGCGGCCAGGAAAATGATCTGGTGATCAAGGGCAATCTGGTGTCGAGGCTGCACGCACGCATCGAGGCCGGCAAGAACCGGTTCATGCTGATCGACGAGAGCACGAATGGATCCTTCGTGCAGGGCCAGAATGGCGACGACGCGTTCGTGCGCCGCGACGCGATACCGCTGAAAGGCAAGGGCGTCATCGGGCTCGGGCGCGTGCCGGAGCCGCAGTCCTATCACACGGTCGAATTCAGCTGCGAAGAGGGGACCGATACGGTCCCGAGCCCGTCCGAATCTGCCTGAAGCACGGCTTATTTGAGGCGCGCGCGCAAATCGCCGAGTTCGCTGCGCAGCCCTTCCGGCAGGTGTGAACCAAAGCCCTCGAGATAGGCGCCGATCTCTTCTGCTTCCTTGCGCCATTGCGTGGCGTCCATCGACAGCAGTTCGGAGACCGTTGCGTCCGGCAGGTTCAGGCCCGCGAGATTGAGTGCATCCCGGCGCGGGACGGCACCGATGGCCGTTTCATCCGCTGCCCCGCGGCCCTGGCAGCGGTCAATGATCCAGGCGAGCACCCGTAGATTCTCGCCATAGCCGGGCCACAGGAAGCGTCCGGCGGCGTCGCGGCGGAACCAGTTGACATGGAATATGCCGGGTAGACGCGGCACGCGATCCGCCATTGAGAGCCAGTGCTGCCAGTAGTCCCCGAAGTTGTAGCCCGCGAAGGGCTTCATCGCCATCGGATCCCGCCGTACCACGCCGACATCGCCGGTGGCGGCCGCCGTCGTCTCCGAAGCCATCGCGGCGCCGACGAGCACGCCGTGCCGCCAGTTTCGTGCCTGGAATACGAGCGGGGCCAGCGCGCGGCGCCTGCCGCCGAACACCAGCGCCGAAATCGGCACACCCTGCGGCGCATCGGCCATCGGTGAGTAGCTTGGATTCTGCCGGGCGGACACAGTGAACCGCGAATTGGGATGCGCCGCGGGACCCCTGGCCGGGTCGAAAGGCCGTCCCTGCCAGTCGGTCACGGGCACACCCTGGTCGAGGCCTTCCCACCAGGGTTGATTGTCGGCGGTCACACCGACATTCGTGAAAATCGTGTCGCGGCGGATCATCTCGAAGGCATGCCGGTTTGTTTTCGCGTTGGTGCCAGGCAAGACGCCGAAGTAACCGGCCTCGGGATTGATCGCCCAGAGCCTTCCGTCAGGCCCGGGATGCAACCACGCGATGTCGTCCCCAACCGTCCAGATTTTCCAGCCGGGCATGCTACCCGGCGGAATCAGCATCGCGAGATTGGTCTTGCCGCAGGCCGACGGAAATGCGCAGGCGATGTAATGAATATCGCCGGCGGGATTCTCGACACCGACAATCATCATGTGCTCGGCCAGCCAGCCCTCGCACCGCGCCTGCCAGCTCGCGATGCGCAGCGCATGACACTTCTTGCCGAGCAACGCATTACCGCCGTAGCCGGATCCATAGCTCTGGATCTCGAGCGATTCCGGAAAATGCATGATGAAGCGGCGCTCGGGGTCGAGCTCACCGATCGAATGCAGGCCCTTGACGAAGCTGCCGTCGCCGGCGATGCGCGCGAGTGCTGCACTCCCGATCCGCGTCATCAGCTTCATGTTGGCGGCGACATAGGCGCTGTCGGTGATCTCGACCCCGCAGCGGGAGTAGGGCGAGTCGATCGGGCCCATGCAATAGGGGATCACGTACATCGTGCGGCCGCGCATGCAGCCATCGAACAGCGCATCCATCTTCCGGCGTGCTTCGGCGGGCGCCATCCAGTGATTGTTGGGGCCGGCGTCCTCCTGCGATTCGCTGCAGACGAAGGTCAGGTGCTCGACGCGCGCGACATCCGACGGATGGGAGCGGTGCAGATAGCAGCCCGGGTGGGTCGCGGGATTCAGTTCCAGCAGTTCCTTCGACGCCAGCATCTGCCGGATCAAGAGGCGGTACTCGGCCTCCGAACCGTCGCACCAATGCATGCGCTCAGGACGCGTACGCGAGGCGACCTGCTCGACCCAGCGCCGCAGTTCCGGTGGAGACTCAGCGGGTAATACGAATCGATCCGGGGTTGTCGCCATGCCTGCCTCGCCTGCGGTAGCCCGAATTATATGCAACAAGGCACGCTAAACGCGTTGATCTCGAACGGTAATGCCCTGAGACTGCCCGGATGACCGGTTCCGGATCCTATTCCAGGTTGCTCGGGCCTGACGGGCCGCTCGCGCACGTGATCGAGGGCTTCGAATCACGTCGCGAACAACAATTGATGGCCGACTGGGTCGGTGAGACGCTCGAGAGCCGCGGCATGCTGGCGATCGAGGCCGGCACCGGTACCGGCAAGACCTACGCCTATCTCGTGCCGGCACTGCTGTCCGGACGGCAGGTCATCATCTCGACCGGAACCCGGACATTGCAGGACCAGCTGTTTCACCGCGATCTCCCGACCGTGTCGAAGGCCCTGGGCCGGCCGGTGCGGGTCGCGCTGCTGAAGGGACGCGCGAACTATCTTTGCCGCCATCGGCTGAACCTGTCGGATGCGATGCCGGCGTTGCCGGGCATGGAATTGCCGGAGCGCAAGATGATTGCGCGAATCCGCAAATGGTCCCGTAGCACGACCAGTGGTGACCTGGCTGAGGTCAAGAGCCTGCGCGATTCGGATCCGGCCTGGAGCGCCGTGACATCGACGCGCGAGAACTGTCTGGGCGCGGAGTGCCCGGAGTACTCCCGCTGCCATGTCGTGCTGGCGAGGCGCGAGGCGCAGGCCGCCGACATCGTTGTCGTCAATCATCACCTGCTGCTCGCCGATCTGGCGTTGAAGGACGAGGGGTTCGGAGAATTGCTGCCGGGCACGGAAGCCGTCGTGCTCGACGAGGCACATCAGGTTCCGGAAATCGCGGCGCAGTTCTTTGGCCTGGCGCTTGCCGCTCGCCAATGTACGGCGTTCGCGCGTGACACGCTGGCGGAGCTGACGCGCGCCGGTCTAGCACAGTCCGCTGCGCGCGATCGGATCTCCGCCCTCGAGACTGCGATCGCGCAGGCACAGGCAGCGATCAGCGGCCGCGGTGAGCGCATCGAATGGGCGGCACTGCCCGAAGAGTTTTGCGGAGCGCTCGAATCAGCGCGAGAAGCGTTCACACGCATCGCGGAGGATATTGAAGGCACGGAATCCGAGGATCCGGGCCTGCGCCAGTGCCGGCGACGCGCGCTCAAACTGGGAGCATCTGTGCAGCAGTTGCTGGACGCGGATCCGGACAGTGGCATGCGCTGGGTCGAGGCCGGAAGCCGCGGATTTACGCTCGCCTTCACGCCATTTGAAGTTGCGACGCGGCTTGGTGAACTGATGCGTGCCCAGGGTGGTGCGTGGATTTTCACTTCAGCTACGCTGGCCGTTGGCGACGATTTCTCGCATTTTCTAGGCCGCGTGGGCGCCACGGGCGCGGCTTCGGTGCGGATCGACAGCCCCTTCGACTTTGAGCGCCAGGTGCTCCTGCATCTGCCGACCGGCATGCCGGACCCGGCAAGTCCCGGTTACACCGGGCGCGTGCTCGATGTGGCGCTGCCGCTCATCGAAGCGGCCGGTGGCCGCAGCTTCCTGCTGTTCACGAGTCACCGGGCGCTGCGCGAAGCCGCACGCCGGCTCGAGGCCCTGCCGATATTCCGGAATGGCTTCCCGCTGCTGGTCCAGGGAGAGGCGCCACGCGAGGCACTGCTCGCGCGATTTCGCGAACTGGGCAATGCCGTGCTGCTGGGAACTGCGAGCTTCTGGGAGGGCGTGGATGTGCGCGGTCATGCGCTCGCGCTCGTGGTCATCGACAAGCTGCCATTCGCGGCGCCTGAGGATCCACTGCTGAAGGCCAGGCTCGAAGGCATCAGGCGACGGGGCGGCAATCCGTTTCACGATTTCCAGTTGCCGCAGGCGGTGCTGGCATTGAAGCAGGGCTTCGGCCGCCTGATCCGGGATCGCGAGGACTTCGGTGTCGTCGTCATCTGCGATCCGCGCCTCAGGAGCCGCGGTTATGGTCCGCTGTTCCTCGCGTCCCTGCCGCCCGCAAGGATCGCGGCCGATGGCGCCGAAGCGGCCGCATTCCTGCGCCGCCGCCTCGCGGAAGTCGGGCTCCAGGTTCCGGAGGCGCGCCAGGTATGAATTTGCTTGCGCTCGATTCGGCGACCGAAGCCTGTTCAGCGGCGCTTCTGCACGAGGGCGGGTCAATTGAGCGCTATGAAATTCTCGGCCGCGGACATGCGGAGCGATTGCTGCCCATGGTGGACGAACTGCTGACGGAGGCGGGCATCGGCCTCCCTGCGCTCGATGCGATCGCCTTCGGGCGTGGTCCAGGCAGCTTTACCGGGCTTCGCATCGCGGCGGGCATCACGCAGGGGCTCGCGGCCGGCGCGCAGTTGCCGGTGCTGCCGGTCAGCGATCTCGCCGCCGTCGCATCGGCGGCAGCACGTTTTTCGGGCAAGGACCGGATCCTGGTCTGCATGGATGCGCGCATGGGGCAGGTCTACTGGGCGGCCTTCGACTGTCGCACCGCCATACCACATGCTTTGACCGAGGAAGCTGTTGCGAATCCGGCCGAGGTTGTGCCGCCGGGCGGATCGACCTGGTTTGGGGCAGGCCACGGATTTGCAGCCTATCCCGCGCTTGCCGCCAGCCTGGGCGCAAGACTCGCCGGGACCGCGCCGGAACTATTGCCGCGCGCGAGTGACATTGCGCGCCTTGCAGCCGTCGAGTTCGCCGCTGGGCGTGGCCTCCCGGCCGCACAAGCGCTCCCTATCTACCTGCGAAATGAAGTCGTGCACCGTCGCTGAAGTCCCGGGTGTCATAATTATTCAACAATGAAACGTCAGGCTGCCCGGCTGCACAAGGAGGAAACCTTGATCCTGGTCGTCGAGGACGAGCAGCCCATCCGCGACCTGATCGCCTTCGGCCTGCGCCGGGCCGGATTCCAGGTCGCACTGGCGGAGAATTGCCGGGCCGCCCGTGCCAGCATCGTCGACCGGCGGCCCGACCTGCTGCTCGTCGACTGGATGCTGCCGGACACGAGTGGCCTCGAGTTGACGCGCCAGCTCAGGAAAGACCCGAATACCCGCGACATCCCGATCATCATGCTGAC
>JAENJD010000082.1 GCA_016844605.1 Steroidobacteraceae bacterium
CGGATTCTGCATCGCGCAGTCGTAGGGCCCGGCGCAAGCCGGGCCTTTTTTTGGTTCATTGCCCCGGGCCGCTCCGCTACCGGTTCATGCCGCGCGCGGAATCCGCCGTAGCTCGCCCTTCATTCGCCGCTCGGCATGCCACAGGTCATAAGCGGCCTGCATCCGCAGCCACAGTCCCGGCCCGTTGCCGCAGAACTTCCCGAGTCGCACGGCCATCTCGGGAGTCACCGCCATCTTGCCGGAAAGGACACGGTGCAGAGTCTGGCGGCTCACTCGGAGCTTGCGGGCGGCATCCGCCACGCTCGAATCGAGCGCAGGCAGGACCACTTCACGCAGCAGTGTGCCCGGGTGGGTCGGGCAACGGCCCGGTTGTTCGATGACGATGTCTTCGCGCATAAGCGCCTCTCAGTGATATTGCTCCAGATTCACTCGCCAGGCATGCCCTTCTTCAAACTCGAAGGTGATGCACCAAGGTCCGTTGACATGGACGCTGTAGCGTTTCGGCCTACCACGCAGGGCGTGAAAATAGAAGCCCGGCACATTCATGTCTATCGGAAAGTAACATGCGGCAGAATGGCGATGAACCATTCTTTGCGTGTCTGTAAACTTTCCGCGAGTTGATCTCGATGCTTCGCCCAGCGACCTGTCTGTATGCTGCACGAGCGTTTCGGGACTTCGGCGACGGATTCGTCGCCGTATTGCTGGTCGTCTACCTGACCGATCTTGGACTCGGCGCCTTCCAGGTCGGCGTCGTCGCGACCCTGGCGCTGTTCGGTTCCGCATTGATGACATTGGGCATCGGCCTGTTCGGCGCAGCGGCCGGGCGCCGCCGGCTGCTGATCATGGCCTCCGGGCTGATGATCGCAACCGGTCTCGCGTTTGCAGCATCCAGCAGTTACGCGGTGCTGTTACTGGTCGCATTCATCGGGACCATCAACCCATCGTCCGGCAGCGTCAGCATCTTCGTGCCGCTGGAGCACGCGCTGCTCGCAGATTCCGTTGCAGACTCCAGGCGCACGCACATGTTCGCCGTCTATGGCCTGATCGGCGCACTCGCAGCGGCACTTGGATCGCTGGCGGCGGCCAGCCCTGAATATCTGGTCGACCTCGGCCTGACACGCCTCGAAGCGCTCAAGGCCATGTTCCTGCTTTATGCCCTGCTGGGCGTGGCCGGCGGCGTCCTGTATCGGTTGATCCCTGCCGACACAGCGCCGGGCGAAAGGAAACCGGCCTCCGCGCTGGGGCCATCGCGCGGCATCGTCTACCGTCTTGCCGCCCTGTTCAGTATCGATGCCTTCGCCGGCGGATTCGCGGTCCAGTCGCTGGTTGCCCTGTGGCTCTTCAACAAGTTCGGCCTGTCGCTGACGGCCGCAGGAATCTTCTTTTTCTGGTCTGGTCTGCTGGCCGCATTCTCCTTTCCGGCTGCGGCCTGGCTGTCGCGTCGCATCGGACTCATCAACACGATGGTCTACACGCACATTCCATCGAGCCTGTGCCTGATCCTCGCGGCCGTCGCTCCAAGTCTGGAACTCGCGCTGGCCCTTCTACTCGTACGGGCCGCCTTGTCGCAGATGGACGTGCCCACGCGCTCGTCCTACGTGATGGCGGTCGTCACGCCGCCGGAGCGGCCGGCGGCCGCGAGCATCACATCCGTGCCGAGAAGCCTGGCGGCGGCCGCGAGTCCTGTGATGGCGGGCGCGCTGTTCGCGGCGGGCCTCGAGGCCTGGCCGTTCGTAATTTGTGGCGGGTTGAAAATCCTCTACGATGTGGCCTTACTGTGGACCTTCCGCCACGTCAAGCCGCCGGAAGAAAGATAGATTTCGTCGAAGCGCCGAGGGTACGCCCATGAGCGACAGTGCCGGCACGATTACGGGCGGGCGGTGATGGTTACCTGCGAGGCAACCAGTGGAGGAGCGAACGTGTAGCGCACGATCATGCGCGCTACATGACCATTTTCGGCATTCCAGTGAGCGAGTTTCGTGCAGACGGCGCGAACGACACTATTCGGGGGATACGTAAACGTGCTGGCGACGAAACGGCCGCCGCCAAAATCCTGATCGACAGCGACACCACTCTTGTCCCATGCATCGGCGCTCTGCTCGCTACGCGCGTAGAGCTCGATCGCGGTCACATTCGCGCTGGCGGGAACATCGGCGCACAGCTCGATCTGCGTTGCGTCGGATTCTCCGCAGCTCACGGGTTCATTGCCAACGGCAGGCGAGTCGGGATGGCAGGCCGCAACTCGAACCGTGGACTCGATGGACTGATCGGGCGCGCTGCCGGTCGCAAGCGTCCCGAGACCCAACTGCTCCACGCGCTTGTCGCCGAGGAGCTCGAGTTTCGCCATCGAAAGGGCCAGCGCTTGTAATTGACTGGTGAGTTCCTCTCTTAGTTCGCGGGTGTCCTCGCGTACGCGTTCTGCGCGCAGCTCGGAATACGCGAAGCCGCCGACGGCCGAGGCGATCAACATCGCGAATACCGCCACCAGCGGTCGCATTGTGCTGCGCTTGGGTCGCGTTTCCACTTTGGCTCGGTTGCGAAACGCCAGAAACAGCTGGAACATCGCCGCCAGCATCGTCGCCGCGGCGCCGATCATCGAGGCCAGGATCGTTTCCGAAAGGTCCATCCGCTTTCTCCGTGACGCGGACTCTATCGGCTGGCAGCGGTCTCAAGCCGATACGCGTTTGGCAATTTCGAGTGCTTGATGCGTCTGTTGCCAGTTGGCGACAGCAATTGGGGCGGCTGATCGATCTGGGTCATCGACGCCGGAGTGCAGGTTTTCGCCCGACAGGAGTTTCAAATCGCGATCGGGCCAGGCGGTGCCCCCGACGCTGAACCCCATGTTTGTTGACATGTGCCCCACATGCAATTAGCATTGCCACATGTCAAAGATGATCCAGCTTCGCCACGTGCCCGATTCCTTGCACCAGCAACTGAAGTCGCGCGCCGCGTTGGCCGGCCTTTCACTATCGAATTATCTGATTCGGGAGGCTCGCAAGATCATCGAGCGGCCCTCAAGTGAAGAGATCTTCGAGCGACTGGCGCATCGTTCGCGCATCTCGCCACGAATTTCACCCGCGGACGCCGTGCGCAGGGAGCGCGACACTCGGTGATCGTCGTCGATGCTTCTGCGATCCTGGAAATTCTCCTGAACACACCGACTGGCAGCAAGGTGGCTGCACGTTTGAGCTCGCCTGGCGAAACACTTCACGCCCCACATCTCCTTGATGTCGAGGTCGCGCAGGTCTTGCGCCGCTACGCGCTGGCGGGGAACCTTGACGAGAGCCGCGGCGATCAGGCTCTTGCCGATTTTCAGTCGCTGCCGATCGAACGCTACCCGCACGGCGAACTGCTTGAACGCATCTGGCAACTTCGTGATTCGTTAACTGCTTACGACGCGGCGTATGTAGTGCTCGCCGAAGCGTTGGAGGCGCACCTCATTACGTGCGATGCGCGGCTGAGTCGCGCGCACGGCCACGAGGCGAAAATCGAACTCATCCGCTGATTAAATGGTCGGAGCGCCGGGATTTGAACCCGGGACCCCTTGCACCCCATGCAAGTGCGCTACCAGACTGCGCCACGCTCCGACTGTAGACGATGATAGCCGATTGAACGGCGCGGGGGATCAGCGGCGCAACTGGCGCAGCAGGTCTTCGAGCTCGGTGCGCATCTGGCGGATCACCTGCTGGCTCAGGCTGCTGTCTTCGCGCGCCACGTCGCCGTCGAGGCGATTGCGCGCGCCACCGATCGTGAAGCCCTCGTCGTAGAGCAGGCTGCGGATCTGCCGGATCGTGATTACATCCTGGCGCTGGTAGTAGCGGCGGTTGCCACGCCGCTTGACCGGCTTGAGCTGCGGGAACTCCTGTTCCCAGTAGCGCAGCACGTGGGGCTTGACGCCGCAGAGGTCGCTGACCTCACCGATCGTGAAGTAGCGCTTCGCGGGGATCGCCGGAAGGTCCTTGTTGTTACTTGCTTCCAGCATAGGCCTCAACCCTGGCCTTCAGCTTCTGGCCGGGCCGGAATGTAACGACGCGCCGGGCGGAAATCGGGATCTCTTCCCCGGTCTTGGGATTGCGTCCCGGCCGCTGGTTCTTGTCGCGCAGATCAAAATTGCCGAAACCGGAGAGCTTGACCTGCTCGCCAGTCGCGAGCGCCGCGCGAATTTCTTCGAAGAACAGATCAACGAGTTCGCGTGCTTCGCGCTTGTTGAGCCCAAGCTGGTTGAACAGCGCTTCGGCAATTTCTGCCTTGGTCAGTGCCATTCGGACTATCCCCGGATCGCAGCCTTCAGGTCACCCTTCACCAGCGCGACCACCGCAGCTATCACGGTATCGGCCTCAACGTCGGTTAGGGTGCGAGAAGTTTCCTGTAAAATCAAGCCTAAAGCGACACTTTTTCTACCGGCTTCTACCCCCGCCCCCCGGTACACGTCGAACACGTGAAGCTCGCGCAGCAGGCCTTTTGCGGCCAAATTAACAGCTTTCTTCAGTTCGTCCAGCGTCGTCGCTTCATCGATCACGACCGCCAGATCGCGCCGGATCGCGGGGAAGCGGGAAATATCTGAAAAGACAGGTACTTCCGACCGGAAGCTCGGGTCGATTGCCAACTCAAAGAGCCAGGGTGGATCGCGGATTTCGAGCTTTCTCGAGGTCTCCGGGTGTAGTTGCCCCAGCCATCCGAGCGGGGTGTCTCCCGCCATCACCGCCGCGCTGCGGCCCGGATGCAGGCACTCGTGCGGCGCCGCGATGTAACTTATTGCCCCGCCGCGCCCGGTCAGGCCGAAGAGCGCTTCGACGTCCGACTTCAAGTCGTAGAAATCAGCGCCGCGTTTGTCGGCACCCCATTGTTCGGGCAGCGCCGGTCCCGTGATCAGGCCCGCGATCACCTGGCTCTCGGCAAGCTTTCCGCCCTTCATCTCGAATCGCGTACCGACTTCGAACAGTCGCACGCGCTCCTGTTGGCGGCGCAGGTTGCCGCGCAGCACCTCGATCAGTCCGGGCCACAGCGATACGCGCATCTCGCCAAGCTCCGCTGAGATCGGATTGGCGAGCGCGAGTGTCTCGCGGCCCGGGAACAGCAGCCGCTGGGTGCGTGCATCGACGAAGCTGTAGGTGATTGCTTCCTGATATCCGCGATCCGCCAGCAGCAGCATCAGGCGCTCGCGCGACACGCGCTGCTCGGTTGCGGGTTGCGGACGTTGCAGCACCTTCGCATCCTTGCGCGGAATCTCGTCGTAGCCGTGGATGCGTCCGATCTCCTCGATGAGATCCTGTTCGATCGCAATGTCGAAGCGGTGACTCGGCGGAATGACGCCGAGCATGTCGCCGGCGCCCGCCACCTGCATGCCGAGGCGTCGCAGGATGTCCTCGAGATCGGAACGCGGCACCTGCACGCCGAGCAGGCTCGCCACACGCTCCGGTCGCAGGGTGACACTCGGACGCTTCGGCTGCTGCGTCTCGACCTGCGTCAGCACGGCGGGACCTGGCTGACCGCCCGCGATGTCCATCAGGAGCCGCGTCGCACGTTCCAGTGCCCGCTCCTGCTGGCGCGGATCCACGCCGCGCTCGAAGCGTTGCGAGGCATCCGTCAGCATCCCGTAACGACGCGCGCGGCCGGCAATCGCATCCGGCGCGAAAAACGCGACTTCGAGAAACACATCCGCGGTATCGGCAGCAATGCCACTTTTCTCGCCGCCCATGATGCCGGCGAGGCCGACCGGGCCCACGGCGTCAGCGATGACCAGTGTGTCGGTATCGATCGCAATCTCGCGACCGTCGAGCAATGTCAGGCGCTCGCCTGGTCGTGCCTTGCGCACTTCGATGTGGGAGCTGAGCCGGCGCAGATCGTAGGCGTGCATCGGCTGGCCGAATTCCAGCATCACGTAATTCGTGACATCGACAATCGGGCTGATCGGACGCAGCCCGGCGCGACGCAGCCGCTCGCTCATCCATAGCGGGGTCCGCGCCTTTGGATCTAGGCTCTTGATGATGCGACCTGCAAAGCGCGGGCAGCCTGCCGGCGCTTCGAGCCGCACCGCGAATTTCGCGTGGTGCACGGCGGTGACCGGCTCGATATGGGGCGGCGTCAGCTTGCGGTCCGCGATCGCCGCCACTTCCCTCGCGACACCGATCATGGACAGCACGTCGCCGCGATTCGGCGTCACATTGAGGGTCAGGATGGAATCGTCGAGCTTCAGCGCCTCGCGAAACGGCGCGCCCGTCGCAAGCTGTGCCGGTAGTTCGAGCAGTCCATCCTGGTCCTCGGAAAGTCCCAGCTCGCGCCCCGAACACAACATGCCGGCAGACTCGACCCCTCTCAGATTCGCGCGCCGGATCACCAGTCCACCCGGAAGGGTTGCGCCCTCGAGTGCGAGCGGCGCCTTCATGCCGGCGCGCACATTCGGCGCGCCGCAGACGATCTGGAGCGCCTGTGCGCCACCACCCGCAACCTGGCAGACGGTCAGCTTGTCCGCGTCCGGATGGCGCTCGACGCTCAGGACTTCGCCGACCATGACCCCGGTGAATGCAGCTGCAGCCGGCTCGATGGACTCGACTTCGATGCCGCCCATCGTCAGGCGACGGCAAAGTGTTGCCGCATCCCATCCGGTCTCCACCCATTCGTTAAGCCAAGCGAGACTGACGCGCATGTTCAGCCCCGGTTGAACTGCGCCAGGAAGCGCAGGTCATTTTCGAAAAAGAGCCGCAGGTCATTGACCGAGTAGCGCAGCATTGCGAGCCGCTCGATGCCCATGCCGAAGGCATAGCCCTGCCAGCGTTCCGGATCGACACCGCAGGCGCGCAGCACATTCGGATGCACCATGCCGCAGCCAAGGATCTCGAGCCAGCCGGTCTGCTTGCAGAGTCGGCAGCCCGCGCCATCGCAGAACACGCACTGGATGTCCACCTCGGCCGAGGGCTCGGTGAATGGAAAGTAAGAAGGCCGGAAGCGCATCCCGCGCGGCTTCTCGAAGAACTGCTCGGCGAAACCAGCCAGCATGCCCTTCAGATTTGCAAGGCTGATGTCCTCATCGATGACCAGGCCCTCGACCTGATGAAACATCGGCGAGTGGGTCACGTCGGAGTCACGGCGATACACCGGGCCCGGCGCGATCACGCGGATCGGCACGCCATCCTTCTGCATCGCGCGGATCTGCACCGGAGAGGTGTGCGTGCGGAGCAGGCGCCCGTCGCCAAAATAGAAGGTGTCGTGCATGGCCCGCGCCGGATGATCGGCGGGGATATTGAGTGCCTCGAAATTGTAGAAATCGTCTTCGACTTCCGGCCCTTCGGCAACGCTGAAGCCCGCCTGGCGGAAGATCGCCTCGATGCGGAACCTGGTGCGCGTCACCGGATGCAGGCCGCCGGTTCTCTCACCGCGACCCGGCAGCGTGACGTCGATGTTGCCGGCGGCAAGGTCACGGCCGACAGCCTCGTCTTCGAGCCCGGCGCGTCGCAGGTCGAGCGCGGCCGAGATCCTGTCCTTCGCTTCGTTGATCGCGGCGCCGGCGGCACGGCGCTCCCCGGCGGGAAGCTGGCCGAGCAACTTGAGCTGCTCGGTGATGCTGCCCTTCTTGCCGAGCACGCCGACCCGCACTGCATCGAGCGCGGCAAGGTCACTGCTCGATGCAATCTGCTCGAGGGTGCGCTTGATCAGCGAATCCAGGTCCTTCACCCGACCCCCTGCATGCGGGCGCGCGCTACTTCGCGGCCAGTGCGGTCTTCGCCTTCTCCGCGACAACTCCGAATGCGGTGATGTCGTGCACCGCCAGGTCCGCGAGCGCCTTGCGGTCGATCTCGATCCCGGCCGCCTTCAGGCCCGAGATCAGCCGACTATAGGACAGCCCGCAGCTGCGCGCGGCGGCATTGATCCGCTGCACCCACAGCGCACGATAGTCGCGCTTCTTCAGCCTGCGCCCCACATAGGCGTACTGGCCGGCCTTGATGACCGCCTGTTTCGCAACGCGGAACACCTTGCGGCGCGCGTTGAAATAACCCTTGGCCTTCTTGAGGATCTTCTTGTGCCGGCGTCCTGCGGTGACGCCACGCTTCACTCTTGCCATGTCACATTCCTCCTGTCAGCAAGCGTCAATGATTGGGAAGCAGGCGCGTCACGCGACCGACATCGGTTTCGTGAACCATGGTCGAGCCGCGCAACTGACGCTTACGCTTCTTGGTCATTTTCGTGAGGATGTGTCGGCGATTGGCCTGGCCGCGCTTGAAGCCCTTCGCAGTCTTGCGAAAACGCTTCGCCGCAGCCCGGTTGGTCTTCAACTTGGGCATCGGTCTCTCCTTCTTCTGACCTCTTCACACCGCTTGCGCGGGCTGGAGGCGTATCGGCGGCAAGCCGCCGGTCACTTCTTCTTGGGAGCGATCACCATGGTGATCTGGCGTCCTTCCATCGAAGCGCCCTGCTCGACCGTGCCGCACTCGGCGAGGTCGACCACCAGGCGGTCGAGGATCTTGCGCCCGATCTCCGTGTGCGCCATCTCCCGGCCACGGAACCGCATGGTTACCTTGGCCTTGTCACCTTCCGTCAGGAAGCGG
>JAENJD010000022.1 GCA_016844605.1 Steroidobacteraceae bacterium
ACCGGTCGGCAAGGTCACAAATCTCGCGCAGGCGCGCAATCGTCCCATCCATCGAGAACACTCCATCGGTGACGATCAGCCGCGTGCGCGCGTCCTGTGTCCCCTTCAGGTGCATTTCCAGCTGGCTCATATCGCCATTGTCGTAGCGAAGCCGCTTCGCTTTCGACAGGCGGATGCCGTCGATGATGCTGGCGTGATTCAGCGCGTCGGAAATGATTGCATCCTGCTCGTCGGTCAGGGTCTCGAACAGGCCGGCATTCGCATCGAAGCAGGACGAGTACAGGATCGTGTCATCGGTGCCGAGGAATGCGGACAGGCGCTGCTCGAGCTGGCGGTGCACGGTCTGGGTCCCGCAGATGAATCGCACCGAGGCCATGCCATAGCCATAACGGTCGAGCGCTTCGTGTGCGGCCCGGCAGAGCTCCGGGTGATTGGCGAGCCCGAGATAATTGTTGGCGCACAGGTTGATGACCTCGCGTCCGTCCTCGAGTCGCACGACGGGGCCCTGGCCCGAGGCAATGACACGCTCGCGCTTGAAGAGGCCGTTCTTTTCCAGTTCACCGCTCTGCGACTCGAGCCGTCGCAACAATGCCTGATCCATGATTTTCCGCCAGTGAGCGCCAGCCATGGATTATAGCGGCCGCCCGTGCACCGCCCCGTATAATCCGCAGGCCGGGGAGGGCGGGTGACCAGGGAAAATCGGGTGGTGAATGCGGCGGGCGGCAGGCATCGGATCGATCGCTGGCTCTGGTGCGCGCGATTTCATCGCAGCCGCTCGCTTGCCGCCGCTGCGGTCAGCGGCGGCAAGGTGCATGTCAATGGTGAACGAGCCAAGCCCGCGCGCGACATCGCAGTCGGCGACCGGCTGGATATCACGCTCGGATCGGATGCCTGCACCGTGATCGTACTGTCACTGCCTTCGCGGCGCGGGCCGGCAAGCGAAGCACGCACCTGTTACGAAGAGACAACCGACAGCGTGTTGCGGCGCGCCGTGGCGCGTGAACGCCGGCAGCTCGAACGTCGGTCCGACACGGCTCCACCTGGACGACCGGACAAGCGCGGCCGGCGGGCGATCCGGCAGTTGCAGGGAAGGGGCTGAATCATGGCTGCGCGATTACCCGATGCGCCCTGGGCCGTCCTTTCTTCGAAGCCTGCGCGGCTCTTCATCGTCCTGTCGGGCCTGTTTGTTACCAACGCGATGATCGCCGAGTTCGTCGGCGTGAAAATCTTCGCGCTCGAGGACACGCTGGGACTCCCGCCATTCGACTGGCGGCTGTTCGGCCAGAGCGGCTCGCTGTCGTTCACGGCCGGTGTGATGCTGTGGCCGATCGTATTCATCATGACGGACGTCATCAATGAGTACTTCGGCGTGCGTGGCGTCCGGCTCATTTCGTGGCTGGCAGTCGGCTTCATCTCCTACGCATTCCTGTTCGCCTATCTCGCGATCGGCCTGGTTCCCGCGGGATGGTGGGTCACGGTTGGAAGTGTGCGCGGCGTACCGGACATGCAGGCAGCGTTTGCCAGCATCTTCGGGCAGGGATTGTGGACCATCGGTGGCTCGGTCACCGCCTTCCTGATCGGCCAGCTGATCGACGTTGCCATATTCCACCGGATCCGGCGCGCGACCGGCGAGCGATTCGTGTGGCTGCGCGCGACCGGATCAACGGCGGTATCACAACTCGTGGACAGTTTCGTCGTGCTGTACATCGCCTTCGTGCTGGGACCGCAGCATTGGCCGACCGGACTGTTTCTTGCCGTCGGCACGGTGAACTACTGCTACAAGATGCTGATGGCGGTCGTGTTGATTCCGCTCCTTTACATCGGCCGCCGCCTGATCCACGCCTATCTCGGCGCGGCAACCGCAGAGCGTCTGCGGGAGCACGCGGCGGGCCCGGCCGGGACGGACGGAGACCAGGCCTGATGCCGCGGCCCAGGACTCCGGATCTCGCCGTCGACGTCATCATCGAACTCGAAGACCGGCCGGGCCGGCCGATCGTTCTGGTCAAGCGCAGCTTTCCGCCGGCAGGCCACGCATTGCCGGGTGGTTTTGTCGATATCGGTGAAACGGTTGAGGAGGCGGCACGCCGCGAAGCACGTGAGGAGACTGGACTCGACATTACTCTCGGCACGCTGCTTGGAGTCTATTCCGACCCCTCACGCGATTCGCGCGGGCACACCGTCAGCCTCGTGTACATCGCGACTGCAACCGGGGAGCCTGTCGCTGGCGACGATGCAGCCGGCGTGCTGATCGTGAACCCCGGCGCGGCGCCGCCGCTCGTGTTCGATCATGGACTGATACTCGGCGACTACCTCAGGCGGATAGAATTCAAGTCATGAGTAATGACGCAACGCAGGAATTCCTCTGCACCGGCCGGCAGTTCGTGTCCGCTTCAGGGGCTGCGATCAATCGGCTGTATCTCGCCGACGAAGCTGCGGTGGTCGGCGAGATTCTTGGACTCGCGCAGTTGCCGGTGGCCGAGCGGCAGGCAATCCACCGCGATGCGATGCAGCTCGTCGCCGCGGCGCGCAGGCGCCGCGCCGGGCGCGGCGGGGTCGAGGCATTCCTGCAGCAATACCACCTCGCGTCCCAGGAAGGCGTCGTGCTCATGTGCCTCGCCGAGGCGCTGCTGCGGATTCCGGATGCCGAGACGGCGGATCGCCTGATCGCCGACAAGATCTCCACCGGCCAGTGGTCCGACTATCTCGGCGCGGCCGAATCGCTGTTCGTCAACGCATCCACCTGGGGGCTCATGTTGACCGGCCAGGTAGTGCGTCCGGCGGAGAGTGAGCTGCGCGATCCCGCGTCCGTGCTGCGCCGTCTCGTAGCCCGGCTCGGCGAACCCGTCGTGCGGGCGGCATTCCGCCAGGCGATGCGGATCATGGGGCACCAGTTCGTGATGGGCCGGACCATTGGCGAGGCGCTCGAGCGCGCCGCCACGGGCGACGACGCACGCTATCGGCATACCTACGACATGCTGGGCGAATCGGCCCTGACAGCGGCGGACGCCGAGCGCTACATGAAGTCCTACGGCGCGGCGATTGCGGCCGTCGGTGCTGCGGCGCGATCCGGCGACCCGCCCGCGTCCTGGCCGAGCATCTCGGTCAAGTTGTCGGCCCTGCATCCCCGCTACGAATTCGGCAGGCGGGAGCAGGTGCTGTCCGAGCTTGGCGCGAGAATCGAGGCGCTCGCGATCGACGCAAGCTCCGCCGGCATCGCATTGACGATCGACGCGGAAGAGGCCGACCGGCTGGAATTGTCACTGGAACTCCTCGACCGGCTGCTGCGCCAGCCAAGACTCGCCGGATGGGAAGGGTTGGGTCTCGCCGTGCAGGCTTACTCGAAGCGCGCGACGGACGTGCTGCGACATCTCGGCCTGCGCGCCGATGAAACCGGCCGCGTGCTGAATGTCCGGCTCGTCAAGGGCGCTTACTGGGACAGCGAGGTCAAGCGCGCACAGGAGCGTGGCCTGCCCGGATATCCGGTTTACACGCGCAAACAGAATACCGATGTCAGCTATCTTGCCTGCGCGCGCATCCTGCTGGACGGCAGCCGCCGGCTCTACCCGCAATTCGCGACCCACAATGCGCATACGGTCGCGAGCATCATCCATCTGGCGTCGGCGCGCCGCCGCGAGTTCGAATTTCAGCGCCTGCATGGCATGGGCGAGGAGTTGTTTGCGGAGGTGACCGATCCGGCCGGTCGCGCATTGCCCTGCCGCGTCTATGCGCCGGTCGGTTCGCATGAAGACCTGCTGCCCTATCTCGTGCGCAGGCTGCTCGAGAATGGTTCGAACACGTCATTCGTCAATCGCGTCGTCGATGAGTCCTTGCCTCTCGAGGAAGTTGTCGGCGATCCGGTCGCGGAAGTCGAAGCAGCCGGGCCGGGGCCACACCCGCGCATACCGCTACCGGTGTCATTGTTCGGGTCCGAGCGTCGTAATTCCGCGGGCCTCAATCTGGCCGACGGCCGCGAGCAGCAAGACCTTGCGGAATCCTGCCGATTGGCATTGTCGGCGCCGCTCTCTGCTGCGCCGATCGTCGGTGGCCGCGAGCGCAGCGGGCGATCGCGTAAGCTCGCGTCGCCTGCCGACCTCGAGCGCGTCGTCGGCGAAGTGGCGGAGGCCGATGTCAGTCTGGTGGGCGAAGCTCTCGCGCTTGCCAATGCGGCCCAGCCCGAATGGGACCGCAGGCCCGCCGGTGAGCGGGTCGCAATCCTCCGTGACGCGGCCGACATGCTCGAGCGTGACGCCGCGCGCTTCATTGCAATTTGCGTCGCCGAGGCCGGCAAGTCCGTGCCGGATTCTATTGCGGAAGTTCGTGAGGCCGTTGATTTCCTGCGTTACTACGCGGCCAGGGCAGAACATGAGTTCGGCCAGCCATTGGCACTGCCGGGTCCGACCGGCGAATCCAACCGGCTGGTGCTGCGGGGCCGCGGCGTCTTCGCCTGCATCAGCCCGTGGAATTTCCCGCTGGCGATCTTCACAGGCCAGGTGGCGGCGGCGCTCGCGGCCGGCAACAGCGTCATCGCCAAGCCTGCCGCGCAGACCCCGCTGGTCGCTGCGGCTATGGTGCGCCTGCTGCATGAAGCCGGAGTTCCCGGCGATGTCCTGCACCTGGTCCCGGGACCCGGTTCGAAGATCGGCGGCGCATTGGTCGCCGATCCGCGCGTTGCCGGTGTGGTGTTCACGGGTTCGACCGAGACCGCGCGCCTGATCAACCGGACGCTCGCGGCCCGGGACGGCCCGCTGCCGGTGCTGATCGCGGAGACGGGTGGGCAGAACGCCATGCTGGTGGACAGTTCCGCGCTGCCGGAGCAGGTGGTAAACGACGCAATCCAGTCGGCATTCAACTCGGCGGGCCAGGTGCCATGGACCAGCTGGCGCTGGGCGACCCTGCACTGCTTGCAACCGACGTCGGCCCGGTGATCGATGCGGCTTCTCTGGCGACACTCGAAGAGCACGCGCGGTCAATCGTTGCCGGCACGCGCTGGCAGCACCGAGCAACGCTGCCGGCGGGGCTGCGGCCTGGCCACTACTTCGCGCCGCTCGCGGTCGAGATCGACAGCATCGCGCGGCTCGAGCGGGAGGTATTCGGGCCGGTGCTGCATGTGGTGCGATTCGCCGCGTCCGATCTCGACGCAGTGATCGACGAGATCAATGGCAGCGGCTATGGCCTGACACTCGGCGTGCACACCAGGATCGACAGCGTTGCGCGGCGCATCGCCGTGCGCGCGAAGGTCGGCAATATCTATGTCAATCGCAACATGATAGGAGCCGTCGTCGGTGTGCAGCCATTCGGCGGCTGCGGGCTGTCCGGTACCGGCCCGAAGGCCGGTGGGCCGCATTACCTGCCGCGCTTCGCGACCGAGCAGACCATCACCACCAACACCGCAGCGGTCGGCGGCAATGCGACACTACTGTCGCTCGGCGAGTAAAAAGGGGACGCTTCCCTTTTTACGTGGAAAAAAGGGAAGCGTCCCCTTTTTTCTACATCATGCCGGTCTGAAGCCGCGCTGCCTCCGACATCATCGACTGGTTCCAGGGCGGGTCGAAGACGAGATCGACGATTGCCTTGCGGACCGTCGGAATGATCTCCAGCTTTTCACGAACGTCCGCCACCAGCACCTCACCCATGCCGCAGCCCGGCGCGGTCAATGTCATCTTGACGTCGACGTCCCTTGTGCCTTGGTCGTTGGCGGTGATCTTGCACTCGTACACGAGACCGAGATCGACGACGTTGATCGGGATCTCCGGATCGAAGCAGGTGCGCAACTGGTCCCAGACCAGCCGGCTGACATCCTCGTCGGTCGCACCCGGCGGCAATTCGGGACGAGGCAACGGCTCCTTGCCGATCGCGTCGCCATCCTCACCGGCAATCCGGAAAAGATTGCCCTCGACATACACGGTGAAGCTGCCGCCCAGCGACTGAGTGATGTAGCCGACACTGCCGGTGCGAAGCTTGACCTCGACGCCGGCCGGGACGATCACGGCGCGGACATCGCGCTGCACGACGACAGGTTCATGTTCGGCGCGGCGCATGCTCACTCCGTCGTGACCGGCGCGGCGCTGCCTGCGAGCGCCGCATTCAATGTGTGCCAGCAGAGACTCGCGCACTTGACCCGCATCGGGAATTCCCGCACGCCCGCGAGCGCGGCTAGCTTGCCGAGATCCGCGTCCGTTTCCGCATCATGGCGGGTCAGCATGCGGTGCACGCTGCCGAAAAGATCTGCGACCTGCGCGCGACTCCTGCCCTTGACTGCCTCGCTCATCAGGGAAGCGGAGGCCGTCGAGATCGCGCAGCCCGTACCCTCGAAGCTGATGTCCCGGATGATGTCATCCTTCATCTCAAGAAAGACATGTAACTTATCGCCGCATAAGGGATTATTGCCCTCTGCCGAGTGGATGGCGCCCGCGAGGCGCCCGAAATTCCGCGGCCTGCGGTTATGGTCGACGATGACATCGCGGTAGAGGTCCGCCAGGTCCATCAGCGCAGCATCCGGATCGCATGCAGCAAGGCTTCGCGCAGCGCGTCGATTTCCGCGCGTGTGTTGTAGAGGCCGAAGGAGGCGCGTGTCGTCGCCGGCACGCCGAAATATTCCATGACCGGCATCGCGCAGTGGTGGCCGGTGCGCACGGCCACACCCTCTGAATCGAGCACGGTGCCGAGGTCGTGCGGGTGCACACCCTCGATCGTGAATGACATCAGGCTCGATTTTTCGGGCGCTGTGCCGACGAACGCCAGACCGGGAATGTCGGCAAGTCGCGCGGTCGCATACGCGAGCAGCTCCTGCTCGTGATGTCCGATGCGCTCCATCCCGATCGCTTTGAGATAGTCGATTGCCGCGCCGAGGCCGATGGCGCCGGCGATGTTGGGCGTGCCGGCCTCGAAGCGGTGGGGCAGGTGGTTGTAGGTCGTGCCGTCGAATGACACCGAGAGGATCATGTCGCCGCCGCCCTGCCAGGGCGTCATTGCCTCGAGGGTCCGCTCGCGGCCGTACAGCACGCCGATGCCGGTCGGTCCGTACATCTTGTGGCCGGAGAATGCGTAGAAGTCACAGCCGAGCGCCTGCACGTCCACCGCGAGGTGCGGTACGGCCTGCGCGCCGTCAACCAGCGTCGCGATGCCGCGCTCGCGGGCGGCGTCCAGGAATGCGCGAATCGGCAATACCGTTCCCAGGGCATTCGACACATGTGCGAGCGCGACGATGCGGGTGCGCGGACCGAGCATGGCCAGGTACCGGTCGAAATCGACCACGCCGCGCCGGTCGATCGGCACGACTCGAAGTACTGCACCGGTCTGCCCGCAAAGCATCTGCCACGGAACAATATTTGAATGATGTTCCAGCCACGACACGAGAATCTCGTCGCCGGGCTTCAGTCGTGGACGCCCGTGGGCTTGCGCGACCAGATTGACGGCCTCGGTCGTGCCGCGCAGGAAAATGATCTCGGTGGTCGACGCGGCATTGATGAAGCGCCGTGCCTTTTCGCGCGCGGCCTCATAGAGCGCGGTCGCCTCCTGCGAAAGCGTGTGCACGCCGCGGTGCACATTCGCGTGGTGCGCTCTGGCATAGCCGGCCACCGCGTCGATGACCGCGGCAGGCTGCTGCGCCGATGCAGCATTGTCGAGATAGGCGAGCGGGCGGCCATTGACCTGGCGTGCCAGGACCGGGAAGTCCGCGCGCACGCGTTCGACATCGAAGTGGCCCCGCATGACGCGAACGGCGGCCATCAGCGGAAGCTCCGGATTACGTCGCGGTCCGGCAGCCGGCCGACCACCAGCTCCTCGATGCCACGGCGCAGCTCCGGCAGCGGAACTCCGGTGATGACGTCCTCGCAGAATGCGAATGTCAGCAAGCTGCGGGCAGTGTCCGGGTCGAGTCCGCGCGCCAGCAGATAGAACAACTGCGCGGGATCGAGCGTGCCGATCGTCGCGCCGTGGCGGCATTTCACGTCGTCGGTGTGGATCTCGAGTTGCGGTCTTGAATTGATCTCGGCGAGCGGCGTCAGCAGCAGGTTGCGGCTCGACTGGCTCGCATCGGCGCCGCGGGCCGCCGGGTGCACGATGATTCGGCCGTTGAATGCGCCGCGGCCGCGCTCCGAGGCGATGCCGCGGAAATTCTGGATCGTCCGTGTCGCAGCGCCATGATGCTCGATTTGCGTGTACAGGTCCGCCTGGCGTTCACCATCCACCATGAAGAGACCCGCGAGCCTGCACTGCGCACGGCTGCCGGCCAGCGATAGATTCAGGTTCGATCGCAGCAGGCGGCCACCCAGCGCGAAGAGATGCTGGCTGTAGCTGCTGTCCGCCTGCTGTTCGATGACCCAGGTCTCGAGCTGGGCGGATTGCCCCCCCGACTGATGCAGGCGAACGTGCTCCACTGTCGCACCGGCGGCAATCTGCATCTCGGCCGCGAGATTGGAGAATGCGGGTGCGTCTCCGAGGGCGACAAAATGCTCGACGAGCCGCAGCCTGGCGCCGGCGCCGACTTCGATCACGACGCGCGCGTGGCTCGTACCCGGCAGCGACGCTGAAGAGACGTGGAGCAGGTACAGGGTACCCGCCGGCGCCGCGTTGGCATCCACGCGAATGACCAGGCCCCCGGCGGCAAACGCGTCGGCCAGCAGCGCATATCGATCATCAGAGTCGTCCCCGGGCTCGCGCAGCAAGCGCATTGCGCCTGCGGGATCGGTCGAGAAAAGCGTTGCCAGGTCGTGCACGACGACACCCGTGCCGGCGTCCGCGTCCGACAACTGCGGCTCAAAATGGCCGTCGACCAGCACCAGACGCCGCGCGGCGGCGAGCGGCAGCAGGCATGGCGCAAGCCGGTCGGCGGTCAGTGTCACGCGCGGGGCGGGATCGAATTCGCGTTCCGCGATCTTCGCGTGATCGAGGTATTTCCAGTTCTCGTTGCGGCGATCCGGCAGGCCACTGCCCAGGACCCTTGCAAGTGCGAGTTCCCGGCGCCGGGCCCAGGCCGCGCCGCCTGCCATCCGCGCCGCCTGACCGGCGTGACTCGCCGCGATGCGCTCCATGACGGATTCAGCGTTCATGCGGCGGCCGTTCCTTCGCGCAGCCAGTCGTAGCCGCGCCGCTCGAGCTCGAGCGCGAGTTCCCGGCCGCCGCTCCTGACGATCCGGCCACCCGCCAGCACGTGGACCTGGTCGGGGACGACGTAATCCAGCAGGCGCTGGTAGTGCGTGACCATCACGATGGCGCGGTCCGGCGAGCGAAGCGCGTTGACGCCGTCCGCCACGACCTTCAGCGCGTCGATGTCGAGACCCGAATCCGTCTCATCGAGCAGCGCCAGTGTCGGTTCCAGCAGGCTCATCTGCAGGATCTCGTTGCGCTTCTTCTCGCCGCCCGAGAAGCCCTCGTTGACGCCGCGATTCAGCAGGCTCTCGTCCATCTGCATCTGCCGGATCTTTGCGCGCACCAGATTCAGGAACTCGAAGGCGTCCAGTTCCGGCTCGCCGCGGTGCTTGCGCAATGCGTTCAGGGACGCTTTCAACAGGTAGACATTGTTGACGCCGGGAATCTCGACCGGATACTGGAATGCGAGGAAGAGGCCTTGCCGGGCGCGCTCTTCGGCAGGCATCGCCAGCAGGTCGCGGCCGAGGTAAGTCGCCGTGCCGGAGATCACTTCCAGACCGGGGCGGCCGGCCAGCACGCCGGTCAGCGTGCTCTTGCCGGAGCCATTCGGGCCCATGATTGCGCACACTTCACCGGCGCGTACGTCGAGTGTCACGCCGTCGAGTATCAGGCGCTCACCCGCGCGCACCCGCAGATCGCGCACGCTCAGGATCATCATCCGACCGCTCCTTCGAGACTGACGGCCAGCAGGTTCTGCGCCTCCACGGCGAACTCCATCGGCAGTTCCTTGAAGACCTGCTTGCAGAAACCATTGACGATCATGTTGACGGCATCCTCGGCGGCGATGCCGCGCTGCAGACAGTAGAACAGCTGGTCGTCCGAGATCTTCGAGGTCGATGCCTCGTGCTCGACAACCGCAGTCGGGTTCCTGACCTCAATGTATGGAAACGTGTGCGCGCCGCAGGTCTCGCTCATCAGCAGCGAATCGCATTGCGTGTAATTCCGCGCGCCCTCGGCTCCCGGCAGGATCTTCACGAGGCCGCGATACGCGTTCTGCCCGTGCCCGGCGGAAATGCCCTTTGAAACGATGGTCGACCGGGTGTTGCGGCCCATGTGGATCATCTTGGTGCCGGTATCGGCCTGCTGGTAGTGGTTGGCGAGCGCGACCGAGTAGAACTCGCCGACCGAACCGTCGCCACGCAGGATGCAACTCGGGTATTTCCAGGTGATCGCCGACCCGGTCTCGACCTGGGTCCAGGAGATCTTCGAGTTGCGGCCGCGGCAGTCGCCGCGCTTGGTCACGAAATTGTAAATGCCCCCGACGCCATTCTCGTCACCGGGATACCAGTTCTGCACCGTCGAATACTTGATCTGCGCGTCGTCCTGCGCGATCAACTCGACGACTGCGGCGTGCAACTGGTTCTCGTCGCGCATCGGCGCCGTGCAACCCTCGAGGTAACTCACGTGCGACCCTTCATCTGCGATGATCAATGTCCGTTCGAACTGGCCGGTCTTTGACGCATTGATGCGGAAATAGGTCGACAGCTCCATCGGGCAGCGCACGCCCTTCGGGACATAGACGAATGAGCCGTCCGTGAACACGGCCGAGTTGAGAGTCGCGTAAAAATTGTCGCTGACCGGCACGACCGTTCCGAGATAGCGTTCGATCAGCGCCGGGTGATTCTGGACCGCCTCCGAGAACGAGCAGAACACCACGCCGGCCTCGGCCAGGCGCTCCTTGAACGTGGTCGCCACTGAGACACTGTCGAAGACCGCGTCAACCGCAACACCCGCGAGCCTCGCCCGCTCATGCAGCGGTATGCCGAGCTTGTCGTAGGTCTCGAGCAGCTTCGGGTCGACCTCGTCGAGCGACTTCGGCCCATCGGTCCGCTGCTTCGGTGCCGAGTAATAAGAAATCCCCTGAAAGTCGATCGGCGGGTAATGCACGTGGGCCCAGGTCGGCGCCGTCATCTTCAGCCAGCGCCGGTAGGCCTTGAGCCGCCAGTCGAGCATGAAAGCGGGCTCGCCCTTCTTCGTCGAGATCACCCGGATCACGTCCTCGCTGAGACCCGGCGGGACTGTGTCGCTAGCGATGTCGGTCACAAAGCCGTGCCGGTATTTGCGGCCGACCAGAGATTCCAGTTCCTGCTGATTGCTTTTCATGCCAATGCCGGGAGTTTCAGCCGCGCACCAGTGGCCGCCAATCGCGGAGCGTCGCGGGACGGCGCAGGTCGGGTGTCGGGAACTCGCCGTCACTGCTCACGAGGTCGGTCAGGCTGATGCCGATCAGCGCGCGGCGAATCGCCTGGCTGACGCCCTGCCAGCCATGGCCGACGGTGCAGGTGGTCTCGATGCCGCACATGCCGCTGCCACTCGCGCATTCGGTCAGTGCCACGGGACCTTCGACTGCATCGATGATGTCGGAGGCGCTGATGCCAGTGGCGGGACGCGCAAGCTGGTAGCCGCCACGTGCACCGCGCACGGACTTCACGAGCCCGGCGTGCTGAAGTTCCTTCAGAAGCTTGCTGACGGTCGGCAGCCCGATGTGCGTGCGTTCGGCAATGTCCGCAGCGCTCGCAAGGCTGCCCCCACCGAGACTCGCCAGGATCACGGTCGCGTAATCGGTCAGCCGGCTGATGCGTAGCATTGGTTCGCTCCACGGTCTGCAGGTATACAGTACGATTTTAGTACTATTATGCCGGCAAGGGTAGGGGGTCGTGTCGCTCTGCTATCCTTCTGCGCTCCCTGCCTGAGGACCCGGATTCATGGAAAAAATGGCACTGGAATCGAACGCAGCCGCAATGGTGGCGCCCGGCAAGGGCATCCTGGCCGCGGACGAATCGTCAGGAACAATCAAGAAACGGTTCGACAAGATCAAGCTCGAATCGACCTCCGAATCAAGGCGCGCCTACCGTGACCTGCTGTTCACGGCTCCCGGTGCCGAGAAGTACATCTCGGGCGTGATCCTTTTCGACGAGACACTTCGTCAGAAGTCGTCGGATGGCAGGCCATTTCCCGAATTGCTCGCATCGCGCGGCATCCTGCCGGGCATCAAGGTCGACGCCGGGGCGAAGCCACTGGCCGGATTTCCGGGCGAGACCATCACCGAAGGGCTGGACGGGCTGCGCGAGCGTCTTGCGGAATACCGGGGCCTCGGAGCGCGCTTCGCAAAATGGCGCGCAGTCATCGACATCGGTGCCGGGATCCCGACCCGTTACGCCATCGAAGGCAATGCAGAGGCCCTGGCGCGGTACGCAGCACTCTGCCAGGAAGCCGCCATCGTTCCGATCGTCGAGCCCGAAGTGTTGATGGATGGCGACCACAGCATCGAGCGCTGCGAGGAAGTGACTGACAGGGTACTCACGACCGTCTTCAATGCGTTGTTCATGCAGCGCGTGCATCTCGAGGGCATCGTGCTGAAGCCGAACATGGTGATCGCCGGCAAGAAGTGCGCGGTCCAGGCCACTCCGCAACAGGTCGCCGATGCCACATTGCGGTGCCTGCGGCGCCGGGTCCCGACGGCAGTGCCGGGAATTGCGTTCCTGTCGGGTGGCCAGAGCGAAGCGGAAGCGACACTGCATCTGTCGCTGATGAATCGAGCTGGTGCCCTGCCGTGGCAGCTGTCCTTCAGCTATGGCCGCGCATTGCAGAAGAGCACGATCGATGCCTGGCGCGGCGAGGTGTCCAATGTTGCGGCTGCGCAGCGGACATTCCTGCGCCGCGCGCGGCTGAACGGGCTTGCCCGTAATGGAAGCTACGACGCCGCGATGGAACAGGTCGCGGCCTGAGGCTGCGGAACCGGATCGTGCCCGCAAGTCCCGGTCGCCACGCATCCGCTCGGGAGTGCGACGCCCTCGTGCGTGTGCGCGGCCTGCACTATTCCGTCTCACAGCGCCCGATCTTTGCCGGGGTCGATCTCGACATCGAGCGCGGTTCGGTCACAGCGGTCATGGGCCCGAGTGGCACTGGTAAAACCACATTGCTGCGCCTGATCACCGGGCAACTGATGGCGGATCGCGGCCTGGTCGAGGTTGAGGGCCAGGATGTCGCGGGCCTGCGACGGGACGGGATCTATCGGATGCGCCGCCGCATGGGCATGCTGTTCCAGAATGGCGCGCTGCTGACCGACCTCGACGTCTACGAGAATGTCGCGTTTCCGCTGCGCGAGCACACGCGTCTTCCCGAGCGCCTGCTTCGGCATGTGGTACTCGCCAAGCTGCAGGCTGTCGGGTTGCGCGGCGCCTGCCGGTTGATGCCCGCGGAGTTGTCTGGTGGCATGGCGCGTCGTGTCGCGATCGCCCGCGCGATCGTCACGGACCCGCAACTGCTGATCTACGATGAGCCATTCGTCGGACTCGATCCTATTTCGCTCGGCATCGTGCTGCGCCTGATCCGGCTGCTGAACGACACCCTGGGACTGACCAGCATCGTCGTTTCGCACGATGTCCACGACCTGTCGGCATTCGCCGATTTTTCCTACCTGCTGTCGGGTGGACTGGTGATCGCGGCTGGGCCGCCGTCGGCGCTTGCGACCGATACGCGCGAGGAAGTCCGTCAATTCATGCATGGGCTGCCTGATGGTCCCGTGCCATTCCACTATCCGGCGCCCGATTACCTCGAACAACTGCGGCAGTTGCGCTGAATGCTGGCGTCGCTGAGCCGCGAACTGCTGCACAACCTGCGCACCGCGTTGCAGGCGCTCGGCGCATACACGTTCTTTTTCATGCGGCTGCTGAAAGAAGTACCGCGCGCGCTGCTGCGCTTCAGCCTGATTGTCGAGCAGGTGCACAATGCCGGCGCGCTGTCGCTTGTGATCATCATGCTGTCCGGCCTGTTTGTCGGCATGGTGCTCGGACTGCAGGGTTTCGATCTGCTCGAGCGATTCGGCTCCGAGGAATCGCTGGGTTCGGCCGCTGCGCTCGGACTGCTGAAGGAACTCGGACCGGTCGTCACGGCGCTCCTGTTTGCGGGCCGCGCGGGCACTGCGCTTGCATCCGAGCTCGGCCTGATGAGGGCGACAGACCAGCTGGCGGCAATGGAGATGATGGCGGTCGATCCCGTGCGTCGCGTGGTGATGCCGCGATTCCTCGGCGGCGTGCTGTCGATGCCGCTGCTCGCCGCGATATTCAGCATGATCGGGATATTCGGGGCTCAACTGGTCGGTGTTCAGCTGATGGGCGTCGATACCGGCCAGTTCTGGTCGCAGATGCGCTCGGCGGTCGAGTTCGGGGATGTCCTGGAGGGCGTGGTCAAGAGCTGCGTGTTCGGTGTCGCCTGCAGCCTGATCGCGGTCTATGAGGGATATCATTCAGTGCCGACAGCGGAAGGGGTTGGCAGGGCGACGACGCGCACCGTGGTCATTTCCTCGGTCGTCGTGCTGCTGCTCGACTACATGCTGACGGCGGCAATGCTTTAAAGGAGAGACGACATGCGCCAGACGCGCACCATCGAACTGGGAACCGGGCTGTTCGTGCTGCTCGGCTTTGCGGCGCTGTTTTTCCTGGTCACGCAGATCACGAATCGCGAATTCGGGCTCGGTGACGGCGGTTACCTGCTGCTTGCGTCATTTGAGCAGGTGGGCGGCCTGAAGCCGGGCGCGCCGGTGTCGATGTCCGGCGTGACAATCGGCCATGTCGAGGGAATCAAATACGACTTCAGCGAATACAAGGCCCGGGTCACGATGCGCATCGACAGCGATTACAATCGCATACCCGACGACAGTGATGCCGGTATTTTCACGGCCGGCCTGCTGGGCGGCCAGTACATCGGAATCGGGCCAGGTGGCTCTGAAACCTTTCTGGCCGAAGGCGATCAAATGCAGTTCACCCAATCGGCGATCGTGCTCGAAAATCTGATCAGCAAGTTCCTGTTTTCGAAGGCGGGCGAAAAGCAGGGTGATGCACCGGCCGAGGTATCGACACCATGACAGGACTCGTCACCAGGATCTGCGGCCTGATGCTCGCGCTGCTGATGCTTGCGGGTGTCGCTGCTGCGGCCGACAGCGTGGCCGGACCGGCGCCTCAGGACCTGATCGCGACAGCTGCCACGAAGATGCTGAAGGCCCTGGATGCGGACCGTGAGGCCGCGCACAGGGATCCTGCGCGTGTCCGGCGTCTCGTGGACGAGATTTTGTTGCCGAATTTCGACACGGACTACTCGGCGAGGCTGGTGCTCGGCAAGCATTGGCGCGATGCGACACCCGCACAGCGCCAGCATTTCATCGACGCGTTTTACCAGTCATTGCTGCGCAATTACGGTTCCGCGCTGGCCGAATTCACCGCGGATCGCATGACCCTGCTGCCATTCCGCGGCGACCTGGCGACCGGCCAGGCGACGATCAGGACCGAGGTCAAGCGCAGCGACGGCACGCGGGTGCCGGTCAATTATTCGATGCGTGCGACCCCTGCCGGCTGGAAAGCCTGGGATGTGACGATCGAAGGCATCTCCTACGTGCGCAATCTACGCAATGACGTCGGTGCGGAAGTCGAACAGCGTGGCCTTGACGCGGTCATCGAGCGTCTCGAGACCGAGAGCCAGCGTGATGACGACCAGCAGACCGGCTGAATCGATGAATCAACTGCAGGCGGGGCTCGTCAGTCTGGGTCAGGGGCGCTGGGCCCTGTCCGGTGACCTGCAGTTTGACAATGCAGCGCGATTGCTCGATGAGGGCGCTGCGGCATTTGGCGCGGATGCACGTGCCGAGATCGACCTGGCGCAGGTCGGGCGCGTGGACAGCGCAGGGCTCGCGCTACTGGTTGAATGGTCAATCGCCGCCCATAGCAGCGGGCGCACTGTCACCTATCGAAACGTACCGCCTGTGCTGGGGGCTCTGGCCGGCATCAGCGACCTCGCGCAATTCCTCGAAAGCAGCTAGGGGCCCTCCGGCTCGACTTCGAGTGGCGCCTCCTCGGGCACATCCCCGTCGCGCACCAGATACTCGCGGCGTTGCAACCAGGCATTACGGATAAACGCATAGCGATCGAAGGCGCGGTCGAGCGTTTCATCGGCACTCAGCAGCGATTCACGGCGCACCACCACGGCTTGCACGCCTAGAGCGACACGCGCGGTGGTGCCGATATCCAGCTGGGTGCGCAGATCGGTTTGCCAGTCCACGGCGAGTGCCGGCGTATCGCGCAATGTCGATGGTCCGAGCAGCGGCAGCACGATGTAGGGCCCGGCAGGTACTCCCCAGCGGCCCAGGGTCTGCCCGAAGTCTTCGTCATTGCGCCGGATGCCGACATGCGTGGCGGGATCCAGCAGGCCGCCGATTCCGAGTGTCGAATTCAGTACAAACCGCCCGATGTCGGCACCGGTGTCGAGCAGCTTCAGTTGCAGCAGGTCATTGACGATGGTCGTGGGGAACTTGAGGTTACCGATGAAGTTGCCGACCCCGGTGCGAATCACGCGCGGCACGTACCTGCGATAGCCGGTCGCCACCGGCCTCAGCACGGCGCGATCGATTGCGTCATTGAAGCGCTGGCTGCCGCGATTGAAATGCTCCCACCGGTCGTGCGGCACCGCCTGCTGGGTGGTCGCGCAGCCAGGGAGAGAGAGCGCCAGTACGGCAGCAATGAGAACCGCACGGATTACAATGGTCATGCGACGATTCCGTGAGTTACCCGGTTTGTCGAATTCTAGCTTGAAAGGCGATCATCCGGCCGCGGATTCCCGGGGCCGGCGATCTCGCGGGCGCGCTTGCCTTTTGGCAGGTATTCCTGCAATTCGCGGATGCGCGCGTCGAAGCGCTCGCGTTGCACGGCGTTGAGGCCTGGAACCGCCTGGGCAAGGCGCAACTGGTCGATCGCGAGCGAAAGGTTGCCGCTGATGACGTGGTATTCGGACATGTAATAGTAGGCATCCGCGACATCACCCGCCGCATTCGCGGCGAGCGCAGTGTAGCGGGCCTGCTCCGGCGTCGGCGGCACATTGTTGAACAGGTCCAGCAGCACGATGTGCGCCTGCTTCGGGTCGCCATCGCGCATCAGCGTCTCGGCATAGCGCATGGTGACCGGCACGCTGCGCGGGAACAGGCCCATCGCCTTCTCGAGCGTCGCTCTCGCGGCATCGATACGTCCTGCTGCGAGATAGGCCTGCCCAAGCGCTGCGTGGTAGAGCGTGACATCCGGCCGTCGCGCGAGCATGTCCTGCAGGATCGGAATTGCCTGCTCAGGGGCATCCGATCGCATCAGCGCGAGTGAGCGGCCGTACAGCTCCCCGTTGTTCGATGGCAGGTCCGCGCTTTGCGCATTGTGGTAAAGGTCGCGGAAATTGGCTTCGGGCGGCAATGACTGAACCGCGAGCCGTTCGCGGATCAGCGCGTAGCCCGTGCTGTCCTCGTGGCGCGGCCGGTCCATCCTGTTCGCGCGATCGCGAGTCTCGGCAATTCGTTCGCTCGTGACCGGGTGGGTGCGCAGCAGGTCCGGGATGTTCCGCCCGGCGCCGCCGCCATGCTGCTGCAGGGTCCAGAAGAAGTCCGGCATTCCGGCCGGATCGAAACCCGCCGCGGCCAGGATGCCGATGCCGACACGGTCCGCCTCGGCCTCATTGGCGCGCGTGAAGTTGATCTGCTGCTGCGCCGCGAGTCCCTGCGCGGCGGTCACGGTCCCCATCACGACATCGCTCGGCATCCCGGTCGTCGCGCCGATCAGGATCGCAGCAAGGATGGCGGCCATCGACGCCAGGTTGGCCCGGCCGGCACTCTGCACCGAACGCGCGATGTGCCTCTGGGTCACATGCGCGATTTCGTGCGCCAGCACGCCGGCCAGTTCGCTTTCGGTCCGTGTCGCCTTCACCAGGCCCGCATTGAGACCGATGAATCCGCCCGGCAATGCGAATGCGTTGATGCCGGAGTCCTTCACTGCGAAGAACGTGAATCGGTGCGCGCCTTCTTGCGCGTTGCTGCCCAGGCTCATGCCGAGCGTCTGCAGGTATTCGTTGATCTCGGGGTCCTCGACGATCTGTCCGGCGTCCCGCAGGTTGCGGACAATCATCAGCCCGATCTTGTATTCGTCCTGCAGTGACAGGGTCGTGCTGGCCGGCGTGCCGATGTCCGGCAGGTCGCCACCCGGCAGCTGGGCCTGAACGGTAGTGCCGTGAATCGTCAACAACAGTGGCAGAATGATTCTGGTCGCACGCATCCGATCGTTCCTGGCAAAGCGGATTCGACTGCCCGGGCGCGCTTTGGTTCGCGCCCGTCCCGGATCACAAGACTTCAGAGGCGAAATCGGCCAGCCGCGAGCGTTCACCGCGCACCAGCGTCACGTGACCCCCATGCGGCCAGCCCCGGAAGCGGTTGACGACGTAGGTCAGGCCCGATGTCGTCTCGGTCAGGTAGGGCGTGTCGATCTGGCCGATATTGCCCAGGCAGACGAGCTTGGTGCCGGGGCCTGCGCGGGTCACGAGTGCCTTCATCTGCTTTGAAGTCAGATTCTGCGCCTCGTCCAGGATCAGGTATCGGTTCAGGAATGTCCGGCCACGCATGAAGTTGAGCGAGCGGATCTTGATGCGATGGCGCAGAAGGTCCTGCGTTGCGGCGCGGCCCCAGCTGCCGCCATCCTGGCTCTGTGTGAGCACCTCGAGGTTGTCCATCAGCGCACCCATCCACGGCTCCATTTTCTCCTCTTCGGTGCCCGGCAGGAATCCGATGTCCTCGCCCAACGGGATCGTCACGCGGGTCATGATGATCTCGCTGAACTTGTTGGTCTCAAGCGTCTGCATCAGCCCGGCCGCCAATGCCAGCAAGGTCTTGCCGGTTCCCGCCGGGCCCAGGATCGTGACGAAATCGATTTCGGGGTCGAGCAGCAAGTTCAGCGCGAGATTCTGCTCGCGATTGCGCGCGGTGATGCCCCAGATCGCATGACGCTCGCTGCGGTAGTCCTGCGTCAGTTCGAGCCGGGCAGAGTCGTCCTCGACCGTGCGCACGATCGCCTCGAAGGAATCGCCGCCGCTGTCGAACAGGAACTGGTTCGGTTGCCATTCGCGGATCAGCGGGCCCCGGACCCGGTAGAACGTGCGCGCCTGTTCCTGCCAGGACTCCACATTGTTTCCGTGGGTTTCCCAGAAGTTCGCGGGCAGTGCCGTCACGCCGGTAAACAGCAGGTCGGCGTCCTCGATCGTGCGATCGTTGAAGTAGTCCTCCGCGTGCACGCCGAGTATTGCCGCCTTGATTCGCAGGTTGATGTCCTTCGACACCAGCGTCACGCGCGTGCCGGGCATCTCAAGCTGCAGCGCGAGCGTGTAGCCCAGCAGTGCATTGTCTATGCCATGACCGGGCAGCGTATCCGGCAGGCCGGCAGCCAGCCGCCGCGTCTGGAAAAACAGCCTGCCACTGGGTGGCTTCTTGCCGTGATTGCCGCTGCGGCCGACCGGCAGTTCGAGGCCGCGATCGATCTGTTCCTTGGTTGCATTTGCCATCAGCTCGTCGAGGAAGCGGCTGACCTGGCGGACATTTCGCGCGGATTCGGAAAGTCCCTTCTTGCCCGCGTCGAGCTCCTCGAGCACATCCATGGGCACGTAGATGTCGTGTTCCTCGAAGCGGAAGATCGCCGCCGGGTCGTGCATCAACACATTGGTGTCCAGCACGAATGCGCGACGGGCGCCTTTTACGGGGCGGCCTTTCAGCATGCGCGCTTCACAGCTCGCGGACCGCCGCGAGGACCTGCCCGGCGTGCCCGGCGACCCTGACCTTGCGCCATTCCCTGCGCAGGATGCCTTCAGCATCGATCAGAAACGTCGAGCGCTCGACTCCCATCATCTTGCGGCCATACATGTTCTTCTGGCGCCAGACCTTGAATCGCGACGCGACGGCGTGGTCCTCGTCGGAACCGAGCGCGAACGGCAAGCGCATCTTCTCCCTGAACTTGTGGTGCGACTCGAGTGTGTCGGTCGAGATACCGAGTATCAGAGCGCCTGCGCGCCTGAATGCGGCCGCGAGGTCCCGGAAATCGCCGCCTTCGAGCGTGCAACCGGGCGTGTTGTCACGGGGATAGAAATAGATGACGACAGTGCCGCCGCGCTGGCCGCCAAGCCGGAAATCTCCGCCGGTTGTCGGGATGACGAAGTCCTGCACCTTCCGGCCGACGCTGATCGTTGCCATGGCGATTGCCGGACCCCCATTACCGTCCGCAGCGGTTAATTCTTGACTGGCTCGAGAATCGCGTCGAGATTCATCTGGTCGCAGAAATCCATGAATTCCTCGCGCAAGGCGCCGACATGGATGCGTGCCGGCACATTGATGATCATGTAGACCGAAAACATCTGCGCCCCAGTGTGCGCCGCGGCGTAGCCGCGCGTCGACAGCTCGCCGATGTCGATTCCGCGAGCCGCGAAGAATCCCGCGGCAGCCGAAACGATGCCCGCCTGGTCCAGGCAGACCATGTCGACGGAGTAGGGGATCATGTCCTCGCGCGCCGCACGCTCGGCGGTCCTGCGCACCTGGATCGTGATCCCGGCTGTTTCCGCCAGCTTGTTGAGTTCCGTCTCGATTCTGGCGATCGAATGCCAGTTGCCCGAGACGAGCAGCAACATCGCGAAATCCGAGCCGAGCGCCGTCATGCGGCTCTCGCTGATGCTGCCGCCGCAGTCAGCGACGGTCTTTGAAAGGTCGTGGACCAGACCGATGCGATCGTTGCCGATGGCCGAGATTGCGATGAATTGTTTCATGCGGGAAAGAACGGGAATGACAACTGCAGTCTACCGGTATCGGCATGACGATGATACGCCGAGTCCGCGAGCGCTTGCGCTTGCGAGCCGCGCGCCAGTACGATCCCGCCTCCGCTGGCCATTCGGCTGGAGGTGCAATGTTTCGCGGCAGCCTGGTTGCGTTGGTGACGCCGATGACGGAATCGGGCGAGATTGACCATGTCGCGTTCGGGCGGCTGCTCGACTGGCACGGCCGGCAGGGCACGGACGGCATCGTCGTCTGTGGCACGACCGGCGAGTCCGCCACCGTCTCGGCCGCCGAGACTGCAGAACTTCTGCAGATCGCGGTCCAGCGAATCGGTGGCCGCGTGCCGGTCATCGCCGGCACCGGCAGCAATTCGACGGCGGAGGCCGTCGAGAGAACGCGCGCCGCCTGCGAACTCGGTGTCGACGGCGTGCTGGTCGTGACGCCCTATTACAATCGCCCGCCACAGGAAGGCCTGTACCGCCATTTCAGCCTGGTCGCCGACGCGGCGAGTGTTCCGCTGATCCTTTACAACGTGCCCTCCAGGACCGCCTGCGACCTGCTGCCGGAAACCGTCGAGCGGCTCGCCGCGCACTCGCAGATCATCGGGATCAAGGAGGCAACCGGCAGTGTCGGGCGCGGTGCAGAAATCCTCGCGCGCTGCGGGGATGACTTCCTGCTGTTTTCAGGCGACGATGCGACTTGCCGGGATCTGATCCTGGGCGGCGCGCAGGGTGTCATTTCGGTCACGGCGAATGTCGCGCCGAAACTGATGCGCGAAATGGTCGAGGCGGCGCTTGCAGGTGATAAAGCGCTGGCCGGGGAACTCGACGGCCGCCTTGCGGGTCTGCACAGGGACTTGTTTGTCGAAGCGAATCCGATTCCGGCCAAATGGGCCCTGGAACGGCTGGGTCTGATCGCTGCCGGAATCCGCCTGCCGCTGACCTGGCTGCCAGAGGCACATCAAGGGAAAGTCCTCGAGGCCATGCGTCGGGCGGGAGTGATCGAGTGAGGAGCAAAATGAAGCGGATACGATTGTTGTTGCTGCTGACGGTCTGCGTGTTCGCAGGCGCCTGCAATTTGCTGCCCGATGCCTACACGGGTTGCGACAAAGTCCAGCTTTACCAGTCCGCACAGGAATTACCGCCATTGCGCGTGCCGGATGGCTCCATTGCGCCGGACACCCGTAATGCCATGCGCATTCCGCCAGTCAGCATGCCACAGGTCCCTCCCGCCGAGGGCCGATGCCTCGACCACCCGCCGAGTTACGCTGGAAAACCGGTGGCGGGCTGAAGTCCGGTCGGTTGCCGCACCCGTGATCGTCCGGTAGGCTTCGCAGCCCCGGAGAGGTGGCCGAGCGGTCGAAGGCGCTGGACTGGAATTCCAGTAATACCCAAAAGGTATTCGTGGGTTCGAATCCCACCCTCTCCGCCAGTAAATGATCAAGGGCCCCGCTGGGGCCCTTGATCGTTTACCGGACGAGGGTGTGTGGACGAACCCGCTGGGTTCGACGAGGCGCGCGTCAGCGCGCCGAAGGACAGCGCCGCGTTCGCGGCGCTGGTCCTGAGCCTCAGGCGAAGGATGCGCCGTAGGGCGCACAATCCCACCCTCTACGCCAGATTCAGTCCTGCTGACCCTCGGTCCGCGCATTGCCGCCCGAGGTGACCGATTCGTAGGCGCGGGCGAATGCCACCAGGAATACTGCAGGCAGTCCCGCATCTCCGGTCTGCACCGTCGCGCGGAACAACTCGCGATAGCGGTTCCACAGGCGCAACTGCATGTTGGCGGTCGCAGCACCCTGAGCGCGACGGCCGAGCTGGGCCTCGAGTTCATCGGGATCGAGCTTCTCGAACACCGCTGCCAGCGCTGTGCGTAACGCTGCAGGAATCGCAATTTCGTGGTGCCGGGCGCGCGTGAACTGGCTGCGGATCTCGTCAATCGCCCGCGCATCGCCAGGCCCGCGACCGGCCAGCAACATCTCCAGCAGCGGTTCGACCGCGGAGATTTGCGCCACCGTACCGGTCGCGTCGCGCCCGCGCGCACCGGAAGTGACGCCGAAATCGCTCGCGAAGTCTGCGCGGGCCTGGGCAAGTTCGGTGAAGCCCACCAGCGTTTCACGCAACAACTGACCGGCCTGGTGCAAGGCCGTGATGCGTGACTCGGGCGCCAGTGCGCGTGGGTCGATGCCCGCGCCCTTGCACAGCGCGACGAGTCCCGGCCACAGCTCCTGTTCATCGCGGGCACGACCGGGCGGTGTCTGCGCGGGCGGTATTGCAGGGGCCGGGGCCGGCGCGGCGGCCGGCGGCGTGCTTGCGGTGGCATCCGGGCGGCGACGCGGACGCGAATCGCGTTCACGTTTGCCGGTTGCAAGTAGCGGTTTGACCTCGAAGGAAGCGTCCAGCTGGGCAACGCTGATCGGCTGCACCTCATGGGCGAGGAAGTCATTACCGCCGGAGATCTCGACCTCGATGTCGTATTCGCCGATCCGGATGCGGTCGCCATTCTCCAGCTGATGCACGCGATGCTGCCCTAGCGCCTCGTCGGAATCATTGATGAATGTGCCATTGGTGCTGAGATCGCGCACCCACCAGGTCCCGCCACGATGCTCGATCTCGGCATGCCGCCCCGAAACGTAGCGGTCCGTGTCGCGAAGCACCCAGTCATTGCTGTCATGGCGCCCGATGCGCCCGCCATTGACGCCGAATGTGTAGCGCGGGTGCGCGCCGGCGGAGGCGGCGTTGTCACTGACAATCTTCAACCTGAGAGCCATCAAGAAACCCCGGAACGGGCAGCCGATAGACGCCGGCCCCCGCATCACGCCTGACTGTACCGGTATAATAGCGCGGCCACGGCAGGACGACCCCCACCCGGATCATGGCTGCAAGTCACATATTCAAGGTTGTATTCGCAAACCAGGGCAAGGTCTACGAGATCTACGCCCGCAAGGTCAGCCATGGCGGGCTGTTCGGCTTCATCGAGGTCGAGGAGCTCGTGTTCGGCGAACGCAGCAGCGTCGTGGTTGATCCGGCCGAGGAGCGCATCCAGACGGAGTTCGCAGGCGTCAAGCGCAGTTACCTGCCGCTCCACTCGATCATCCGGATCGACGAGGTTCGCAAACAGGGCGTGAGCAAGATCAGCACGCTTGAGGGTGGCAATGTCACCCAGTTCCCGGTCCAGATGTACCCCGCCGGCACCGACCCGGGCGCCAAGCGCTGACGACGCTCGATGCTGGAACTCGAAGGCGCACCCGCACTCTCCGATTTCCGCCTCGAGAGACTCCTCACGTCACTCCGCCGCGTCGTGCCGTCGATGTGGCGCGTCCAGGTTCACTACCGTCATTTCGTCGATCACTCGCGAACGCCCGACGCCGACGAGTCGCGCATCCTCGAGCGGCTGCTCGACCATGATCCACCTCCGGCTGACGCGAACGGTGGCGGTCAGCTGCTGCTGACGGTTCCGAGACCGGGGACGATCTCGCCATGGTCGTCAAAGGCAACCGACATCGCGCATGTCTGCGGTCTCGACTTTGTCAGGCGCATCGAGCGCGGCAGGCTGTGGCGGTTCGAAGCGGATTCTGTTCTCACGTCGTCGCAGCTGACGGCCCTCGCCGCGACGTTGCACGATCCGATGACCGAGGCGGTGTTGGTGGATCCCGGTTGCGCAGCACGCCTGTTCGAATCGCATGAACCGCGGCCGATGGTGAGAATTGCGCTCGGCAATGCGCCGGCTGCCGCGCTTGCGCGAGCCAATGCCAGTCTCGGGCTCGCCCTGTCGAAGGAGGAAATCGACTACCTGGCGGATGTCTACATGCGCATGGGGCGCGATCCGACGGATGTCGAGGTGATGATGTTCGCGCAGGCAAACAGCGAGCATTGCCGTCACAAGATCTTCAATGCGGACTGGGTGATCGACGGAGTGACGCAGCAGCGGACAATGTTCGCGATGATTCGTCACACGCGCGATCGAAGCCCGGACGGTGTGCTTTCCGCCTACAGCGACAATGCAGCGGTGATTGCCGGTCCGATCGCAAGCCGCTTTTTCCCCGACGCGGCCGATCACCGCTACCACTGGCACGACGAGCCGGCCGACATCCTGATCAAGGTGGAAACGCACAATCACCCGACCGCGATTTCACCGTTTCCGGGGGCGGCCACGGGATCGGGCGGTGAGATCCGGGATGAGGGCGCAACCGGACTCGGCGCAAAGCCGAAAGCCGGCCTGGTTGGATTCACCGTTTCGAATCTGCGGATACCGGGATTCGAGCAGCCCTGGGAGATCGACAATGGCCGATCGCCGCGCATCGCCTCGGCGCTCGACATCATGCTCGAAGGGCCGATCGGTGCTGCTGCCTTCAACAATGAGTTCGGCCGGCCGGGAATTCTGGGTTTCTTCCGGACCTTCGAGATGCGGCTCCCGTCCGATCCTGCAGGCGTGGTACGCGGTTACCAGAAGCCGATCATGATCGCGGGCGGACTCGGCAACGTGCGGCGAATGCACGTCGAGAAGGGCGAGGTGCCGGTCGGCGCAAGCCTGATTCTGCTGGGTGGACCGGCCATGTTGATCGGGCTGGGCGGCGGGGCCGCGTCGTCACTCGGCAGCGGCGCGAGCAGTGAGCAACTCGATTTCGCATCGGTGCAGCGCGGCAATCCTGAAATGCAGCGGCGCGCGCAAGAGGTTATCGACTGCTGTTGGGCGATGGGCAAGGACAATCCGATCCTGATCATCCACGACGTCGGCGCCGGCGGACTGTCGAATGCGGTGCCAGAAGTGATTGCGCACAGCAGGCTCGGCGGGCAAATCGAATTGCGCGACGTGCCGAATGACGAGCCCGGCATGTCACCGCTCGAGATCTGGTGCAATGAAGCGCAGGAACGCTATGTACTCGCCGTCGCGCCCGAACGCCTCGAGCAATTCCTCGCCCTGTGCAGGCGCGAACGCTGTCCCTGCGCCGTGATTGGCAGCACGACCGGTGACGGCCAGTTGCAGGTGCTCGACGCGCATTTCGGGGATCGGCCGGTTGACATTGCGGTCGCCGCGCTGCTCGGCAAGCCGCCGCGTATGCGCCGTGAAGCGAGACGTGGCGCCCGGGCAGGCGATGGATTCGGCACAACGGGCATTGATCCGGCGCAGGCGCTTGAACTGCTGCTGCAGCTGCCGACTGTCGCCGACAAGGGATTCCTCGTGACCATTGGCGACCGCAGTGTCGGTGGCCTCATCAGCCGCGATCCGCTGGTCGGCCCCTGGCAGGTGCCGGTCAGCGATGTGGCGGTGACACTGTCCGGGTTGCGCGGTCACACCGGGGAAGCGATGTCGATCGGCGAGCGTCCGCCGATCGCGTTGCTGGATGGCCCGGCATCGGGACGCATGGCCGTCGGTGAAGCGATCACGAATATCGCGGCGGCCGACGTGCGCCGGATCGGTGACATCCGCCTGTCGGCCAACTGGATGGCCGCCTGCGGCGAGCCTGCCGAGGATGCCAGCCTGTATGACACGGTGCGCGCGCTCGGCGAGGAATTGTGCCCGGCACTCGGCATTGCAATCCCGGTCGGTAAGGATTCATTGTCGATGAGGTCGACCTGGCGGCGGGATTCGGCTGATTGCTCGGTGATCGCGCCTTTGTCGCTGGTCATCTCCGCCTTTGCTCCAGTCGAAGATGTACGCCGCACGCTGACACCGGTGCTGGAGACGGCGCAGGGCCCGACACTGTTGCTGCTGCTCGATCTCGCTGCCGGTCGCGACCGGCTGGGCGGTTCCTGCCTCGCTCAGGTTCATGGCCGCATCGGCGATGAGCCACCGGATCTCGATGATCCGCAGTCGCTGACTGCTTTCTTTGCGGCAATCCGCGAACTCGCGGATGCCGGCCTCGCACTCGCGTATCACGACCGTTCCGATGGTGGCCTGGCGATCACATTGCTCGAAATGGCATTCGCGGGCCGCGCCGATATCGACGTCGACCTCGGCGCTGTCGCAGACCCTGTGGCGGCGCTTTTCAGCGAGGAACTTGGCGCGGTCCTGCAAATGCGCGAGGGCGAATCGGGCGCAGTGCTCGAAGTCCTGGCGCGGCATGGACTCCGGCAGCACGCGCGCCTGATCGGCAAGGCGGCGCGCGGCCGCCGCATCCACATCGTTGCCAATGGCCGGAGCCTCATCGACGATGACCGCGTGCGTCTGCGCGGTCTCTGGGCCGGGACCAGCTGGCGCATGCAGCGAATGCGTGACGAACCGGGCTGCGCCGACGAGGAACAGGCAGCGCGGCTCGATGAATCGGATCCCGGCCTGTCCTGGCAGCTGTCATTCGATGCCGGCAGCGACATCGCCGCGCCGATGATCGCGACCGGCGTGCGGCCGCGCGTCGCGATCCTGCGCGAGCAGGGTGTCAACAGCCAGGTCGAGATGGCGGCGGCATTCGATCGCGCCGGTTTTTCGACCGTGGACCTGCACATGACCGACCTGCTGCAGGGCGGCGAGCGACTCGATGGATACCACGGGCTGGTGGCCTGCGGCGGCTTCAGTTATGGCGACGTGCTGGGTGCCGGCGAGGGCTGGGCGAAGTCGATCCTGTTCAATGAGCGTGCACGCGAACTGTTTGCTGGCTGGTTCCGGCGAGTCGATAACTTCACGCTCGGTGTCTGCAATGGATGCCAGATGCTCGCGGCGCTCGCAACACTGATCCCGGGCGCCGCGTGCTGGCCGCGCTTCGTGCGGAATCGTTCAGAGCAGTTCGAGGGCCGTCTTTCGCTGGTCGAGATTGGCGAATCGCGTTCGTTGTTCTTCGCCGGGATGGCGGGTTCACGACTGCCGATCGCCGTCGCGCATGGCGAGGGGCGCGCTGAATTCAGGACTGCCGCCGACGAGCGGCTGGCTGCGGCACTGACCATCATGCGCTTCGTCGACAATCGAGGCGCGATCGCGACGCGCTATCCGGCCAACCCGAATGGCTCGCCACAAGGCATCGCCGGGCTTGTATCGGAGGACGGCCGTGTCGCGATCATGATGCCGCACCCGGAGCGCGTCTTCCGCAGCGCGCAGAATTCCTGGCGGCCGGCCGGGGCCGGCGAGGACAGCGGATGGATGCGGATATTCCGCAATGCCCGGGTCTGGCTAGGCTGAGCGTCCAGGGTCAGGACCACGCGCCGGCAGCAGCGCGACCTTCGATGCGGCATCCTCGGCGAAATAGCGCCTGACCATCATCGCCTGCTGCAGGCGGCCGCGGCGAACGTAAGCCTGATAGAGCAGGTCCTTGATGACCTCGAGCAGCACGCCGGCCTGGAAATTGTCGACCATCGGCGGTCCGGGCCTGCCCTGTGCATCACCTTCGAACAGGACCTTCTTGACGACGGCAAAGGAGTCGTCGTCGAGTTCCGCCAGCCGGCGGATATTCGCGAGTTCATCATAAAGCTGCAACTTGCCGTCCTCGCCGAGATCGGCGAATACGCATTGCGCGACACGCCGGCACATCGAGGCGAATGCGTTGTAGCAGGCGGCCGAAAAGCAGGCCAGCGCTTCCTTGAAGAGCAGCTCGGCTTCTTCCGGCAGGTGGGTAAAGCTGAATTTCTCGCGCGACCGTTCCAGTTCGATGAAATTCGGCGCGAGCTCCACGCGGCTGCCCGCATAGAGCTTGACCGCAAAGCGCAGGAATATCGGAGCGTTGCAAGCCTCGCAACGGTATACGAGCCCCACCTGGCTCGGCTTGTGCAGCTGCAGCACGTTGAAATCGGGCACCGAGACCGGGGTGATGTGCGCGAGCACCTGGCAATGCGGACAGTGCAGCGCCAGACCACTGTCCTGGTCATGGTGCAAGCGACCCGCTGAGTCGATGAACACCGCCATGCAATCCCCCGCCGGCTGTCCGGATGATTCCAGTCTAGCGGAAATGCCGCAGCAGGGTCAGGCGTGCAACGGCTTGTACCGCAGGCGGTGCGGCTGGTCGGCGTTTTCGCCCTTGCGCTTGCGCAGGTCGGCCACGTAGTCCTG
>JAENJD010000083.1 GCA_016844605.1 Steroidobacteraceae bacterium
GATGTTAGTCAACGACTGGTCGCTCAGGAACCTGATCCCGGCGGAACTGGCCAAGGGCTTCGGCTTTTACCAGTCAAAGCCCGCGACCGCGTTTTCGCCGGTCGCAGTCACACCCGATGAACTGGGCAAGGCCTGGGATGGCGCAAGAGTGCAGCTCCCGCTGGTCGTGCACCTGAATGACGCGCTGCTCGGCCGGCCAAATGCCGGTGAAGACATGACCTTCGATTTCGGCCAGCTCATTGCGCATGCGACGAAGACACGCAGGCTTGGCGCAGGCAGCATCGTCGGCTCCGGCACGGTCTCGAATCGCGACCGGTCGCTGGGCTCCACCTGCCTTGCCGAGCGGCGCATGCTCGAGACCATCGAGCAGGGACGGCCCGTGACACCCTTTCTTTCCTTTGGCGACCGTGTGCGCATCGAGATGTTCGATGCCACCGGTCATTCGATATTTGGCGCGATCGATCAGCGCGTCGTGAAGGCAGCATGATGAAACTGAAAGACTCTTCGCTGTTTCGCCAGCAGTGCCATGTCAACGGCGCCTGGGTCGACGCCGCGGGCGGCGTTACGATTCCAGTCACGAACCCCGCGACCGGCGCCAGGCTCGGGACCGTGCCGTCGATTGATGCGAAGGGCACCGAGGCCGCCGTTGCCGCCGCGCATGCGGCTTTCCCTGCCTGGGCTGCAAAGACCGCGAAGGAGCGTGCGGTCATGCTCCGCCGCTGGTTCGAGCTGATCATGGCAAACGCCGACGATCTTGCGATGCTGATGACCGCCGAGCAGGGCAAGCCGCTCGCCGAGTCGCGCGGTGAGATCGCGTATGCGGCTTCATTCGTCGAATGGTTCGGCGAAGAGGCGAAGCGCCTTTACGGCGACATCATTCCGGGTCACCAGGCGGACAAACGGATACTCGTCCTGCGCCAGCCAGTCGGCGTGGTCGCTGCGATCACACCCTGGAATTTCCCGGCCGCGATGATCACGCGCAAGGTTGCGCCTGCACTCGCCGCCGGCTGCACGGTCGTCTGCAAGCCTGCGACACAGACACCCTACTCCGCACTCGCACTCGCGGAACTCGGCCAGCGCGCCGGATTACCGGCAGGCGTCTTCAACGTCGTCACCGGTGCCGCACGCGAGATCGGCGGCGTGCTGACCGGCGATGCGCGCGTGCGCAAGCTTTCATTCACGGGTTCCACCGAGATCGGCAAGCTCCTGATGGCGCAGTGCTCGCGAACGATGAAGAAAGTTTCGCTGGAACTCGGCGGCAATGCGCCGTTCATCGTGTTCGACGACGCGGACCTCGACGCGGCCGTGCTGGGCGCGATCGCCAGCAAGTACCGCAATACCGGCCAGACCTGCGTCTGCGCCAACCGGCTGCTCGTGCAGGCGGGCGTCTACGACGCCTTTGCAGCGAAGCTGGTCGCGACCGTCAGCAAGCTGCGCGTCGGCGACGGCCTCGCCGGCGAGACCGACCAGGGGCCGCTGATCGATACGAATGCGCTCGCCAAGGTCGAGGAGCATGTCGCGGACGCGCTCGCTCGGGGTGCTGCGGTCGCGATCGGCGGGCGCCGCCACGCGCTCGGCGGAACCTTCTACGAGCCGACCGTGCTCACCGGCGTGACACCCGCGATGATGCTCGCGAAGGAAGAGACCTTCGGTCCGGTCGCTCCTTTGTTCCGTTTCAATACGGAACAGGAAGCGATCCGGATGGCAAACGACACCGAGTTCGGGCTCGCGGCCTACCTGTACACGCGCGACCTGGCGCGCTCCTGGCGGGTTTCCGAGGCGCTCGAATACGGAATCGTCGGACTGAACACCGGGATCATCTCGACGGAAGTAGCCCCGTTCGGCGGCATCAAGGAATCCGGCACGGGCCGCGAAGGCTCGAAGTACGGGATCCTCGAGTACACGGAGCTCAAGTACATCTGCGTTGGCGGGGTGCAATAGCCTCGGACCGATTTCACGGCAGGCCCCGGCAGGTCATTGTTTTCTAACATCAATTTCCGTGTTTTTGCGGTGCGAAAAACTGAACTTGATCCCCCTTGGGGGGTCTGTATGCTGCGCACAGGGTAACGGACCCCCCTCTCCGTCGGCCCCAAGGCCGCCCCACCCCTGGGCGACCAAGCGCAGATGTAACCCCTTAATCCATATAGGAAATATGACTATGAAGTTCCTGAAAGCAATGACAGCCAGCTTGTTTCTTGCGGCGCTGCCCCTGGCCTCGCATGCGAAGGACATGAGCTATTCGTACGTGGAACTCGGCTGGCTCCAGACCGACATCGAAGGCGTCAGCGGCAATCCTGATGGCTTCGGACTGCGCGGATCGATCGGCTTCGCCGAGCATTACTTCGGGTTCGCCGAGTACTCAACCCAGAGCCTCTCCGGCGCCGACCTGGACCTGATCACAGTCGGCCTCGGCGGGCGCTACGGCTTGTCGGACAATATGGACCTGGTCGGCCGTGCCGGCTGGTTCAAGGTCGATGCAAGTGGCCCGGGCGGGAGCTTCGACGATGACGGCTACCTGGTTTCCGCAGGCGTGCGCGGCCAGGTCGGTGACAGCGTCGAGCTCGAAGGCAGCGTGATTTACACCGACCTCGGCGGCTCCAACGGAGACGACACCGCGGTTGCGGTTGGCGGCCGTTATTACTTCACCGAGAACTTTGCGTTGGGTGCTGAATACCAGCACGGCAGTGACTCGTCGACGATTCTGCTCGGCGGGCGCTACAGCTTCTAACAAGGCTTTCGCCCATGTAGCGGCCGGGAACTCATTCCCGGCCGCTTTTTTTTGCGCAGTGCATTGAGCTTCGCGGGTAGGCGGGCATACGGTATTGTCCCGCCATGACCGCCAAGACTGGTGTACTCGTCGCCAATCTCGGCACGCCGGATGCACCGACGCCGGAGGCCGTGAAGCGCTTTCTCGCGGAGTTCCTGTCGGATCGGCGCGTCGTCGACCTGCCGCCTGCACTATGGTTGCCGGTGCTCTACGGCGTGATACTCCACATCCGCCCGAAGCGGAGCGCCCGCGCCTATCGCGAGATCTGGACCGATTCGGGTTCGCCACTCCTCGTCAACACACTGGCGATCGCAGACGCGCTGGAGCGACGGCTCGCGTCCCTGCTGCCGGCGCCGGTGGCGGTCGCGACCGGAATGACCTACGGGAATCCGTCGATTGCCGCAGCGCTCGAAGAATTGCGCGCGCACGGCGTGGCGCGCGTCCTGGTGCTACCGCTGTACCCGCAGTATTCCGCAACGACGACCGCGTCGGTCTTCGACCGCCTGGAAGCCGCACTCGCCAGCCTCGACTGGCGGCCCGAAGTCCTGCGCGTCGACAATTACCACGCCGATGCGGGTTACGTTGCAGCGCTGGCAGAGTCCCTGGCCGGACGGATCGCTGATTTCGCGGCCGGGGTACACCTGCTGTTTTCATTCCACGGCCTGCCGCAGCGGTATGTCGATGCGGGCGACCCCTACCAGGAGCAATGCCAGATGACCGCGCGGCTCGTGGCGGCGCGACTCGCGCTGCCCGCGGATGCCTGGTCGGTCGCGTATCAGTCACGGGTCGGGGGCGCACGCTGGCTCAAGCCCTACACTGAGAACCGGTTGCGCGCGCTGGCGACCCAGGACCCGCGGCGAATCGTCGTCTGCTGCCCGGGTTTCGCGGTGGATTGCCTGGAAACACTCGAGGAAATCGCGATCCGCGGGCGCGCGAGCTTTCTCGCGGCGGGCGGCGCATCCTTCGATTACGTCCCGGCGCTCAACGACAGCCCGGTCCATGTCGAATGCCTTGCGCAAATTGCCGCCGGTGCGCTCGCGCGTGACACCTTGCGAGCCGCGCCATGATCGGGCGTTTCCTCGAATTCAGCGTGCACGCACCCGATGTGCTGGTGTCGCTGGAGTTCTATGAACAGCTCGGTTTCTCGCAGGCTTCGACCGGCGAAGCCTGGTCTTATCCCTACGCCGTCGTCACCGACGGACGACTCGGCATCGGCCTGCATCAGCGCGAACTCCAGCAATCGCCGCTGCTGTCATTTGTATTGCCCGATCTCTACGCACACCTCGATGCTCTCGAAGGCCTCGGCATGGAGATACTTGACCGCCGGCTCGGCGGCGACGTGTTCAATGAAGCGACACTTGCGACTCCGGGTGGCCAGCTGGTCCGGCTGCTGGAGGCGCGCACATTTTCTCCGTCGGATCGCGGACCCGGTGAAATTTCCCGCCTCGGCTGGTTCGAGGAATTTGTCCTGCCGGTCGCCGACATTAAGGCTGCCAAACGATTCTGGGAGCGGCTCGGCTTCGTGCCGGCCGAAGAAAGCGAGGAACCTTTTCCGCACATAGGGCTGACCAGCGATTCTCTCAATGTCGCGCTGGTCAGCGAAGGCACACTCGCCCGCCCTGCGCTGCTGTTCACGGATTCCGGAATGTCCGGCCGCATCCAGGCGCTTGCCGACAAGGGCGTGGAGTTCGCGCGCCTGCCCAGCAAGCTCGATCCGACCGCGCATGCCCTCCTCATCGCGCCCGAAGGCACGCAACTCCTGCTGACGACCGCGGAATGAAACGCCTGTTGCCTGCGCTGCTCGCGCTCGCCGCACCCGCGGCGCTCGCCTGGCCATCCTGCGATCAGGCCGATCTTGTTCCACCGGTCGCGATCACGCGCAAGGCACCGGCCTATCCGGCGGCGGTGCGCGCCATCGGAGTCGAGGGTGCGGTCGAAGTCGCGCTGACGATACTGCGCGACGGCAGGGTGGGATGGGTCAGCGTCCTGCATGCCGTTCCGCCCGGCTATTTCGAGCAGGCAGCGGTGGCCGGCGTGCGCAGCTGGCGCTTCGAACCGGCGCGGCGCAATGACTCGCCCGTCGAATGCCGCATGCTGACGCGCGTGCGATTCGCGCTCGTTGATACGGTGGACACGAACGGCCAGCCGCTGGCCAGCAGTGAAAAGCCCGATCCAGTCTATCCGGCGCGGCTGCTGATGGATCGTGTTGAGGGCTATGTCGAACTGCAGTTCGAACTCGCAGTGGACGGAAGTGTCCTGCGGCCGCGTGTAATCATGGCGATGCCGCGCGGCGAATTCGAGGCGGCGGCGCTTGCGGCGATCCGCTCCTGGCGCTTCCCACCCGAATCCGCGACTCAGCGCATGACGCGGCGCTTCGAGTTTCGGCTGCCAGATTCCACGCTTGGCGAGGTGCCGCCGATCATGCTCGCGAGCGCACCGTTCCCGATGGAGGCCTGCAAAAGCCGGAAGACGGGCCAGGTCAGCCTGGAGGTCGCGACCGACGCGGATGGCACAATCAGGCAGGCACGCATCCTGTCTTCCGATCCAAAGGGCCTGTTCGACCGATCCGCGCTCGCGATAGCCAAGGCCTCGCGCATGACGCCCGCCTACCGCAATGGCCAGCCGTTCGGCGCGATCGCGCTCCTGACGATTTTCTTCGATCCTGGCCAGGCCAGTTGCCCCGGCTCCCTGAAGCCAGACCCCAGGCAGCCGAAGCAGGGCCGTCCGTCCCCGTCGGTGTCCGGACACGATGAACGGCCCGCCGGCCGCGCCGACCGGTTGGCCGCACTGTCCGGGGTCGGCGGCTAACAGGTACCATTGGGCAATCGCCGCCTGCCTGCGGCCGTTCAGTTGCATGGGGGCTCCCTGATGATGCGCATCTTGATTGCGGTGATGGCCGCGATGATGTCCCTGTCTGCCCTGGCCGACGAGGGCATGTGGACATTCGACAATCCGCCGCAGGCCAGGCTCGCCGAAAAATACGGCGTGAAGCTCGATACCGCCTGGCTCGACCGCGTGCGCCTCGCCACCGTGCGCCTCGAAGGTGGCTGCACCGGCTCTTTCATATCCGCCGCCGGGCTGATCCTGACCAATCACCACTGCGGCGAAGAATGTATCGCGCAGAATTCGACGCCTGACAGCGACCTCGTGAGCAACGGATTCCTCGCGGGTACGCGCGACAAGGAACTGCGCTGCCAGGAAGAAGCGATCTCCGTGCTGGTCGGCACCGAAGACGTCACTGCCAGGGTTGCCGCGGCGACCGCGGGTCTTGCCGCGGATGCGGTTGTCGAGGCACGGCGCAGCGAACTGACGAAGCTCGAGCAGGCCTGCGAAGATGCCTCGGCCAAGGCGAAAGGCGGTGCGCTGAAGTGCGAGCGGGTGTCGCTCTATCAGGGCGGCCAGTACTGGCTCTACAAGTACAAGCGCTATGAGGACGTGCGCCTGGTGTTCGCGCCGGAGCGCGACATCGCGGCATTCGGCGGCGACCCGGACAACTTCCAGTTCCCGCGCTGGTGCCTGGACATGTCGATCCTGCGCGTCTACGAGAATGGCAAGCCGGCGAAGACGCCCAATCGCCTGCGGTTTGACTGGGATGGAGCGGATCCCGGCGATGCGGTGTTCGTCTCCGGCCACCCCGGCAACACCGATCGGCTGCTGACGGTCGCGCAGCTCGAATTGCAGCGCGAGACCTTCATGCCGTTCTGGCTGATGCGCTTCTCCGAGTTGCGCGGACGCATGCTGCAGTATTCGAAGACTGGCGAGGAACCGCGCCGCACCGCTGAGGCCTACCTGAATGGGGTCGAGAATTCGATCAAGGTGCGCCGCAAGCAGTTCGATGCGCTGCTGGACCCGGCGCTGCTGGAAGCGGCCCGCAAGAATGAGCAGACGCTGCGCGACGCCGTCGCCGAGAATCCGGCGCTTGCCTCTTCAGCCGGCGCCTGGGACGAGATCGCGGCCGCCCAACGCGTGTGGCGAGCCATACTCGTGCCCTACACGTTCATCGAGGGCGGCGCCGCCTTCAACGGCACCCTGTTCGGCTACGCACGTGCAATCGTGCGCGCCGCTACGGAACGCGCGAAAGGCAACGAGTCGCGTCTCGCCGAGTACACCGAGGCGCGCCTGCCCGCGGTGCTGCAGAACCTGCAGGCCGCGGCGCCGATCTACCCGGACTTCGAGGTCCTGCGGCTGTCGTTCGGTCTCGAGCGCATGCGCGAATGGCTGGGCCCCGATGATCCGCTGGTGCGCAACGTCTTCGGCAACGATTCGCCGGATGCGCTGGCATCGAAGCTGATTCGCGACAGTTCGCTCGCTGACCCGGCGGCACGCGTTGCGCTTTATGAGGGCGGGCAGGCTGCGGTCGATGCGAGCCAGGATCCGATGATCCGCCTCGCCGCGATCGTGGATCCGGCAGCAAGGGCGCTCCGCAAGATCTACGAGGAACAGGTCGAGGGCCCGGTGCAGCGCGGCCAGGAAGCGATCGCGAAGGCGCGCTTCGCCGTCTACGGCACGAGCATCTATCCGGATGCGACCTTTACGCTGCGCCTGTCCGACGGCGCAATGATGGGCTGGAACGAAAAGGGGCAGGACGTGCGGCCATGGACTGAACTCGGCCGCGCATTCGAGCGCGCGACCGGCGCGGAGCCATTCAAGATCCCGGACCGTTGGCTGGCCGCCAGGAATCGCCTCAGCATGGCGACGCCGGCGAATTTCACGACCAATAACGACATCGTGGGTGGCAACTCCGGCAGCCCGATGATCAACGCGGCAGGTGAGATTGTCGGACTTGCCTTCGACGGCAATATCCACTCGATCTCAGGCAGCTACTGGTTCGACGATCGCCTGAACCGCTCGATCGGCGTGCACCCGGCGTATATCCGGGTCGCGCTCGAGCAGGTCTACGACGCGAAGGCCTTGCTGGCGGAAATAGACTCGGGCCACTAGGGTCGGGCCCGCTCGGCGTCGATACGGCAGTCGATCTCGATTTCATCGCGCACGCGTAGCGCTCCGAGCGCCACGGCGAAAGGCGTGAGCCCGAGATCGGCGTGACGCAGCTTGAAGCTTGCGTGGACGCCGATCGTCCCGTCACTGATCTGCACGGACAGCGGCACGTCGATAATGCGCTCCTCGCCGCGCAGGCCGACCCGGACCCGTGCCAGGAATTCGGCGGGTCCGCCGTCCATGCTCTCGGCTGTCAGGCGCAATACGGGCTGGCGCGCCGCATCGAGCACGGACGGTCCCAGCATGTTATGCCGCGTGCCCTCGCGATCGGCCTGCGGCACTTCCTTCGCGAATTCGGTACCAGCGGCGGATCGCAGCGCCGGGTCATCGACGACCAGCGAAGCCAGTGGCAATTCGAGCGTGAAGCGGGTGTCGCGCACCGGATCGCGCAAATCGATGCTGCCGGTGAGTGCGTCCGAAATGATCAGGTGATTGTGCCCGAGCTGGGCCATCGGGCCGTCCCGGAATGCGCGGATTTCAACGTGGGAAGCCACAACCTCGTAGCGCTCGTATGGTCCTGATGGAGCGGCCACCGCGACCGAAGGCGCGGCGACCGGCGGAACCTTGGGCGGCAGGGCACAACCAAAAAGCAGCGCAAACAGCGCGATCGGGAACTTGCGCATTGTCGTATTCTCCAAGACCTGATGCCCGTGCCGAACGGCCTCGACAAACTGGTTATCCTTGCACGGCACAAATCCTTCGGTATCACGATACTCGCTCTGGCATTGCTGCGCCTGGCCTGGCGATTTTTCGATCACCCGCCTCCGCTGCCGCCGATGCCGCGCTGGCAGACCATCGCCGCCCGCATTTCTCACGCGGCGCTTTACACGTTGCTTTTCGCGATGCCGCTGACCGGCTGGATGATGTCCTCGGCGTCGAATTATCCGGTCAGCTGGTTCGGCTTCGTGCAGCTTCCCGACCTGGTCGCGCCGGATCACGCACTCAAGGAAGCGTTGCACGAAGTCCATGAAACGCTGTCAAACGTTCTGATTGCGCTCGCCAGCCTGCACCTCCTGGCTGCGCTGAAGCACCAGTTCCTCGATCGCGACCGCCTGATGTTCAGGATGCTGCCATGGCGACCCCGCTGACACTGCGTATCTGCGCCGCGCTCATCGCGCTGTTCCCCGGCGCGGCATTTGCGGATGTCTGGCAGGGTGACCAGCATTCGGGCGCGCTGCGATTCGTCGCGACCCAGGCCGGTGCGAAGTTCCAGGGTCATTTCGGCGAGTTCAAGGTCCGTTTCGACTTCAATCCCGCCGAGCCCGCGAAGGGGTCCCTCGATGTCACGATCGTGACCAAGTCGGCGGACACCGCCGACGTGGAGCGCGACGAGGTCCTGCACGGGCAGGATTTCTTCTGGGTCGTGCGCTTTCCGGAAGCGAAGTATCACGCCGCAGGATTCAAGCGCGATGGCAAGGGCTGGATCGCCACCGGCGAATTGACGCTGCGCGGCGTGACACAACCGGTTGCCGTGCGATTCGAACTCAAGCCGAATGTACAGCGACTCGGCATGAAAGGCGGCGTCACCCTGCGCCGGCTCGAGTTCGGGGTCGGTCAGGGCGACTGGGCCGAGACGACCTGGATTGGCGATCCGGTGGATGTGGCATTTGACCTCAGCCTCCCGAAGGAAACTGCCACAGCCAGCCCGTGACGCCGCAATGCCACGCCGACCGCGCGGGTCGGCAATTGCGCTAGAGTCCTGCCGATGGACGCCGGCAAGCCGCAGATCTTTTCCGACGTGCAGAGTTGTGTCGATCAGGCGCTTTCACGCATCGGCAAGCGCATCGTCCTGTGTGCGCCGATCGGGGTCGGCAAGCCCGTTGCACTCGCCAACGAATTCTACCGGCGCGCCGCCGCCGATCCTTCGATTAACCTTTCCATCCTGACCGGCCTGACACTGCACAGGCCGCGTGCTCATGGCGAACTGGAGCGGCGGCTCGTGGAGCCGATGGCCACGCGGGTATTCGGCGACCAGCCCGACCCTGCATGGGTTGCGCCGCTGATGGCCGGTGCGCTGCCTGCGAACATCGAGATTCACGAGTTCTTCATGGAGCCGGGCGCTTACCTTTCATCGCCACTGGCGCAGCAGTCCTACGCAAGCATCAACTACACGCAGGTCGCCCGCGCCGTTTTCGCCGCCGGCGCGAATGTCATCGTGCAACAGGTCGCGCGACGCGTGACACCGGATGGCGGCAATATCAGCCTCGGCTCGAATCCCGATGTCACCGTGGACCTGCTGCCGCTCCTCGAATCACGGCGTCGCGCGGGCGAAGCCATAGCGATCATCGGGCAGGTGAATGACCGGATGCCGTTCATGTTCGGCGACGCGATCGTGCCGGAATCCGCCTTTGACTTCATTGTCGACGACCCGCGCGACTATCACGAACTGTTCAGCCCGCCCAACCTGCCGATCTCGACGGCCGATCACATGATTGCGCTTTCGGCCAGCATGCTGGTGCGCGATGGCGGCACTTTGCAGATTGGCATCGGCGAACTCGGCGACGCGATCGTCTATGCGCTGATGCTGCGTCACCAGCGCAATGCATTGTGGCGCCGGGTGCTCGATGACACCGGCATCGGCCGGCTTTTCGCGGCAGAGCGGGCGGCGATCGGCGGCGATGCGCCATTCGAACAGGGGCTCTACGCGGTGACCGAGATGTTCGTGGACGGATTCCTGGACCTCTACCGGGCCGGGATCCTGAAGCGCCGCGTCCAGCCGGATGGCGCGCTGCTGCACGGTGCCTTTCTGCTGGGGCCGCGCGCTTTTTACGAGGAATTGCGCGCGATGCCGGATGCCGAGCGTGCGCTGTTTCTGATGATGCCGGTGAGCTTCACCAATGAGCTGGCCGGCCCCGGCTGGGAACTGAAGGTCGAACAGCGCCGGCATGCTCGATTCATCAACTCGGCGATGATGGTGACGCTTGGCGGTGCAATCGTCTCGGACGGTCTCGCGGACGGGCGGGTCGTCAGCGGCGTCGGCGGCCAATACAATTTCGTCGCGCAGGCGCAGGCCCTGCCCGGGGGCCGTTCATTGATCGCTGTGCGCTCGACACGCGGGAGCGGCGGCCTGCTCGAGTCGAATATCCGGTTCAGTTATGGCCATGTGACCATCCCGCGCCACCTGCGCGACATATGCCTGACGGAATACGGCGTCGCAGACCTGCGCTGGAAGAGCGATGCCGAAGTCGCCGCAGCGATGCTCGACATCACCGACTCGCGCTTTCAGCCTGCGCTGCTCGCAGAGACGCAGCGCGCCGGCAAGCTGCCCGTGAGCTACCGGATTCACGATCGACACCGAAACAACCTGCCCGGCATGCTTGAGCGCGCGCTTGCGCCACACCGCGCGGCCGGTTTGTTCGGCGAACTGCCATTTGGCAGCGATCTCACAATGGAAGAAATCACGCTCGGCCGGCAACTGAGGTGGCTGAAGGCGAACACCGGATCCTGGTCGGGCAGGTTCAGCCTGCTTGCTCAATTGTTGCGGCCAAGGTCGCGGAATCCGGCGCACGCGCCGATGCTGGCTCGGATGGGGATTGCAACACCGCACGGTCTGCGCGAACGATTCTGGCGCCGATTGGTCGCGACGGCGCTTGCGCGGCGCTGAGGGAAAGTCCGGTGCTGCGAGGGGCCGGGCGAGCGACACGGCCGTAGCCTGGAAATAAGGCAATCCGTCCTCTTCCGCGCGCGCGCCGTCGGCTCGCAGCAGGTCGCGCATGACGGCCGTGTGTCCGGATCCAGCAATGACCAGCACGCGCTCTCCGGGCCTTTGACCTGCCTGGGTATTTCGGACTGCCACCAAGTCCGCTACGTCAGCGCCAATGGCGGCATCTGCTGGAATAGTAGCTGGGTCAACGTCTCCATCACCTGCGTGGGCGAATACGTTGGACTGGAAGAAATCGATGACGGAATCTGGAACGTCTACTTCGGCGCTCTGCGCCTCGGCAGACTCCATGAACGAAACATGCGAATCGAAGATGCTTACGGCAGGCTCTATCGACACCGGTGACTGTTACCCATGTCCCCGCCGGACTGTTTTGTTACCTATCTCCCCGACCGCTCAATCTTCGTCACGAGTTTTTAACCTGGTTCGCCGCAGTAGTTGTTCGGCCCGCATTACGTACAAGATGTAGACACAGCCAGATTCCTCCCGATAGAAAACCCGACACGGTGGTTCAACAATCTGGCGATACCGCCAACCCCGCAGCTCCGATGGCTTGGAGCCGCCTTTAGGATGGTCGGCGAGTTGGTCTACACGGCGAAAGACGCGCTGCACGAACTCACGGGCGGCTTCCGGATTCTCTAGGGCGATGTAGTCCGCAATGGCGTCAAGGTCACTGAGGGCCGGCTCAGTCCAGACTACTTCAGCCATCGAGACATGCGCCGCTTGGCCTCGGTATGCGAGACACTGCGGCCTTCTTCAATTGCTCTTTCGCCACGAGCAATACCTTCAAGCAAGCCCATGCGTCGCTGCAACGACTCATATGTTGCGACATCAACCAGATATGCACTTGGAACGCCGTGCTGTGTAATCAAGATGGGTTTGCGGTCGCGCTCCAGTTCGGACAGCAGTTCCGTTGCCTGGCGCTTCAATGTCGTAACAAGTTCGGTACGCATGAAAGTGATACTAAAGTATCACTCGGCGGGATGCAAGTCGCGGACGAGATCTAATGCTCGCGATCAGCGGCGGCGCGCGGTCGGCGCGCTGCTTGCCCTGGTTGCAAGCGGCGTGACGACAAGCGCCGAACGCTGCATCGCTTAGTCAGGTTGCCGGGCGCGACTTGACGATATGTCAGAACGGACATATACTGTTGCCGGTGGGTGGAACTGACAAACCGCTGGTTTGGCTCCATGGTGAGATTAAGACCCCACCATTCAGCGCCACGGGCCGGATCGAAGCCGGAGTGCTGCTGCGACGATTGCAGCGAGGGGAATCCCTGGGACTGCCGCATTCGCGGCCTATGCCAGAGATTACGCGGCGCTGTCATGAGTTGCGTGTCAAAGTTGGCCCACTGTCCTGGAGGATTGTGTACCGAATTGACCGGGATGCAATCGTGATCGGCGCGGTCTTCGCGAAGAAGACTCAAACCACGCCCAAGGACGTCATGAGGACGTGCCAGAGGCGCTTTCGGGAGTACGACGATGCGTGCAAGTAAGAGGGCGAAACTCGTTAGTCGCGGCTGGAAGGTCGGCGATACCGAGGAGTTCCTGGATCTCTCGCCTGAGGAAGCGGCACTGATCGAACTGCGCCTGAAACTGGCGGAGGGTCTCAAGGCGCGGCGCGTGCGCAAGCGCCTGACCCAGATCGAGCTCGCTGAAGCGGTGCAGTCGAGCCAGTCGCGTGTCGCCAAGATGGAATCCGGGGATCCGACCGTATCCATCGACCTGTTGATGCGGTCACTCATTGCTCTGGGCGCTTCGCGGCGCGACCTCGCCAAAATCATCGCGCCAAGGTAATTCGCGGCAACCTAACGGCTGAGCTGATCACGCCGGGCGCGGCGCAATTGACAGAGCACTTTATCGTTCACGGCTGCGCTCCAGCGAATTGTTAGAGCGCAGTACCCACCATGCCAGTGCAACAAGGCCAGCGACCAGGCAAGCCATGTGAAGCGCCCGAACTGGTATCAGGAGATACATCCCATTTGTTTCTGAAAATGGCGCCCAGGGTGTGATGTCGCTGTGCATGATGCTGTCCAGTAAAACGTGGGACCAGGCGCCGAGCATTGCCCCTAGGGCAACCGCCCTGAGTGGGAGATGGCGCCAAGCAAGCACCGGCCAGCGGGGAAGCTTCATGGCCAGCCCGCGGGCCGGAACGAATGCCAGGACGATGACTGCTGCTGCCAGCGTCGAACCCACATAGGTGTGCAGGAAGGTATGGACGCGCGGCTGGTGGGTCACCATGTTGTAAAGCGACTCGACGTCGATCAGCACATTAGCGGCGCAGAAGGACAGGAAGCTCACTGAGCTGCGTGTGGCCACCGAAAGGAGACCACCGGGGCCAAAGTGAAAGGGTGTAACTGGCAATGCGATTTCCCGCGCTCTAACGCCCGCGCTCACCGGCGCCGAGCGAAGCGAGGGAACCCGAGCCCGTAGGGCGAGGGCGTCCGAGTGGAGCGCGTTGTTAGGCCCGCCGCGTTCCCGTTCATTGGCCTTCCGGAGGTTGCCAGAGTTCTACCTTGTTCCCCTCTGGGTCCATGACCCACCCAAACTTTCCATACTCGGAGTCGTCGGTTTTCTCGAGCACGTTGCAGCCCTCGTTTCGCAAGGTCTGTAAAAGACCTTTGAGGTCTGCAACTCGATAGTTGACCATGAAAGACGACTTGCTCGGCGCAAATTGGTCCCCATCAACGCTGCCCACGGACCAAATGGTTGTACCGCCTGTGGGTTTGCCGTTCTCATCAGTCCAGCGAAATGCCGCGCCTCCCCACTCCTGCACCTCAATGCCGAGGTGCTTTTTGTACCAGGCCCCGAGTGCCGCAGGGTCCTTTGCCTTGAAGAAGATTCCGCCGATTCCCGTGACCCTCGTCATCTGCGGCTCCCGAAATATGTGATTAGAAGTCAAAGCGTACTGCAGCGGGCCTACAGCTCGCGATCAGCGGCGGCGCGCGGTCGGCGCGCCGCTTGCTTCGGTTGCAAGCGGCGTGACGACAAGCGCCGAACGCTGCATCGCATAGTTAGACCGCGCTTCGAAAATGCGAACTCAACCGGCCTTGAGTTCTTCTCTCAAGATTCGGCGCAACGTGGCTTCATCGACCGGTGGCGAAGCAGCAACTCCACGCAGCGTCTGATTGATCAGTGTCTGGTACCCGATACCTTCCGCTTCGGCTTTGGCTCGGAAAGTCATCAGCAGGTCGTTATCCAGCATAATCGTAATTCGGGTCTTGCCTCTCGCCTCGGCCTGCAACCGAGCGAGGTGAGGCACATCCTTGGCGCGCTTGGCTTTGGAAAAGTCGTACTGTTTACGCATAATGTTTGGACTCTTTGCGCGTGGCTTTGCGTGCCGCGATGAGGCGAATCCGATCCTGGCGCCGCAACGTATAGACCACGCTAAGTAGACGTACCTGGGCACTCATGGCAAGCAGGATCCAGCGAGGTTCGCCTTCCGCGGCCGTATCCTCCTGAGCTAAGGCCATTGGATCAAGGAGTGCCGTTGCAGCCTCTTCGAAACTAACTCCATGCTTCTTCAGATTCGAGGCGGCTTTCTCTGGATCCCACTCGATCTCCATATGCATATAGTATGCATACTACCTGATGCGATTGCAAGCCTGGAAGAGTGGCACGCGGCCTAGCGCGGTCTAACGCTCGCGATCAGCGGCGGCGCGCAATCGGCGCGTCGCTTGCCCCGGTCGCAAGCGACGTGACGATAAGCGCCGATCGCTGCATCGCCTAGTTAGGCGGCCCGCTCGCGCTATAAGTTCAGAGTGCATAGGTCGTTACCAGGACTGATCGTCAAAACGCTTACTATTCTTCGCCACCCGATTCCGGCTTCGGTGGCGGTGGGCTTCTGAACAAGAGATGCAGACCCGTTCCAACCAGGCTAACCGTTCCGATGGCAATGACTATGGCCTTGATTTTGGTTGCCGTCTCGTAACCAGGGCTTGCGTCACCGGAGAAGACCAACAGGGTCCACGCATAGATCAAGCCGACGACACCGATGAGACACAAGCAAATAGCCCCAATCGCTTTGCCAAAGGTTGCGCCCGCGCTCACGGCAATCCGTCTCTTTCTACGCCGTCATTTGACCACTGCAGGTGTTGTGTCCATAGACAACTCAAATTCGATTGTTCGGCCAATTCGCATGCGAGGTGTCTAGCCATCTGGCCGCCTAAC
>JAENJD010000023.1 GCA_016844605.1 Steroidobacteraceae bacterium
CTGCCATTGGGGCGGTCGTGGTATGGGCAGGCATGGGCGCGCTGATCGCGATCGAACGAATTCCGGCCTTCATAATGACACTGGGCGGGCTGCTGGTGTTCCGCGGCCTGCACTGGCTCACGATCCAGAACCAGACCGTGCCGGTAGTGGAGGGCGGCAACCAGAACCTGTATTCGCTGCTGACCACGTACTACCTGCCCGCAGGCGCTGGCTATGTGCTCGCCACTGTAGTCGTGCTCGCGCTGGTAGCCTCGATGCTGCGCGCGCGCGCGCGCCGCAAGTCCCATGGCTTCGAGATTGATGACGGCGAGCTGACATTCCTCAAACTGTTCGTACTGGCGCAACTCGTGTTCCTGGTCCTGATCGTGACAAACAGCTATCGCGGCGTGCCGCTTGCGCTCGTGATCCTGGCGGTCGTAGCCACTCTCGTGCATCAATTGACGACCAACACGCCTTTCGGCCGGTATCTGTATGCGATTGGTGGAAACGAAGAAGCAGCGACGGTCTCGGGCGTGCCGGTGCGCGCGACGATTATCGGCGCCTTTGCGCTCATGGGCTGCATCGTCGCGCTGACAGGGTTCATGCAGACCGCTTATTCCGGCGCGTCGACCTCGACTGTCGGATCGCTGATGGAGCTCGATGCCGTTGCCGCCTGCGTTATCGGTGGCACGAGCCTGCGCGGCGGGCGGGGCACGGTCCTGGGCGTGCTGTTCGGCGCGCTGATCATGGCGAGTCTGCTTAATGGCATGACCCTGATGGCGGTGTCACCCGAGGCCAAATACATCGCGCGCGGGCTCGTGCTCGCTCTGGCGGTCTGGCTGGATCTGCGCATGGCGCAGGGCAACTAGGTATCTCAGGGCACCGTGGCGTCTGGCAGACTGGCAAAAAATGCGCCGAGCGCCGGAATCTCGACAACCCCCGGTGACAGCCTGCAGCGATCGAAGCCGTGTCCGCTCAGTTCCTCCGGATCCAGGCCCGCCAGTCCGACGGAGCAGGCGCTGGCCGAGAAGTTGAAGCAGGCCAGAATCGACTTGCCCTCGTGCTCGCGGATGAAGCAAAGCGATTCGGCGGGCGAATCGATGAACCGGATGCCGCCGTGGCGCAGCACGGGATGTTGCTGCCGCCAGCGCAGGAACGTCCGGTAGGCGCTGAGAACCGAGTTCGGGTCGGCTTGCTGCCGGCTTACGGCACTGGCGCGATGCTGCGCGGGAATCGGCAGCCATGGTTTGGCGCTCGAGAAGCCGCAAGCCGGATCCTGCTCGGTCCAGGGCATCGGTGTCCGGCAACCGTCGCGGCCCTTGAAGGCGGGCCAGAACGCGATTCCGTAAGGATCCTGTAAGGCTTCTCTGGGCAAATCCGCTTCCTGCAGGCCAAGTTCTTCACCCTGATAGCTGCAAAAACTGCCCTTCAACGAAAACAGAAACGCATTAAGCAGTTTGGCGCGGGGCACGGACGCGTTGCTACCCCACCAGCGCGTGGTGACGCGTGTCACGTCGTGATTGCCGATGGCCCAGCATGGCCAGCAATCCACGGAACTGGCGCCAAGGGTCTCGACCACGTTGCGGATATGCGCCGCCGAGAAAGTGTCGACCAGCAGCTCAAAACTGTATGCCATGTGAAGGCGTTTGCTGCCGCTCGTGTACTCGATCGTCGTCGCGAGCGGGTCCTCTGACGAGAGCTCTCCAAGCGTGACGGCCGATGGATAGCGGTCGATCAGCCGCCGCAAGGTTTCAAGAAAGCCGAGATTTTCGGGCCGCGTATTGTCGAACAAGTGGATCTGGTACGCGTAGGGGTTGTCGGCCGTGAAGCCGCGCCCCTTGCGCTGTTCCGCAGGCTTCGGCGGGTTGTCTCTCAGCGACAGGTCGTGGAAGCAGAAGTTGATCGCGTCGAGCCGAAAGCCGTCGACGCCGCGCTTCAGCCAGAACTCCACTTCCTCGAGCATCTGCGCGACGACAGCCGGACAGTGAAAGTTCAGATCCGGCTGGCTGACCAGGAAATTGTGCAGGTAATACTGGCCGCGCCGTGGTTCCCACTGCCAGGCGGAGCCGCCGAACATCGACAACCAATTATTGGGCGGCGAACCGTCCGGCTTGGGGTCGGCCCAGACGTACCAGGCCGCTTTGTCGTTGGTCCTATCCTGCCGGCTGGCCTGGAACCACGGATGCTGATCGGAAGTATGGCTCAGCACCTGATCGATGATGACCCTGATACCCAGACGATGGGCTTGCCGTACCAACTGGTCAAAGTCGTCGAGCGTGCCAAAGATCGGATCGACCTGCCGGTAATCACTGACGTCGTAACCGAAGTCTTTCATCGGAGACTTGAAAAACGGAGAAATCCACACGGCATCGACGCCGAGCTCAGCAAGATAGTCCAGGTGGTTGATGACTCCCGGCAGGTCACCGGTGCCATCGCCGTCGCTGTCGGAGAAGCTCCGCAGATACACTTCGTAGAACACGGCGCCGCGCCACCAGCCCTTGTCCGCATGCGGTGACACGAGCGCGGACGGGTCGCTCAGCGTGTCTTCACTCTTGTCGAAATTCAGCATGCTTTGCCCCGGTCTGCCTTGCGTGTTGGCCGCAGCGCGGCGGTGCGCGGCCAGGCACAATTGTCAGTCGAACCGCGGCCGCAATGAGCACTGAATACGATTGCATCGCGTTGTGCGGGCCGCGAGTCGGCGTGAGACTCGAGTAGGCACGGTGCTGCAGGGGTCATAAGGCTCCGGCGACGCGATGGGAAGGGGACGTCCAGATGCGTGAAAAACCGCGACTCGGCTTCTGGCAGGTCTGGAACATGAGTTTCGGGTTCCTGGGGATCCAGTTCGGCTTCGCGCTGCAAAACGCCAACGTGAGCCGGATCTTCCAGTCGCTCGGCGCGTCGGTCGACGACCTGCCGATCCTCTGGCTGGCCGCGCCGGTCACGGGACTCCTGGTGCAACCGGTGATCGGCTACATGAGCGACCGGACCTGGGGCCGGCTCGGCAGGCGCAGACCTTATTTCCTGGTCGGTGCCGTTCTCTCGACGCTGGCGCTATTGGTGATGCCCAACAGTCCCTGGCTGTGGGTGGCCGCAGGCACACTGTGGATCCTCGATGCATCGATCAATGTGACCATGGAGCCGTTCCGCGCGCTGGTCGGCGACATGCTGCCCGACCGGCAGCGGACTTTCGGCTTCGCCTTGCAGAGCCTGTTCATCGGTGTCGGGGCGGTGGTCGCCTCGGCGCTGCCGTGGGCTCTCGCCAACTGGGCTGGGTTCAGCAATACGGCTGTCGAAGGCGCTCTCCCGGACTCCGTCAAGTGGGCTTTTTACCTTGGTGCAATCGCATTCATCGGCGCGGTGCTGTGGACTGTTGCATCCACGAACGAGTACTCGCCGGCGGAACTCGCCGGTTTCAGCGCCACGCACGAGGCAGCGGTGGCCGTGCCGACCGTGGCCCGCGGCACACAAAAGTATCTTGCTTCGGGGGCGGTCTGGATCCTCGTGGGTGCTGCATTTAGCGCGCTCGTTGCCGTCCTTGATTGGGAAAAGCAGCTCTACGTACTCGGCGGCGGCAGCCTGGCTTTCGGCGTGCTGCAATTGGCCGCTGCATCGCTCCAGTCCAGGGGTCGTACGGGAGGCGCGCTCTATGGCATCGTGAACGATCTGTTCAACATGCCCCGCGCCATGCGGCAGCTCGCGGTCGTCCAGTTCTTGTCGTGGTTCGGGCTGTTCGCGATGTGGATCTACACCACCTCCGCAGTGACCAGCCGCTTTTACGGCACCTCGGACGCCGCATCGGCGGCCTTCAATGAAGGCGCCAACTGGGTCGGCGTGTTGTTCGCTGGCTACAACGGTTTCGCCGCGCTGGCCGCGATCATGATTCCGTTCATCGCTGCACGGATCGGGCGCAGGCGCGCCCATCTCCTCAGCCTGTCGCTCGGCGGGGCCGGGTTGATTTCATTTCTCGTGATCGACGATCCGCACATGCTGCTGCTGGCCATGGTCGGGGTCGGGATCGCCTGGGCCTCGATCCTCTCGCTGCCCTACGCAATGCTGTCGGGCGCCGTGCCGCCGGCGAAAATGGGCGTGTACATGGGCATCTTCAATTTCTTCATCGTCATCCCGCAGATCATGGCGGCCAGCGTTCTCGGGGTACTGGTGCGCGTCCTGTTCAGCGGTCAGAGCGTCTACGCGCTTGCAACTGGCGGTGTGTTGATGGTGCTCGCGGGGCTGGCGACACTGCGGGTGGATGACCAAGAGGACCCGCGGCGATGAGTGATACTCGGAGCCGGCAATGGATCATGACCGCGGGCTCCCTGGCGCTTGCCGCCTGCACGAGTACGCTTCAAACGGGGTATTACGGCACCACCGAGCCATTCGCGTCGGAGGCGGTCTACTTCGTGCTGACCGATCGATTCGTCGATGGAGACAGCTCCAACAACCATCCCGAGCAGGGGGGCGCGAATCGAACTTTCGATCGGCCGTTGCGCGGGGCGAACGGCGTGCCGGACAACATCGGCTATCTCGGTGGCGACTTCCGGGGCCTGCTCGAAAATGCGGCATATATCCGCGAGATGGGCTTCACCGCCGTCTGGATGACGCCGATCGTGGACAATCCGGACGAGGCTTTCACCGGCGGTTTCGGAATCGGTGAAGGATTCTTCGCGGACCGTGGCAAGACCGGCTACCACGGCTACTGGGGCGTCAACTTCTACCGGGCGGACGAGCACCTCGAATCGCCGGATCTGCACTTCGCGGATTTCACGCGCCGCATGCGGGCCGATCACGGCCTGCGAATCGTCCTCGACATCGTCTGCAACCACGGCTCGCCCTCCTACACCATGCCAATGGACCAGCCGGGCTTTGGCGAGATCTACGATGCGAACGACCGGCTCATGGCGGACCACCAGAATCTGGCGCCCGGGAAACTCGATCCTGCGAATCCGCTGCACAGCTGGTTTCACAACCAGCCCGATCTCGCGGAGTTGTCCAACCTCGACGACACCAATCCCGAGGTCATGGACTATCTGGTGGGCGCTTACCTGCAATGGATCGACCAGGGCGCGAGCGCGTTCCGTATCGACACGATTGGCCAGATGCCGCAAGCTTTCTGGCACGAGTTCACCGCGCGCATCCGGGCCGCGCACCCTGGCTTCTTCATGTTCGGCGAACACTTCGACTACGACGCCAGCAAGATCGCCGCAAATACCTGGCCGGAGAACGGCGGCGTCAGCGTACTGGACTTTCCGGGACGCGCGCGCATGGTCGAGGTATTCGAGAACCCGGGCAGCGATTACGCGCAGATGCTCGACTACCTGCACCTCGAGGACGGCGTCTACCGCAATCCTTACGAGTTGATGATTTTTTACGACAACCATGACATGACGCGGATGAAGGCAAGCGAGGACGGCTTCATTGACGCACACAACTGGTTATTCACGTCACGCGGCATCCCGGTCGTCTATTACGGTTCCGAGATGGCGTTCATGGCCGGCAACAAGGAGCACGAGGGCAATCGCAATTACTTCGGCCCGGAGGGTATCGCTGCTGCCCGCGAAAATCGTATTCGGCGCGCGCTCGCACACATCGCACAAATCCGCCGCGATTCGCCCGCGCTTCAGCGCGGCCTGCAGCTCAACCTCGATATCGGCCGGGATCGGGCGACCTTCCTGAGAGTCTACGAGAAGGGCGGTGTCAACCAGACGGCCCTGGTCATGCTCAACAAGGGCGGGGCGGATGCGCGCTTTGTGATCGACCGCTGGATGAGCGCCGGGCTTTGGCGCGATGCGTCTTCCGGGGAACAGGTCGAAGTCAAGGGCAGTCGCGTGCCGTTCGAGCTGGCCGTCACGGCGCACGGAGTGCGCGTGCTGCTTCTAGATGCGCGTAATAACGATCCGCAGCTGATCGCGGAACTGAGACGCGCGATGAAAGCCAGGGTTGCCGGCTCAGACCGCCATCTGGCCGCCGCAGGAGGCGCGCACGACTAGCCGCGGCGCAATCCGCGTCGATTCGACGGCCTCGCCCTCGATCAGCTTGATCACATTGCCGACCAGCAGCTCGCCCGCCAGATGCGTGTCCTGCCGCACCGTCGTGAGCGGCGGGTTGAAGTCGGCGGCAGAGGCGATGTCGTCGAAGCCGACGACGGCGACGTCGCGCGGCACCGTCAGTCCACGGTCCTGTAGCGCGTGGATGACGCCCATCGCGATCAGGTCGCTTGTCGAAAACACTGCATCGAACTTCACTCCCGAGTTCAGCAATTGTGTGCCCGCGCGATAGCCGTCGGCCTCGACGCTTTGCGCATCGGCCTGCAGCCTTGAATCTGGCGCGTGGCCGGCCGCCCGCAAGGCTTCGGCATAGCCGCGGTGGCGCAGCTGGAACTCCGGGCAATGGTCAGAGGCACCACCCGCGAAGGCGATCCTGCTCCGGCCGAGGCCAAGCAGATGCTGCGTTGCCAGCCGTGCACCGAGGGCATTATCGCAGCTGAGGTAATGACCCGGCTGGTTCTCGACGACCGGTCCCCAGATGACGAAGTGTGTATCGGTCTCGGCGAGCTGGCGCAGCCGGTCTGCGTAGTTCAGGTAATCGCCATAGCCGAGCAGGATCAGGCCATCCGCGCGGTTGCAGACCTCGTAGTCGGTATGCCAGTCGTCGCTGAGCTGCTGGAAGGCCACCAACAGGTCGAATTTCCGCCGGGCAGCCGCCCGCGTGACGTGCCCGAGCATGGACAGGAAGAACGGGTTGATCGGCGCTTCGTCCGATGATTCTTCGAACAGCAGGAGCGCCAGGGTCCGGCTGCGCCTCGTGCGCAAGCCTGCAGCACTCCGGTCGGTCCGGTAGTGGAGTTCGCGCGCGAATTCCTGGATGCGTTCGCGGGTTTCCGGCCGGACCAGCGGGCTGTCGCGGAGCGCGCGCGATACCGTTGCCTGCGACACGTGCGCAAGCTCCGCGATGTCGAGCGATGTTGGTTTGGTTATCTTCATCGAAGGATTTCCCGGAACAGCCCGAATCTGCAATCGGTTCCTGGCACCGTTCGCGACCGGCTGGCTCCCATGATCCTAACGCGGCTGCGCGCTCAGCGCATCCCCCGAGGCTGATTGGGCCAGCGGCATGCCACGCTGTTGGCAGGCTGGCCGCCGTTTGATCCAGTATTATGCTGCGCAGCGCGGCAGGACCAGATAGCAGGGTTTCACATGCGGCTTATGTCCTCTACTGCCTGTCCCTGCCGCTCGCGGCAGCAGCCTGAACCGCGGAGTCGCGTTCGGCCCAACCGCGAAAACCGCCTGAAGCTGCAGGATCCTCTCTGCCGGGTCGGCCCGAACGGTAAATTCTGGAAAACATTTTCATGTCCCAATTGATCGAAGTTACGTCTGTTATTCCCGCATCGCTTCAACGCTTGGGCGAGTTGGCGGGCAATCTGTTTTTCAGCTGGCATCGGCCGACGCGCGCGTTGTTTGAAGATCTCGATCCGGAATTGTGGGAACAGGTCAACGGCAACCCGCGGCTGTTGCTGCGTTGTGTTGACCAGCAGCATCTCGATTGGGCCGCGGCCAATGCCGACTATCTGGCGCGCTATGAGCGCGTGGTGACCACCTTTGATGCTTACCTGACCGCGCCGGCGCCGCGTACCGATGCGCCCCTGGTGGCTTACTTCTGTGCGGAATACGGCTTCCATGAAAGCTTTCCAATCTACTCGGGAGGCCTGGGAATTCTGGCCGGCGACTACTGCAAGGCGGCGAGCGACGAACAGCTGAACTTCGTGGCAGTCGGCTTGTTGTATCGGCAGGGTTATTTCTCCCAGTCAGTGGACAATGATGGCGCGCAACATGCGCACTACGCCGACAGCGATCCGCGCGACTTGCCGGTAGAACCGGTGCGTGATGCGCACGGTACGTGGCTCACCGTGAAGGTCCCGATCGCCGCCAAGGAAGTGACCGCGCGCGTGTGGCGAGCGCAGGTCGGCCGAGTGGCGGTCTATCTTCTCGACTCCGATTGCTCCGACAATTCGCCGGCGGATCGTGACATCACGCACCGCCTCTATGGCGGGGATGAAAGCCTGCGCATACGCCAGGAAATGATTCTGGGAATGGGCGGCGTGCGGACATTGCGCGCATTGGGACTGGCGCCCGCGGTCTGGCATGTCAATGAGGGGCACGCAGCCTTCCTGATCCTTGAGTTGCTGCGCGAGAATCTGGCCATCGGCCTGGACTTCAACGCGGCACTGGAGCTGACCGCTGCCGCTTGCGTATTCACTACGCACACGCCGGTCGCCGCCGGTCACGATGCATTTCGGGATGACATGTTCGCAAGTTGCTTCGCGGATTTCGCCAAGGCGCTGGGCGTTCCTATGGAACGGTTGCTGGAACTAGGTCGGGCACCGGGTGTGCCGAACTGGTTCAACATGACACGCCTTGCACTCGCCGGCTCGCGCTACGTGAATGGCGTGAGCCGCATTCACGGCGGCGTTTCGGCGCAACTGTGCGCGGATCGGTGGCCGGAGGTCAGTGCCGCAGAAAACCCGGTCGGCTATGTCACCAACGGTGTCCACGTACCGACTTTTCTCGCGCAGACCTGGCATGCGTTCTTTGACAGCCATATCGGCCGCGATTGGCGCGAGCGCTTGTCCGACGCCGGCTACTGGCAGGCGCTCGAAGCGGTGCCTGATGAGCTGTTCTGGGAAGTGGCACAGGGTACCAAGGCACGCATGCTGTCCGGAGTGCGCGAGCGGCTGCGGCGCGAATTCGAACGCAAGTCCCTGAGCGCCGCGCAATTGCGTCATGTCACGCGACTGCTCGATCCTGAGAAACCCGATGTGCTGACGATTGGCTTCGCGCGGCGATTCGCGACTTATAAGCGTGCCGCGCTGCTGTTGCGTGATCGCGCCCGGTTGGCGCGCCTGCTGGATGGTTCAGAACGCCCGGTGTTATTCCTGTTCGCCGGCAAGGCGCATCCGGCCGACCAACCCGGCCAGGAGGTATTGCGCGAGATCAAGCAGCTGATGCTCGCACCCGAGTTTGCGGGCAATGTCGTGTTTCTCGAGGATTACGACATGCAGCTGGGGCGCTGGCTGGTGTCGGGTGTCGATGTGTGGCTCAACACGCCGATCGCACCGCTCGAAGCCAGCGGCACTTCCGGTATCAAGGCGGCCATCAACGGCCGCCTGAACCTGAGCATTCTCGACGGCTGGTGGGCAGAGGGCTTCGATGGCAGCAACGGATGGGGCATTCCACCAGGGCAGGCGCAGGACCCGGAGCGGCGCGATGCGCTCGACAGCGAGTTGATCATCGACACACTGGAAGAAGAAGTGGTGCCGCTGTATTACGAGCGTGGCAGCGCCGGGCTGTCACACGAATGGGTGCGTTACTGCAAGCGCGCGATGATGACCGTGATTCCGCAGTTCAACACGCGCCGCATGGTCGCCGATTACATGCGTGGCATGTATCGGCCAGCGGCTGCGCACGGAGCTGCGCTGCTGGCCAACCAGGCGGCGGCGGCACGCGACCTGGCGCATTGGAAACAAAGCGTGGCGCGTGCCTGGCCGGGCGTGATGCTGCGCAGTTTGTCGGATACGCCGCGCGAGCTGGCGCATGCCGGCCGTCTGCGGTTACGTGTGGCCGTGACACTGAACGGACTCACGCCTGCGGACGTCGCGGTTGAATTCTACGGCCAGCGTTTACTGCCACGTGGCGGACATGAGCTGCCGCCATTGTGCTCGTTTGAACACCAGCCGGACGATGACGCCTGGCGCGCGATGCTCACCCCGAGTGGCGAGACCGACAGCGACGGCTCGCAGATTTACGTCCTCGACTCGGCGCCACCGAGCGCCGGTCAGTTCAGCACCGAGGTCCGCATACGCCCGGCGCATGCGCTGTTGTCGCATCCGCTCGAGCTCGGCCTGCTCAAGCGTCTGTAACGGCGCCTATTCAGGCGCGAGGATCAGCGCGCCGAGAGGCGGCAATGTGATCGCCAGCGAATACTGCTGCCCCTGGTGCGACTGCGCGCTGGCGTGCAGGCGCTCGGCATTGCCGAGATTGCTGCCGCCGTAATGGCTGGAGTCGGAGTTGAATACTTCGCGGTAATACCCTTGTTGGGGCGCGCCAACGCGATAACCGTAACGCGGCACGGGTGTGAAGTTCAGCGCCACGATCAGATGCCGGTCGTCCCCGTGACGCAGATAGCTCAGGATTGAACTGGCCGCGTCATCGCAATCGAGCCAGCTGAAGCCGCGCGGTTCGAATTCCAGCTTGTGCAGTGCGGACTCGTTTCGATAGAGACGATTCAGGTCGGTGACCGTGCGCTGCACCCCGCGATGCTCGGCATGATCCAGCAGCCACCAGGGCAGTGACTGGCGAAAGTCCCACTCCCAGGGCTGCGCGAGTTCGCCGCCCATGAACAGCAGCTTCTTACCCGGAAACGTCCACATGTAGGAGTACAGCAAGCGGAGGTTCGCGAACTGCTGCCAGCGATCGCCCGGCATGCGGCCGAACAGCGAGTGCTTCAGGTGCACCACTTCATCGTGTGACAGCGGTAGCACGAAATTCTCCGTGTAAGCGTACATCATGGCAAATGTCAGCTTGTGGTGGTGGTGCTGGCGATGCACGGGGTCTTCCGTGAAATAGTCCAGCGTGTCGTGCATCCAGCCCATGTTCCACTTCATCGAGAACCCGAGTCCGCCACCGTCGGTAGGCCGACTGACCTGCGGCCAATCGGTCGATTCTTCGGCGATGACCAGGGTACCGGGGAAACGCGAGTGAATGGTCGCATTCAGCGCTCGCAGGAAATCGATTGCCTCAAGATTGTGGCGTCCGCCATGCCGGTTTGGCACGTAATCATTCTTGCGCCCGAAGTCCAGGTAGAGCATGGAAGCCACGGCATCGACGCGCAAGCCGTCGAAATGAAATTCCTCCAGCCAGTAACAGGCACTGGAAATCAGGAAAGAGCGCACTTCGTGCCGCTCATAATTGAATATCAGCGTGCCCCAGTCGCGGTGCTCGGCCTTGCGCGGATCGTGATACTCATACAGTGCCGCCCCATCGAAATTCGCCAGCCCATGTGCGTCGCGTGGGAAATGCCCTGGCACCCAGTCGAGCAATACGCCGATGCCGGACTGATGACACTGATCGACAAATTGACGCAGTTCATCCGGGGAACCGTGGCGGCTGGTGGGCGCGAAAAAGCCGGTGGTCTGATAACCCCACGAGTCGTCCAGCGGGTGCTCGGTGATCGGCAACAGTTCGATATGGGTGAAGCCGGCATCGCGTACATACGGGATCAATTCTGAGGCGAGCTCACTCCAGGAGTAAAAGCGCCCGTCGCCGTGTCGTCGCCATGAGCCGCTGTGCACCTCATAGATGCTCATCGGTGCGTGCAGCCAGTCGCGTTGCGCGCGCGCCGCCAGCCAGTCGCCGTCGTGCCACTGGTGACCGGACTGCACGACAAGCGACGCGGTACCCGGGCGTTGCTCGGCGGCCCGGCCGTATGGATCGGTCTTGAGCCTGACGGCGCCGGTGGCGCGATTCCGGATCTCGAACTTATAAAGCTCGCCGGTCTCCAGGCCGGGGAGGAATATCTCCCACACGCCGCTGTTGCCCAAAACACGCATCGGAAAGCGCCGGCCGTCCCAGTCGCAAAAAGGGCCCACCACGCTGACGCGCTCGGCATTGGGCGCCCAAGTGGAAAAGCGCACGCCGTCGATGCCGTCGACGCTCATGCGCTGGGCGCCGAGCAGGTGCCAGGCGCTGGTGTGATGGCCTTCCGAGAAGGCTGTCAGATGCTTGGTGTCGATAGCGGGAGCGAAGCTGTAGGGATCGACCTTCGCCCGCGTAACGCCGTGGCTGTCGGTCCAATTCAGGAGGTAATGTGCTGGCAACTGACCCGTGGAGCCCTGCCAGCAGAAGAAATCACTGTTCGGGAGCCGCTCAAGTTCGTGGTCTCCGGCCTGCGCTGCCCGCACGGCCGGCAGGTATGCCAGCAGGGTCAACCTGCCCCGCCGCTGGTGCGCCCCGAGCGCTGCATGCGGATCGTGGTGACGGCCGGATGTGATGCGGTCCAGATCCTGCTGCAGCGGCTCCAGCCAGCTGAAGACCGTTTTCACATTGACGCCTGTTACGGAATGATGAAAGGCGGGATCATGGCCGCCCCGGTCACGGTACTATACTTTCTTGTACCTATGCCGAAGACCCCAAAACGCACCTCGTCAGGCCGATACGTCAGCCGGCTCACCAGCGGCGCGCTGGCCGTGGTCATGGCCGGCGGCCGCGGCGAGCGCCTGCACCATCTGACGGCTCACCGCTGCAAACCCGCCACGCCGTTTGGCGGCAAGTTCCGCATCATCGATTTCGTGCTCTCGAACTGCGTCAATTCCGGCATTCGGCAGATTTTCCTCATGACGCAATACAAGGGGCAATCCCTGATCCAGCACGTGCAGCGCGGCTGGAGTTATCTGCGCGGTGAATTCGGCGAGTTCATCGACGTGGTGCCGGCGCAGCAGCAGATCGGCACGCACTGGTATCAGGGCACCGCGGACTGCGTGTACCAGAATCTGGAACTGATCCAGTCGCATCGGCCGAAGTATGTTCTGGTGCTGGCCGGGGATCACATCTACAAGATGGACTATGGCCCAATGATCGCCTCGCACGTCGAGAAGGGCGCCGACATCACGGTCGGCGTCGTACAGGTGCCGCTGGCGAAGGCGCGCGAATTCGGCGTCCTGTCGGTGACTGATTTGAATCGCGTGACGAGTTTCGATGAAAAGCCAGCCAGCCCGAATCCGATGCCCGGCAATCCGGACGTTGCACTGGCGTCGATGGGAATCTATGTGTTCAATTACCGGCTGCTGGACCAGCTGCTGAATGAAGATGCGCAGGATCAGAATTCTGCGCACGACTTTGGGAAAGACATCATACCGGCGTCGATCGACAAGCTGCAGGTGTTCGCCTATCCATTCTCTGATGTGAAAACGCGCGCGCAGTACTACTGGCGTGACGTTGGCACCGTGGACGCATTTTACGAAGCCAATATCGAGTTGGTGCACATTGCGCCGGAACTGAATCTCTATGACGAGCAATGGCCGATCTGGACCTATCAGCCGCATCAGCCACCGGCCAAGTTCGTGCTGGATGAAGATGGCCGGCGCGGTATCGCCATCAATTCGATGGTCTCCGGCGGCTGCATCATCTCGGGTGCACGTGTCGAGCAGTCGCTGCTGTTCTCGGATGTACATGTCGACGAACGCTCGAACGTCTTTCGTTCGGTTGTGATGCCGAATGTGAGGATCAGCGTCGACTGCAACATTCGTCACGCCATTCTGGATGAGGGCTGCGAAGTGCCGCCGGGCATGGAGATCGGCGTCGACCGCGCTGCCGATTCGCGGCGCTTTCACGTGACAGGCAATGGCGTGGCGCTGGTCACGGTCGACATGCTGCAAGCTATAGCGCCCGCTCACGCATGAAGGCGGCGTTCCGCCATCCAGTCGTGCTGCTGTGGCACATGCACCAGCCGCAATATCGGGATCCCCTGAGCGGCGAATACATCCTGCCCTGGGTGTACCTGCACGCCATCAAGGACTATGTGGACATGGCCGCGCACCTGGAAGCCAATCCGGCGGCGCGTGCGGTGATCAATTTCACGCCCGTATTGCTTGAGCAGCTGGAAGACCTGGCGGAGCGCGTTGCGGCACATCTGCGTGATGGCCGCAGATTGCCCGATCCGGTACTGGCCATGCTGGCCGACGAGCCGTTGCCGTCCGATGCGGAGCTGCGATTGCAGCTGCTGCAGGCCTGCCTGCGGGCACACCGCCAGCACCTGATCGGGCGTTATCCGCACTACGCGGAGCTTGTTGAGTTGGCGGGCGCACTGGCGACGGTGGACCGCGTGACTTTTGCGTCGGACCAATACCTGCGTGATCTTGCGATGTGGTTTCACATCGCGTGGCTGGGTGAAACCGTCAAACGTTCGGACTTACGCGTCGCGGCGCTGATTGAACGTGGGCGCAATTTCACGGCGCAGCATCGCCGCACGCTTCTGGAGCTGATCAGCGGGCTCCTGAGTGGTGTGTTGCCGCGTTTCCGGGCGTTGCGGGAACGGGGGCGGGTAGAACTTGCCACCTCACCCTATGCACATCCGCTGATGCCACTGCTGGTGGATTTCAACAGCGCGCGCGATGCCATGCCGGACGTTCCGTTGCCGCACGCCGACAAATACCCTGGCGGCACGGAGCGTGCACGCTGGCATATGCGCGTCGGCACACGGGTGTTCGAAGAGATATTCGGCGTGCGCCCCGCCGGTTGCTGGCCATCCGAGGGTGCCATCAGCGCGAAGACGCTTGAAATCATCGAGAGCTGCGGCTATCGCTGGACGGCGAGCGGCGGCAATGTGCTGCGAGGCTGCCTCAACGCACAATCTGACGCGGCCTGGAGCGAGGCGCCGCCGGGAGAGCTGGGGCGCGCCTGGCAGGTGCCGGATCATCTGCTGCAGTGTTTTTTCAGAAACGACGAACTATCCGACCTGATCGGTTTTACCTATTCGAACTGGCACGGTGACGATGCCGTGGGCCATCTTGTCAGCGAGCTTGAGGGTGTCGCACGGCAGGATTCAGGTCAACACGGGCGCTTGACGCTGATTGCACTTGATGGAGAAAACGCCTGGGAACACTATCCATTCAATGGCTTTTACTTTCTCAATGGCTTGTACGCTGCGTTGGCGAATCACCCCGAGCTCGAACTGATGACGCTGTCTACGTTTCTCGACCGCGGACATGATCCGGTTCCGCTGGCCAGAGTGATAGCCGGCAGTTGGGTGTACGGCACGCTCGGCACCTGGATTGGCGAGCGCGACAAGAACGCCGCCTGGGACTTGCTGGCCGAGGCAAAACGCACCGCCGATTCGGTGTTATCCCAGCCGGATCTCGCCGCGGCAACGCGCGCACGCATCGAACAGCATCTGGCCCTGTGCGAAAGCTCCGACTGGTTCTGGTGGCTGGGGGAATACAACCCGGCCGAATCGGTGCGCGAGTTCGACGCGTTGTTCCGGCATCGTCTGTCACGCCTGTACGATGCCCTCGGTCAGCCCGTGCCGGCAATTTTGGGGCAACCGTTGTCGGTAGGGCGCGGGCAGCCGGCGACTGGGGGCGTCATGCGCCGCGCCAGCAAGCCGGGCGGACAACACTGATTCATGGGCGCTGCCAGTCGTCGGCTGCCAGTGTTTGATCGACGGCGCGCGGGAGTGCTGCTTCACCCCACGGCGCTGGCGGGCGAGCGCGGCGCTTTCGGGGCGGCGGGACGTGCATTCATCGACTGGCTGTCCAGTGCCGGCTTCTCGGTTTGGCAGGTGCTGCCGCTCGGACCGGTGACGGAGAGCCGTTCACCGTACTGGACACGCTCCGATTTCGCATTGGATGCGCAGTTCATCGACCGCACGGAGACCGCTGATCCGCAGCAGCAGCGCGGGGCATTCAACGCTTTCCGTGAGGGCAATGAGCACTGGCTCGAGGACTATGCGCTGTTCGTGGCGCTGAGCGAGGACTGCGGCGGAGCGGCCTGGTGGGACTGGCCGGCGCCACTGCGGCATCGGGAGCGCGCTGCGCTCGAGTCAGCGTGCCAGCGGCTGGCTCCGCGGTTGGAGCAGCTGCGCACCGAACAATGGCATGCCGCAAGGCAGCTGGCGGCGTTGCGCGAATACGCGCAGCAGCGCGCCGTGCGCCTGTTCGGCGATCTGCCGTTCTACGTGGCGCCGGATTCGGCGACTGCCTGGGCACACCAGGAGCAACTGCAGCTGACCGCGACCGGCAAGCCGGCGCTGCTCGCAGGCGTGCCACCGGATTATTTTTCCCCTGACGGCCAGCTGTGGGGCTACCCGCTATATGACTGGAAGCAGGCGCAACGCGATCATTTCGCCTTCTGGCGCGTGCGGCTACGGGTGCAGCTCGAGCTCTTCGATGTGTTGCGCATCGATCATTTTCGCGGTCTGGTCGACTATTGGGCGGTGCCGCCGGATGCCGCCAATGCGCGCAACGGTGCCTGGCATGCGGCGCCGGGCCGCGCGCTGCTCGAGACACTGAGGCGCGACTGTCCGGACTTGCCGCTTGTGGCAGAGGACCTGGGCGACATCACCGCGGCGGTCGAGACGTTGCGCCGGGAATTCGCTCTGCCGGGCATGCGCGTGCTGCAATTCGCCTTCGATGGTTCGCCCGGCAACCCGCACCTCCCGCACCACATCGGGCGCGACGCCGTGGTCTATACCGGCACGCACGACAATGACACGACACTCGGCTGGTATCGCGGACTTGATGACGCAGCGCGCCAGCGCGTCGATTTTCTGCTGCGCAGTGACTTGGTACCGATGCCGGAAGCGTTGTTGCGCGCGGTGCTGGCCTCGTCGGCAAGCCTGGCGGTGATACCGATTCAGGATCTGCTGGGACTTGGTTCTGAAGCGCGGTTTAACAGGCCGGGAACCACGGCTGACAACTGGCGTTGGAAGCTTTGGCACGGCGCGCTTGACGATGGCCTCGCAAGCTGGTGCCGCAAACTCAACCAGGCGTACGGTCGCGATACCCACATATCAAGCTAGTGGATCACTGCTGTACCAGTTGCTGATACATCTCACTGTATTGTTGTATCTGCCGTTGCCACGAGAAATCCTGCGCCATCCCGTTCTGCACCAGGCGGCGCCAGCTGCCTCGCTGCACGTATAGATCAAGAGCGGTGTTCATGGCCCAGATGACGGCCTCGATGTTGTAGTCATTGAAGACCACGCCCGTGCCGGTGCCGGTCGCGGCGTCAAAGTGCCTGACCGTATCGGCGAGTCCGCCGGTGCGGCGCACGATCGGCACCGTCCCATAGCGCAGGCTGTAAAGCTGATTCAGTCCGCAAGGTTCGTAGCGCGAGGGCATCAGGAACATGTCGCTGCCCGCTTCGATCCAGTGGGCCAACTCGTCGCTATAGCCGAGATGGAAATGCATGCGCCCGGGATGCCGCTGCTGCAGCTGCGCAAGAAAATCCTCAAATTGCGGTTCGCCGGCGCCAAGCACTACGAGATTGAAGTCACGCGATGCAAGCAGCGGTGGCAGCGCGTCAATCAACAAGTCGAAGCCTTTTTGCGTCGCAAGCCGGCTGATGATGCCCACGAGCGCACGGCGCGGCGCATCGCGCAGCCCGAGACGCGCCAGCAGTTGTTGCTTCAGGTCAGCCTTGGTACGCAGTTGATTGGCCCCGTAATGGCGCGGCAGATACCGGTCGCTGCGCGGGTCCCAGTCGTCGTAATCCACGCCATTGAGAATTCCGGTGATTGCACCGCCGCGCGCCAGCAAGTCGTCCTCCAGTCCCATGCCATATTCGGCGGTCAAAATCTCGCGCGCGTAGCCGGGGCTGACGGTGGTCACCCGATCGGCATACTGCACACCGGTGCGAAGCATGTTGATGCGGCCGGCGTGGAGATCCGGTTGGTGTAACAGGCTGTCGTCGGCGCCGGCCAGAAGCTCGGCGCCGTGGGCGGCGCTGACAATTCCCTGATAGCCGATGTTGTGGATCGTCAGCACGCTGCGCGTGTGCGCAAACAATCTGTCCGAGTGGTAGGTCGTACGCAACCACAATGGCGCCAGCGCCGTATGCCAGTCGTTGCAATGCAGGATCTGCGGCGCAAATCCCATGCGCTGGCAGGACATGAAAGCGGCATGCGTCAGCAGCAGGAAGCGCCGATGCTCGTCGGCTTCGGATGTATAGATGCCGGGGCGGGCGAAACAGGCCGGGCAATCGATCAGAAAGAAGCGGGCGCTGCTGCCAGGCAAGCTCGCGGTCAGCACCGAGTACGGGAAATCCTGCGCGCCGATCTTCACCAGCATGTGCCGCATGAACTCGACCGGCTGGATGTCAATCCCCTTGCGATCGATGCTCGAATAGGCCGGCAGGAACAAACGCATATCGTGGCCGGCAGCGGTGAGGTACTTGAACAGCGCAGCGGACACGTCGGCGAGTCCGCCGGCCTTCGCCAGGGGTGCCATTTCGGCGGTGACGAAGCAGATTCGTAGCGGCATGCAAGGCAGTTTAGATCAGGGCCGCGTCGAATCGTCCAAACGATGGATCATCTGCCGCGGGTGCGGGCAGGGCGCTGCTGCGCGGGATCACTCGCTGGTGTCGTCCTCGCGTTCGTCTCCATTGCAGTCCTCGGATTCCGAAGCCCCGCCCAGCCGGGACATCGCCGCTTCATTCTTATGATAGAAATTGACGTTCGCCATCGAGACGCCCGGCGGCAGCTTGCCGCCCGGCTGGGTGAGCGCCCAGGACGCCATGCCGGTCTGGAAGATCGACATCGTGAACACAAAGTATTCGCGGGTCGTCATCCCGGCGGACTGAATCGCCGCCCTGGCGCCGGGCACCGCATTCATCTTCGCGACCATCTGGTCGATCGTCGTCGCATCGCTGTCGTCGCTATCGTCGCAGTCGCTCGGCATCTTGTCCGCGAGCCGCTTGAGGGCCTCGGCAGCCTTCGCGTAGTGGGCGAGGCCGGCGTCCGTCAGTACATAGCTGTTGATCTCCTGCGTATCACGACTAACCTGGGCTTGCGACGGGCCAGCCAGCGAGAGCGCAAGCGCCAGCACGGCAAGCAAGCCCCGCAGGAGATTCCGGATATTGGTCATGGTGAGCACCTGTGTGAAGCAGTGATCCTAGCATTGGATTGACCGTCCCGGATTTGTTCCTGTACGATCGTTCAACAATGAATGACCGGATTCCCGCCGGATGCGCGTCCCACACCAACTGAAAACCACGCCGTTCCATGCGCGCACGGCGCCGCTGATCCTGGGCCAGACCTGGCGGCGCTGGGCGGGCTACGCGGTCGCGAGCGCTTATGACTGGACGCTTGACCACGAATACGCCGCTGTACGCAATGCCGCCGCGGTTTTTGATGTGTCGCCGCTGCACAAGTACCTGGTCACCGGGCGCGATGCCGCGCGGCTGCTCGATCGCATGGTCACGCGCAATGTGCTGAAAACGCAGCTCGGCCAGGTGCAATACACGACCTGGTGCGACGCCCACGGCAAGGTCATCGACGACGGCACCATCAGCCGGTTGGGCGACAATGTATTCCGCCTCACGTCGGCAGAACCGAACTACCGCTGGTTGCATCGCAATGCCTTCGGGCTCGAGGTCGGGATCGAGGACGTCAGCGAGAGCCTCGCTGCGCTCGCGCTGCAGGGCCCCTTGTCGCGGGCCGTGCTGAACGAAGCCGCCGACCAACCCGTGGATGCACTCAGGTACTTCCGCGTCATGGACAACCGGATCGCGGGGGTCGAGATCCAGGTCTCGCGCACCGGCTACACGGGCGATCTCGGCTATGAACTCTGGATACCGGCCGATCGCGCGCTCGAGGTCTGGGATGCGCTGATGGCGGTTGGCCGCGATTACGGCCTGACGCCTGCGGGCATCTGGGCGCTCGACGTTGCGCGCATCGAGGCGGGGCTCGTCATGCTCGACGTGGACTATCACTCCTCGCATCGGGCGATGATCGAACCGCAGAAGTCCTCGCCCTTTGAATTGTCGCTCGACTGGACGGTGACCTTCGATAAGGGGCCGTACAACGGCCGCAAGGCGCTGGCCGCGGAAAAGACGAGGGGGCCGCTGTGGCGCTTCGTCGGCATCGAGATCGAGTGGAATTCATTCGAGTCCCTGTATGTCGCGCATGACCTTGCGCCGTCGCTGCCAAGCATTCCCTGGCGCGCGAGCGTCCCGCTCTATCGCGACGGCAAGCAGGTCGGCTACGCCTCGAGTGGCTGCTGGTCGCCGCTCCTGAAGAAGTACCTGGCGCTTGCGCACGTGCAGGCGCCGCATTTCGCACCCGACACGCCACTGCAGATCGAAGTGACCGTCGAGCACCATCACCGGCGCGCGAATGCGTGTGTGCGCAAGCTGCCATTCTTCGATCCGCCGCGGAAGAAGACCTGAGTTGGCGAACCAATACGACGCCATCGTCATCGGCGGCGGCCACAACGGGCTCGTCGCCGCCGCCTACCTGGCACGCGCCGGCAGGAAAGTGGTCGTGCTGGAACGCCGGCACCTGCTGGGCGGCGCCGCCGTCAGTGAGCAAATCTTCCCGGGCTTCACGTTTTCGGTGTTTTCGTATGTCGTGAGCCTGCTGCGCCCGGAGATCATCCGCGACCTGGACCTGCCGCGCCACGGCCTGCAGATCCTGCCGCTCGAGAGCAGCGTCACGCCGCTGCCGAATGGAGATTATTTCGCGACCTGGAATGATTCGGACCTGACGCGACGCGAGTTGTACCGCCATTCGCCGATGGATGCCGATGCGTTCGTTGAATTCGGGCGGCTGATGCATCACATGGCCCGCGCGGTCAAGCCCTTGCTCGGCATGATCCCGCCCGACCCGACCTCGCTTGCGCCCAGCGACCTGAAGGGCATGTTGAAACTCGGCGGCATCATGCGCTCGATGGGCGCCGAGCGATTCCATGCGCTCTACAAGCTGATGACCATGAGCTCGGCCGACTATCTCGACGAGTGGTTCGAGTTCGGCGGGCTGAAGGCGACCAAGGCCGCGAGCGGCATCATCGGCACCTTCATGGGTCCGCGCTCGCCGGGCTCGGCCTACGTGCTGCTGCATCATTACATGGGCGAGATTGACGGCGCCTTCCGCGCCTGGGGTTTCTGCAAGGGCGGCACCGGGACCGTCAGCAATGCGATCGCGGCGGCTGCGCGTGCCGCGGGCGCGACGCTACGTACCGAGGCGCCGGTGAAGCAGGTGCTGGTCAGGAACGGGCACGCCACCGGCGTCGTGCTCGAAAATGGCGATGAGTACCGGGCACCCATCGTGGTTTCGGGCCTCGACGCGCGGCGCACGTTTCTCGAACTCGTCGAGAGCCGCGAGTTGCCCGACGAGCTGCTCGAGCAGGTGCGCCGGTTCCGCTTCCGCGGATCCTCGGGCAAGGTCAATCTCGCGCTGTCCGAACTGCCGGACTTCAGCTGCATGCCGGGAGTTGGGGCGCACCATCGCGGCGCCATTTCGATCAGCCCGAGCGTGGACTACCTCGAGCGTGCCTATGACGACGCAAAGTACGGCGAGTTTTCGCGGCGCCCCTACATGGACATCGTGTTTCCGTCGATGATCGATCCCGGCATGGCGCCGCCCGGCAAGCATGTCGCGAGCATCTTCGTGCAGTACGCCCCTTACCACGTCAATGGCGGCTGGACCGCCGCGAAGCGCGAAGCTTTTGGCGATGCCGTGATCAACACGCTGTCCGAGTACGCGCCCAACCTCAAGTCGGCGATCCTGCACCGGCAGGTACTGACGCCGGCCGACATCGAGGAAAAGATCGGCTTGTCGGAAGGCAACATCTTCCAGGGCGAACTCGCATTAAATCAGCTCTTTTTCCTGCGTCCCGCCGCTCGCTGGGCAAACTACCGCACGCCGATCGGCGGCTACTACCAGTGCGGATCATCGACGCACCCGGGCGGCGGCATCATGGGCGCCCCGGGCAAGCTCGCGGCCGAACGCATCCTGGCGGACGCATGACGAGGGCATACGACAGCATCGTTATCGGCGGCGGCGCGGACGGGCTCGTGGCCGCCACTGCGCTCGCGCGCTCGGGATCGACCGTATTGCTCGTTGAGGCCCAGGCGGAACTCGGCGGCACCCACCGTGAGATCGAATTCGCGCCCGGCTACCGCGCAGCGCCGCTGGCGCCCGAACTCGGCCACATCGATGCGGAGGTGCTGCGTGCAACGGGTGCCATGCTGCCCGGTGCAGTCATGCCGGATCCCGTCACGATCGCGCTGGGCGACGGCGAGCCGCTCTTGCTGCGCCGCTCGATCGCGGCGACGGCCGAGGGACTGAAGGGCCACTCGGTGAAGGATGCCGCGGCCTGGCCGGAATTCTGCGCGCGCATGCACGCCCAATCGGAATTCCTGGCAGCGCTCTACCGCGGGGCGCCGCCGCAACTCGAAACGACAGGACTCGCGGACTACCTCGCGCTTGCAAGACTTGGCCTCAAGTTCCGCGGCCTCGGCAGGACTGGCATGGTCGAGCTCCTGCGCGCCCTGCCGATGCCGCTCGCCGATCTGCTCGACGACTGGTTCGAATCAGATCGATTGAAGGGTGTCCTCGCGGCACTCGGCGTCGCGGATCTGTGCCAGGGTCCGGCCTCCGGCGGCACGACGCTCAATTTCCTGCATCGCCATGTCGGTGCGAAAGCAGGCGTCTTTGGCGACCGCCTGCGGCTGCAGACCGGCGGGGGCGCGCTGATCTCGGCATTCGCCGAGCGCGCGCGCGCGGCCAGCGTCACGATCGAGACCAGAGCCGAGGTTCAACGGTTGCTGGTGGATGACGATCGCGTCGTGGGCGTGCAGCTCGCCTCGGGGGAAGATATAAAGTGCGGCAGCGTCGTCTCAAGCCTTGATCCCTACCGCAGCCTGCTCGAGCTGCTGGATCCGGTGCATCTCGACCCGGAATTCATCGCGACGGTGCGGAACATCCGCTATCGCGGCGTGACCAGCATCGTGCTGCTGGCGCTCGACGGCCTTCCCGAGATCCGCGGACTGACGACGCCACCCTCGGGCTCCGTCTTCATTGCGCCGACCGTCCGCCACGTGGAGCAGGCGTTTGATGCGAGCAAGTATGGCCGCTGCTCGGACGAGCCGGTCATCGAACTGCGCTTCCCGAGCGTCACGCAGTTGAACCTGGCGCCGATGGGCCGGCATGTTGCGATGCTGCGCGTGCAGTACACACCCTACCGGCTGCGCGATGTGGACTGGGCCACGATGCGCGATACCGTGGCGGAGCGGGCGATTGCACTCGTCGAACGTCATGTCCCCGGATTCTCGGCAAGAATCCGTCATCGCGTCGTGCTGACTCCCGCCGACCTCGAGACACGATTCGGCCTGCGCGAAGGCGCGGTCTCGCGCGGTGAGTTGGCGCTTGACCAGATGTTGTTCATGCGGCCCGTGGCGGGCGCGTCCTGTTATTCGATGCCGGTGCCAGGGCTTTACCTGTGCGGCGCCGGGACTCATCCCGGTCACGGCCTGACCGGCCTTTCGGCTCTGCATGCAGCGCGCGCTGCGCGGTCGCAGTGACGGCCGCGGTACGCAAGCCTCGATACGAACGCCGCCTGGCGGGCGACCGGCGGCAGGCGCTGATCGACGCGACTATCAAGAGCCTCAAGCGGCATGGCCACGAGGGGCTATCGGTGCGGCGGATCGCGGCCGAGGCCGGTGTGTCGATCGGCCTGATCAATCACCATTTCCCGAACAAGAACACGCTGGTTGCCGAGAGCTACCGCCACTTCACCAGGCAGTTGACCGCGCGCTTTCAGGCCGCGGTCCTGCTGGCGCCGCCGGATCCGCGCGCGCGGCTTCACGCTTTTTTTGAGGCAGTCTTCTCGCGTCCCAACCTGGATCCGCACGTTCTGACCGCATGGATCGTGTTTTGGGGTCTCTTTCGCCAGTCGCCAGAGATCCGGAAAGCTCACGACGAAGCGGGCCGAGGTTACGGCGAACTGCTGCGGGCGCTGCTCGCGGATCTCGTGGAGGCGGCAGGAACGCCGCGCATCGATCCGCGGCTCACGTCGATCGGCCTGACCGCCTTGCTGGATGGCCTGTGGCTGGAGTGGTGCCTGGATCCGAAGAACTTCAAGCCCGATGAAGCAGTCTCCCTGTGCGAGGCGTGGATTGAAGGTCTTCTGCGGACAACTGTTCCAGCAACGTCACGTTAGATCATGTCGACCCCGAGTCTATACAACGACTTACAGTTGCCCACGTGATTAACAGTCATGAATGACGTAAAACAAACAGTCATTGATGACATCCAATAGTAGTTAGAAGCTGTCTCTGCGGAGGGGTTAGTTACAAGATCGTTGGACCGATCGGCCTGAGTGAGTACTGCCATTGCTCGATGTGCCGAAAGGCCCATGGCAGCGCCTTTTCCGCAAACGCCGAGGTTCCCACTGCTTCATTTCGCCTATCGTCCGGTGCGGACCTAATCACTGAGTTTGCGTCATCCGCGCGGCGTCGGAAGTGCTTTTGCAAGCAGTGTGGCTCTCAGCTTTTCATCCGCCGCCTCGACGACCCCGCGACACTTGCCGTCACGCTCGGCACACTAGATTCCGCCCTCCACTCTACCGGCCCAATACGTCACGTCTTCGTCGACTCCAAGGCTGCGTGGTATGACATTACCGATCCGCTTCCCCGGTATCGGATATATCCAGGATTCGAGCCGGAACGATGATGTCCACGGTCACCGTTGTCACTGCAGGAAGCCTGCGGCCTAACAATCGGTTCGAGGGCACTCACCCGCTTCGCGGGTTCGGCCCTCAACCTAAGCGTTAGACCGCTGAATACGAATGTCGCCAGTCGCACTGGATCGCTTCTAGTGAGCAGCAAGAAGGCATTCCTTGGCCGCCCTGGAGCTATCCCTCTAGCAGTGGCAATTGCATTCCTGCTCCTGATGTTGATATGCAGCTTCACACCGCTCGTGTGGATTCTCGAGGGTCGAAAGAGCGAGTCTTATCCAGAACTCTTTTTTCTAGGTGTTGGAGTACCCTTTGGGCACTTCTTGGTCGCCTCAGCTGGAGTCTATTTCTGGTGCCGGAATCGCCACAGTCCCAGCAATAGCGAGAGGCCGAAGTGAACATGCCACAGCGCG
>JAENJD010000001.1 GCA_016844605.1 Steroidobacteraceae bacterium
CGCTACCGACGCTCACGAGCGGCTTCCGGTCACTCGCTCGGACCGTTGGGCTCGACCGCAACATCCTGTGACGGTGGCGCCGGCGCGGTGGGCGGGGCCGTCGGACCGATCAGCGGTGGTAGCGTGGGTCGCATTTCGCCCGGCATTAACTTGACCTTGCCACCATTCAGCTCGAGCTGCAGATTGCGCAGGTAGTTGTACTTCGAGTTGGTCTCGATCGCCGCCTGCTCGGCCGTGCGCAGCACGCGCGGCCGGATGAAGACCATCAGATTGGTCTTGGTCTTCTTGGTGTTCCGTACACGGAAAAGATTGCCGAGGATCGGGATGCGCCCGAGGCCCGGAACCCGCTGCTCACTCTCGGTCAGGCGGTCCTCGATCAGGCCGCCGAGAACAATCATGCCGCCATCGTCGACGAGCACCCGCGTCGAAATCGTGCGCTTCGATGTGATGAGCTGGAGCGCAAGCCCGGAATCGGCGATGAGACTCGACGCCTCCTGCTCGATCTTCAACAGGATCGTGTTCTCGTCGGTGATCTGCGGCGTGATCTTCAGGATGTTGCCGACCTCTTTGCGCTCGATTGTCTGAAAGGGGTTGACCGTGCCGCCCGTGCCGCCCGTAGTCGTGAATGAACCGGTCACGAACGGCACTTCCTGGGCAACCTTGATCTGCGCCTCTTCGTTGTCCAGCGTGATGATCGACGGCATCGAGACGATGTTGGTGTCACCGTCCCCGGACAGGGCGCGCAGGATCGCGGCGAAATTCGTGCCGGTGTCCTGGTTTCGACCACCACCGATCGTCAGCCCACCCGGCGCAGACGTGATCGACGAGGGATCGTCAATGCCTGCGGCGATATCGCCCAGGCTGACACCGCCGATCGGCTGATTGAACAGCCCGACCAGGAAGTTGTCGCCGGATCCATCGACGATCCAGTTCACGCCGAGATCCCGGGTCGCGTCCGTCGACACTTCGACCAGCATCGCCTCGATGATGACCTGCGCCCGCCGGATATCGAGCCGGTCAACAACCTGCATCAGCGAGCGCATCGTCTTGGGCGGCGCCGTGATGATCAGCGCATTGGTCTCCGGTTCGGCCCAGATGGTCACCGAACGATCGCCGCCAGCCGCCGCCGCCTGGCCGGGCTGCGCGGGGCCGCCCGCCGCGGCCTGCTCCTTCAGCTTGGCTGCGAGCTTCTCTGCATCGGCATAGCGCAGGTAGCGGACCTGGGTGTCGCCACCGTCTTCGAGCGGCGTATCGAGGTGCGTGATCAGCGTGCGGAAGCGCAGCCGCTGCGATGCCTCGCCGCCGACCAGGACGCTGTTGGTGCGCTCGTCCGCGACGATGCGTGCACTGGACGAGGCATCCGCACCCTGTGCCGCATTGAGGGAATTCACGACGCGCACGATTTCGCTGGCGGATGCGTGCTCGAGGCGGATCACCTCGATGTCGCCGTCACCGGAGCGATCGATGCGACTGATGATCCGCATCATGCGACTCACGTTGGAGGCGCGGTCCGAGATGATCAGCATGTTGGCGCTTGGGTAGGCCGCGAGATGGCCATACTGCGGAATCAAGGGCCGCAGGATTGGAACCAGCTGGGCTGCGGAGACATTGCGGACCTGTATGACCTGCGTGACGATTTCGTCCGAAGTCGCGCTGATCCGGTCCGGCAGGTCATTGGCAGGCAATTGCCGGGCGGTGGCGTCCGGCAGGATCTTGATGACCGATCCGGACTGGACGGCGACAAATCCGTGGACCTGCAGGATCGCAAGGAAGGCCTCGTAGAAGGCATCCGGGCCCATTGGCGTGTTGGAAAGCATCGTGACCTGTGCGCGGACACGCGGGTCGACGATGAAATTCTTGCCAGTCACCTGGCTGACGGCCTCGATGACCTGGCCCAGATCGGCGTCCTTGTAATTGGGCGTGATCTGCGGACTCTGCTGGGCTGCCGCCGCGAGTGGCAGCGCCAGCGCAAGTAGCAGGGCAAGGCGTAGGAATCGCGTCATTAATCTTTCCTCTGCATGCGCCGACTCACTCGCTGGATTCCTCTTCCGGCGACGGCTCCAGGTCGTCGGCGGGCCGGAGTTCCTGCACGATGGTCCCCGGATCGACTGCCAATTGCTGTTGCTGGCCATTACGGTCGATCGTCAGCGTGACCGCAGGGCCCATGCCGACGCCGCGCAGGGTTTCGAGCGCGCGATTCGGATCGTCGAGTGGCGCGCCATTGACGGCGGTCACCAGGTCGCCCGGCTGCAAGCCAAGCTTCGCAAACTGGCCGCGATTGCGGCCAGGATAAACACGATAGCCGCGCAATTGCGCGCCGGCGAACACCGGTTGCGGCCGTAGGAGCTCATTGACGGCGGACTGATCCTGCGTCATCAGTTCGCGCACGCTGTCCACCAGCGAACCGGACTGTGGGCCGGCAGGCTGATTGGCGACCTGTGCCGCGCCCGCATTCCCTGAAAGTCGCGGCAGGGCCAGCGACTCGCGCGTGCCATTCCGGTCGAGGATCACGCGATCCGGATAGACGGCGAGAAGCTTTGTGCCGCCCGGAAGCGTGGCGCCCGTTGCGTAGACACGTGCCGCCTGGGCGTTCGCGCCGATGATTGCCCAGCCCTGTCCTGGATCGAGACCCGCAAGCGTGCCGGCGAGCGCCAGATTCGCGGAAGTTGCAGGCGCCGCATTCGGGTCGCCGGACAAATTGGCGATTCCGAACAAGTGGGCATTGACGATGCTCCCGAGATCGACTGGCGGCGGCGCACCGGCGTCAATGACCGGGGACGGCGTGGCATCACCACCGGTCGAGCCCATCACCCGCCACAGCAGGCTGGCCAACTGGGCCGCAAGCACGACGACCAGCAGGATTGTCAGGAGCATTGGCGCGGCCGCGACCACGCCCCGGGGCAGTGCAGCTTCGGCACCACGAAACGGAGCGACGATCCGGTCGACTAGCTGCATGTTGGCCCGTCCAGAAGTGTCCGGCCTGACGGGGGGTCCAAGACCCCCCGGGAAACCGCGCCATGATACGGGTAGCCGCGGCTGACCTACAAGGCGAGATACGAGCAGAAATCGAAGTAGCTGCGGGCACTTGTGCGACACTTCTCATAACGGGCTCGCAAGGCGCGGCGGGTCGCAAAGGGGCGACGACGCGCCCTTGTGCGGCTGGCTGGGGACCCCTATAAATGAACATGCGGCAGGGAGTGGGCACAGCTGGTGGGCGGCGACGAGGAACGCGAGATTGGGCAGGGCGGCCAAAGCCTCGTCATCGAGGAGGCGCAACCGCAGGTCAAGAAGCCGCCGCTCTATCAGGTGGTGCTCTTGAACGACGACTACACGCCGATGGAATTCGTCGTGGATGTGCTGGAACGGATTTTCGCACTGGATCGCATGCGCGCCACGCGCATCATGCTGGAGGTGCATACCCGGGGCAAAGGCATCTGCGGCGTATTCACCTACGAGATCGCGGAAACAAAGGTGGCGCAGGTAATGACGTACTCTCGACAACACCAGCACCCACTGCTGTGCACGATGGAGGAGACCTGAGTGCTTTCGAGTGAACTCGAATGCTGCCTGAACGAGGCATTCCAGAAGGCGCGCGATGCGCGCCACGAATACATGACCGTGGAGCACCTGTTGCTGTCCATCCTGGACACCCCGCGGGTGCGCGAGATCCTGAAAGCCTGTGGTGCGGACCTGACCCGACTGCAGGCGGACCTGCAGAAATTCGTCGATGAGACCACGCCCACGCTTGCCGGCGACGACGAGCGCGAGGTGCAGCCGACCCTTGGCTTTCAGCGTGTCCTGCAGCGTGCGGTCTTTCACGTACAGTCGAGCGGCAAGAAGGAAGTCGCCGTCGCCAATGTGCTGGTTGCGATATTCAGCGAGAAGCAGTCCCATGCGGCCTACCTGCTGTCGCTCCAGGACATCGCCCGCCTCGACGTCGTCAATTACATTTCACACGGGCTGCCTTCCAGCGGTGAAAGCCGCGAGGCAACGCGCGAAGAGGGCGTTGCACCTGAACGTGAAAGCGCCGAGGACAGCGGCGCAGCGGCGCTTGAGAAGTACACGACCAACCTGAATGCCCAGGCCAGGGCAGGCCGCGTCGATCCGCTCATCGGGCGCCTGCTCGAAGTCCAAAGGACCATCGAGATCCTCTGCCGGCGGCGCAAGAACAATCCGCTCTATGTCGGTGAGGCGGGCGTCGGAAAGACTGCGATCGCCGAAGGGCTTGCGCGCCTGGTGGTCGAAGGCAAGGTTCCCGAAGTCCTTGCCGATTGCACGATCTATGCGCTGGATCTCGGCGCGTTGATCGCCGGCACCAAGTATCGCGGTGATTTCGAGAAACGGCTGAAGAATGTCGTCGCCGAGCTCAAGAAGCGGCCCGGCGCAATCCTGTTCATCGACGAAATTCACACGGTGATCGGCGCCGGCGCCGCCTCGGGCGGGGTCATGGACGCGTCAAACCTGATCAAGCCGGTGCTCGCGAGCGGCGAATTGCGCTGCATCGGCTCGACCACCTACCAGGAATACCGCGGCATCTTCGAGAAGGACCACGCGCTCGCCCGGCGCTTCCAGAAGATCGATATCGTCGAGCCGACCGTGGCCGAGACGATCGAGATCCTGCGCGGACTCAGGACGCGATTCGAGGAGCATCACGGCGTGACTTATACCGACGATGCGCTCACCGCGGCAGCCGAGCTGTCGGAACGCCACATCAATGATCGGCACCTGCCGGACAAGGCGATCGACGTCGTCGACGAGGCCGGTGCATCGCTCAGGCTGAAGCCCGCGGCCGAGCGCGAAAGCACGGTGACCGTGGCCCACATCGAGGGGGTGGTTGCACGCATCGCGCGGATACCTCCGAGGCACGTCTCGTTGTCGGACCGCGAGGTGCTGCAGAACCTGCAGCGCAATCTGAAGCTCGTGATCTTCGGCCAGGACCCGGCCATCGACTCGTTGGCCGCCGCCATCAAGATGGCCCGCGCCGGACTTGGCAACGAGCGACGGCCGGTTGGCAGTTTCCTGCTCGCCGGCCCGACCGGAGTCGGCAAAACCGAGGTCACTCGTCAGCTCGCCATCGCGCTCGGTGTCGAGTTCGTGCGTTTCGACATGTCCGAGTACATGGAGCGCCATACGGTGTCACGCCTGATCGGCGCGCCGCCGGGCTATGTGGGCTTCGACCAGGGCGGCCTGCTGACCGAGGCAATCGCAAAGCACCCGCACTGCGTGCTGCTGCTCGACGAGATCGAGAAAGCGCACCCCGATGTTTTCAACCTGCTGCTGCAGGTCATGGATCACGGCACCCTGACCGACAACAACGGCCGCAAGGCGGATTTCCGCAATGTGATCATCGTGATGACGACCAATGCCGGTGCCGCGGACATGGACCGCGCGAGCATCGGCTTCACGCAGCAGGACCATGCACCGGACGGCATGGAAGCTGTGCGCCGCGTCTTCTCGCCCGAGTTCCGCAACCGCCTGGACGCGGTCATCCAGTTCAGCCCGCTCGATGCTCAGACGATCGAGCGCGTCGTGGACAAGCTGTTACTCGAAATCGAAACCCAGCTCGAGCAAAAGGGTGTTGCGCTCGCGGTCGACGACGACGCGCGCCACTGGATCGCCGCCAGGGGCTACGACCCGAAGATGGGCGCTCGACCGATGGCGCGGGTACTGCAGGAGCACGTCAAGCGCCCGCTGGCCGAAGAACTGCTGTTCGGACGCCTTGCGGGCGGTGGCAGCGTCAGGGTGTCACTGGGCAAGGACGGTGCGGCTCTTGCACTCGAGTGCCGGCCGGCACACGAGCCGGAACTGTTGGGCCAGGACTGAGAAAAAGGGGACGCTTCCCTTTTCCTCCGCGGAGGAAAAGGGAAGCGTCCCGCGCGCGATAGATGATCCGACCCTTGGTGAGGTCGTAGGGCGTCAACTCGACCGTGACTTTGTCGCCGGTCAAGATCCGTATGTAGTGTTTCCGCATCTTGCCCGAGATGTGTGCAGTCACGATGTGGTCATTCTGCAGTTTTACGCGGAATGTCGTGTTGGGCAGGGTCTCGACGACCTCTCCCTCCATCTGAATTGCTTCTTCCTTGGCCATTCCATCCCGGTGCTGTAGCGGAAACCGCGCGGATTGTGACCTAGCGCGTCCCTGCATGCAATTCCGTGTCTCATTGCCGCCACAGGCGAGGCTCGGCATCCACCAGTGCCGCAAGCTGCTCCTCAAACTCACCGCGCACCAGATCACGGCTGCCGAGACTGGCGAGATGCGGGCTCGGCAACTGGCAATCGATCAACACCACGTCGAGCCGCAGGCATTCCTGCGTGAGCCGCGCGAGGGCCACCTTGGAGGCGTCCCGCTCGCGCGTGAACATGGACTCGCCGAAAAAGACGCGACCCATCGCAACCCCGTAGAGCCCTCCGACCAGCCGGTCCTCGTGCCAGACCTCGATCGAATGCGCGAGGCCGCGACGATGGAGTTCGACATAGGCTTCGCGCATCTCGTCCGTGATCCAGGTTCCAGCGCCGCCACGGCGCGGGCCCGCGCAGGCCTCGACGACTGAGTTAAATGCCGTGTCGATGCGCGTCACATAGCCTCGATTGCGGATCGAGCGCGCGAGACTGCGCGAAATCCTGAACTCCGCCGGCAACAGAACGGCGCGCGGGTCGGGTGCCCACCAGAGAATCGGCTGTTCGGCCGAGTACCACGGAAATACGCCGTGCCGGTAGGCGTACGTCAACCAGTCAGGGGTCAGTGCACCGCCAACCGCGAGCAAGCCGTTTGGTTCGCGCAGGGCGCGCGCCGTCGGAGGCAGTGCCTCGGGTGGGTCAGTCTTCTGCAGCCAGGCAATCCCGGACATTGGCTGCGAGCCTAGCCGGGATATCGGCACGCCGGAAGGGCAGGTGATCCACTGCCGCGCGCAAGTATGCGCGCCGCCGGGATTCCTCCCGTTTCAGCCAGTCCCGGATGGCGGCGGCAAAGCGCGGATCGGCGATTTCGTGCAGGGACCAGACCGGCGCCGGCGCGAATCCGCGCAGCAGCTTGTGCTCACCCTGGGTGCCGGGCTCGAAGCGCGCGAGACGCTCGCGTATGCAGTATTCGATGCCACGATAGAAGCAGGTCTCGAAATGCAGGCTGTGATAGTCGCCACTCGCCCCCCAATAACGTCCATAAAGGGTGTCGTCACTGCGCAAGGACAGCGAGCAGGCGATGACTTCGCCGTGGCGCGTTGCGAGTTCGACGACCAGTGCGCGCGGCATGCTGCGTGCGAGTCGACGGAAGAAATCGAGGTTCAGGTACGGCGGGTTGCCAAAGCGCGCGAATGTCTGCGCATGGAGCGTGTAAACGGTGTTGATCAGGGTTTCATCCAGGTCGCCGCCGTGCAGGGTCCTGTGCGTGACGCCGGCTTCCGCGACCCGGCGCCGCTCGCGTCGCACTTTCTTGCGCTTCTCTGCCGTGAATCCCGCAAGGAAATCGTCGAAGTTTCCGTAACCGGTGTTCTGCCAGTGAAACTGGCAGTCGAGACGAGTCATCAGCCCGGCGGCTTCGAGTTCCGACTTGTCCTGCACATCGGGAAACAGGACATGTAGAGATGAGACGCCAATTGTGCGCGCAAGCTCACGCGCCGCCCCGATCAGGGCCAGCCGGCTCGCTGCGGCATCCACTTCCAGCGTCAGCAGCCGCGGGCCGGTGGCCGGCGTGAATGGCACGGCGCAACAGAGCCGCGGGTAATAGTTCAGGCCAGCACGCTGGTAGGCCTCCGCCCAGGCGAAGTCGAATACAAACTCGCCCCAGGAATGCGGCTTCAGGTACAGGGGCATCGCGGCGGTGAGGTGGCCGCGTGAGTCCGTGAGCAGCAGATGGCGTGCATCCCAGCCGGTTTCCGCCGTCGCGCAACCTGATTGTTCCAGCGCGACCAGGAACTCGTGGCGCAGGAATGGCGTGCCTCGTCCGACCAGCGCATTCCACTGCCCGGGATCGACATCCGCAAGCGACCGGGCGATGCGCACGCTCATGAGTCGTCAGCTGCCGGCCTGCCGCTCCAGGAAACGATCGGCGTCGAGTGCGGCCATGCAGCCCGTGCCGGCCGAAGTCACGGCCTGCCGGTAGACATGGTCGGCAACGTCACCAGCGGCGAATACACCGGGCACGGTGGTCGCCGTGGCATCGCCCGAGAGGCCCGCCTTGACGGCGATGTAGCCATTTTTCATTTCGAGCTGGCCCTCGAAGAGCGAAGTGTTCGGGGTATGGCCGACCGCAATGAAGAGGCCGGTAACATCCAGTTCCTTCGTGCCCTTGCCGTCAGCAGCTTTCACGCGAATGCCGGTAACACCCTGATCTGTGCCCAGCACTTCCTCCACGACGTGATTCCACAGGTAGGAAACCTTGCCTTTGACGGCGAGCGCCGCCAGGCGATCCTGCAGGATCGCTTCCGCGCGCAGCCGGTCACGGCGGTGGATCAAGGTGACATGCGAGGCGAGGTTCGCAAGATAAATAGCTTCTTCGACTGCGGTGTTGCCACCGCCAACCACGGCGACACGCTGGTCACGGTAAAAGAATCCGTCGCAGGTCGCGCAGGCGGAGACGCCGCGCCCGCGATAGCGTGTCTCCGATTCAAGCCCGAGATACCGCGCGGAAGCGCCGGTCGCGATGATGAGCGCATCGCAAGTGTATTCGCCGTTTTCGCCAACCAGGCGGAATGGATCCTTGCCGAGCTCGACACGGGTGACCTGGTCGTGCGCCATCTCGACGCCGAATCGCTCCGCATGCCGGCGCATGCGATCCATCAGGTCCGGACCGAGCAGGCCCTCGACGTCACCCGGCCAGTTGTCCACTTCGGTCGTCGTCATCAATTGCCCGCCTTGCTCGAGTCCGGTGACGAGCAGTGGCTTGCGATTGGCACGTGCGGCGTAGACTGCGGCCGAGTAGCCCGCGGGACCGGAACCCATGATGATCAGCCGCGAGTGTCGTGGGGTCGTCATGTATAGTGCTCTCCGCTCGTTTCCGCGCGCATCGCATCCCCGCTAAAACGGGTAGCCGCGCATCCTATCAGGCCACTGTCATCGCATATGGCCGCTTGCCGTGCGAATTGCAATGTTCTTATAATCAACTGCTTATAGCTAATTCTTTACCAGGATTCTTAGTCCTTGGCCAAGTCCGCCGCCGACGCTTCCAACCCGGGAGCCAAACTCGACCCAGTTTTCGCACGTGCGCTGCGGGAAGCCGCATTCTGGCTGCTCGCCGCGCTTGCGCTCGTGCTGATGATCGCCCTTTCGAGCTACGACGCCTCCGATCGCAGTTTCAGTTATACGGGCGAGCCGGGCCAGGTCGCCAACCTGATCGGGCCGCTGGGCGCCTGGATCTCCAGCTTCCTGTTCATGCTCTTCGGCTGGCCCGCATTTCTTTTCCCGCTCGCGATCGCTTTCAGCGCCTGGGTCGGCTTCAAGCGTGCGCCGGATGAGCCCGGGCATGGGCGCTCGACGATTGCGCTTCGCACCATCGGCCTGGTCGCCGCGCTCGCCACGAGTTGCGGACTTGCGGCGCTGCATTTCGCCCCCGGCGCATTGCCCGCCGGTGCCGGTGGAATCCTTGGCAACCTGATCGGTGAGGGCCTTGCGGCTGCCGCATCGCTACTGGGCGCGACGCTCCTGATGCTCGCATTGTGGTTTGCGGGCGTGCAGCTCTACACCGGCGTCTCCTGGCTGAGAGTGATGGATTTCATCGGGCATGGGGTCTTTGCCTGCGCGGCATGGGTCCGCAACCGCATGGCGACAAATCGGGACCACGCGGCCGGCCGGGAATCGCGCGAAGCACGCGAGGCCGTTGTGCGCGAAGTTCAGAGGAAGGCGTTGGCGCGCACACCGCCGCGCATCGAAACCGCGGCGCCGCATGTGCCGGAGCCCAGCCAGCGCGCCGAAAAGGAACGGCAGGTCCAACTGTTCGCCAAGCCCGCTGCCAAGGATCTTCCGGAGCTCAAACTGCTCGACGATCCGCCGGCGCGCGAGAAGACGTATTCGCCCGAGGCGCTCGATGCGATCTCGCGGCTCGTCGAGATCAAGCTCAAGGACTTCGGCGTCGACGTCGAGGTGGTCGCGGTCCTGCCTGGCCCGGTGGTCACGCGCTTTGAGCTCAAACCCGCACCTGGCGTGAAGGTCAGCCAGATCAGCGCGCTCGCCAAGGACCTCGCGCGTGCGCTGTCCGCGATCAGCGTACGGGTCGTCGAGGTGATACCCGGCAAGTCGGTCGTGGGGCTGGAAATCCCGAATGAAACGCGCGAACTGGTCACGCTTGGTGAGATCATCCGCTCGCGCGCCTATGACGAGCTCGCGTCGCCGATTGCACTGGCGCTCGGCAAGGACATCGGTGGCGCGCCGGTCGTCGCGGATCTCGCAAAGATGCCGCACCTCCTGATCGCGGGAACCACCGGCTCCGGCAAGTCGGTCGCCATAAACGCCATGGTTCTGTCGCTGCTCTACAAGAGCACGGCCGAGCAGGTGCGATTGATCCTGATCGACCCGAAGATGCTGGAGCTCTCGGTCTATGAGGGCATCCCGCACCTGCTGGCGCCCGTTGTTACCGACATGAAACAGGCGACCAACGCTTTGCGCTGGTGCGTCGCGGAGATGGAACGGCGCTACCAGCTGATGAAGGAACTGGGCGTCAGGAATCTCGGGGGCTTCAACCGCAAGGTGCGTGACGCGGAGCAGGCCGGCAAGCCGATTCCCGATCCGCTGATCGCGCGATTGCTCGCGATGGGCAAGTACGCGGGCGCGGTACCGCCGCTCGAGGCGCTGCCCTACATCGTCGTGGTCATCGATGAACTCGCCGACCTGATGATGATTGTCGGCAAGAAGGTCGAGGAGTTGATTGCGCGGCTCGCGCAGAAGGCACGCGCCTCTGGCATCCATCTGATACTCGCAACCCAACGCCCGTCGGTCGATGTGATCACCGGACTCATCAAGGCCAACATTCCGGCACGCATCGCGTTTCAGGTGTCGGCCAAGGTGGACTCACGGACGATTCTCGACCAGAACGGCGCGGAATCGCTGTTGAGCCATGGCGACATGCTGTACCTGCCACTCGGTAGCTCGACGCCTGAGCGTGTTCACGGTGCATTTGTTGCGGACCAGGAAGTGCATCGGGTCGTCGCCTCGCTGCGAGGCGGCGCTGCGCCTGCGTTCGTCGACGAAGTATTGTCAGGCCCGAAGGGGCCGATACCGGGCCTCTCGGATGAACCTGGGGACGGCGAGGGCGGCGAAGCCGTCGACGAGGGCGAGCAGGATCCGCTGTACGACGAGGCGGTGCGCATCGTCACCGAATCGCGCCGCGCCTCCGTCTCAGGCGTCCAGCGCCGGCTCAAGATCGGCTACAACCGTGCTGCCAGGCTGGTTGAATCCATGGAAGCGGCGGGTCTGGTCGGCTCGCTGCAATCGAATGGCAGCCGCGAGGTGCTCGCGCCGCCACCGCCGGAATCGTCATGAGAAACCGCCTCGCTGCTTTCCTGATCCTCAGCACCGGGATTGCGCCGGCGCTTGCCGCACCCACGGCTGACGCTACTGCCGCCATGCGCGTCAATGGCTTCCTCGGGCAGCTGACCAGTCTGCGTGCCGAATTTCGCCAAACCGTGACTGACGCGCGCGGCCGCGTGCTGGAACGCGCCGAGGGCACGATGGCGCTCGCGCGTCCCGGCCGGTTTCGCTGGGACTATCGCGTGCCCGAGCAGCTAATTGTTTCCGACGGCGTGACTGTGTGGCTTTACGACGTCGAACTGGAGCAGGTCACGGTGCGTGCCGCCGGCGAGGCGCTGGCCGGCACGCCGGCGATGCTGCTTGCCGGCGATGCCAACTTGAATGGCGAATTCGAGATCACGCATGCTGGCCTTGAGGGCGGACTGGAATGGAGCCTGCTGACGCCGCGCCGCCCGGATTCGGACTTCCGCGACCTGCGACTGGGTTTTGAGGGCACGGAATTGCGACGCATGACTCTGCATGATCGCCTCGGCCAGACGACCGAGCTTGAATTGCTGAACATCGTGCGCAACCCGCACATCGACGAACATCTTTTCTCTTTTAAGCCGCCGCCCGGCGTCGATGTCGTGGGCCGCGCGCCGGCAGACTGAAATTGCTGGAACTCCGCTATCGCGGCATCTGGATCGCATTGGTCTGGCTGTTGGCCGCGCTCATCATCATCGCGAGCCTCGTGCCCAGCGGGGAGATCGGGGGTGCCGGCGGCCTCGACAAACTCGGTCATTTCGCCTCGTATTTCACGCTCACCTTGCTGTGCACCGGGATCGTGGCGAGGGCAACGGGCCCATGGGTCATTGTGTCGGTGATCTTGCTGGGGCTCGCGCTGGAAGCGGCACAGGCGCTCTTGACGGAGACGCGGACCGCCGATTGGACGGATGCCCTCGCCAATACAACCGGCGTATTGACTGCCTGGTGGTTGGTTCGCGGGCGGATTGGCTGGGCCCTGGCAGCCGAAGCCTGGCTGGCAGGCCGTCGACAGCACTGACGGCGCGCGTTAACGGCTAGAATCCGCGCAGCATGCTGCGACAGGCCAAACTCCCGATCGATGACTCCGGAAGTGCCGCGTACCGCCCGCTGGCCGATCGCATGCGACCGCAAAAGCTTTCCGAATTTGTCGGGCAGGGTCACCTGTTAGGTCCCGGCAGGCCATTGCACCAACTCCTGACCGCGGGAATCCCGCATTCGATGGTGCTCTGGGGTCCGCCCGGCAGCGGCAAGACGACGCTGGCACGGCTTGCGGCCGAGTCCTGCCAGGCCGACTTCATCGCCTTTTCCGCGGTCATGGCGGGCGTCAAGGACATCCGAGAAGCGGTGGATCAGGCGCGTGCAGCGCGTGCCTCTGGCGGCAGGGCGACACTGCTGTTCCTCGATGAGGTGCATCGCTTCAACAAGGGTCAGCAGGACACATTCCTGCCCTTCGTAGAGGACGGAACGCTCGTATTCATCGGTGCGACGACCGAAAATCCTTCCTTCGAACTCAATTCCGCGCTGCTGTCCCGGGCACGCGTCTATCTGCTGAAGCCTCTGGATGCGGCCGACCTGCTGGCGCTGCTTGAGCGGGCGCTCGCGGATGCTGAGCGGGGACTCGGCGGAAGCGGGGTGACCGCGGCAGGTGAAACTCTGCGGCTCCTCGCCGATGCAGCGGATGGCGACGCACGCAGGGCACTCAATCTGCTCGAACTCGCGGTCGATCTGGCGGCCGCGGACGCCGCAGGTCCGGTCATTACGATCGACATCGTGAGGGAGGTTACGGCCGGCGGTCATCGGCGCTTCGACAAGCGCGGCGAGCTTTTCTACGACCAGATCTCGGCGCTGCACAAGTCGGTGCGCGACAGCGATCCTGACGCCGCGCTTTATTGGCTCTGCCGCATGCTGGATGGCGGATGCGACCCCGGCTTCATCGCGCGACGAATGGTGCGCATGGCCTGCGAAGACATCGGCAATGCAGATCCGCGCGCCCTCACGCTGGCACTCGCCGCGTGGGACGGATTCGAACGCCTGGGCAGCCCGGAAGGGGAACTAGGGCTCGCCCAGGCCTGCGTGTTCATGGCTTGCGCGCCGAAGAGCAATGCCGTGTACAAGGCCTATGGCTCGGCAATGGACGACGCGCGCGCGCTCGGCACGCTGGAGGTTCCGCTGCATCTGCGCAACGCACCCACGAAGCTCATGAAGGAACTGGGCTACGGCAAGGGATACCGTTACGCGCACGACGAGCCCGGTGCGCTGGCCCAGGGTCAGGCGCATTTTCCCGACGGTGTTGAACCACGCGTCTACTATCATCCGGCCCCGCGCGGGCTGGAATTGCGCCTGCTCGAGGCGCTGAAGCGCAAGGACGACCATGCTTGATGCCCGGCAATTGCGCAGCGATCCGGATGCCGTGGCACGAAATCTGGCCCGGCGCGGTTACCGCCTCGATATTGCTCGCTTCACCGAACTGGAAAAGCGCCGCAAGGACGCGCAGATCGCAGTCGATGCGCTGCGCAATGAGCGCAACAGCCGCTCGCGTACCATCGGGCAGGCCAAGTCCCAGGGGCAGGACATCGCGCCGCTGCTGGCGGAAGTCGAATCGCTCGGCGCTCGCCTTGACGCGGCGGAGCGGCTGCTGACGGCGCTGCAGGCGGAACTCGACGCCCTGCTGCTTGATCTGCCGAATCTGTTGCACCAGAGCGTTCCGGATGGCCGCGACGAAACGGCCAACCTCGAGATTCGTCGCCACGGTGAGCCGAAGCGCCTTGATTTCGAAGCGCGGGATCACGTCGCGATCGGCGAGAGCCTGGACGGGCTCGATCTCCCCGCGGCGGGCCGCATCTCGGGTGCGCGCTTTGCGGTGCTCACGGGTCCGGTCGCTTCCCTGCATCGCGCGCTTGCCCAGTTCATGTTGGACCTGCATCAGCGCGAACATGGATATCGCGAAGCGTACGTACCGTATCTCGTTTCACGGGCGACACTGACCGGCACCGGCCAGCTGCCGAAATTCGAGCAGGAATTGTTCAAGCTGGCACGCGGCGAGGCGGATCCGGAACTCTTCCTGATTCCCACGGCCGAGGTACCGCTGACCAACCTGGCCGGCGACCGGATCTTCGACGCGGCGCAATTGCCGCTAAAGCTCGTCGCCCACACGCCGTGTTTCCGTTCGGAGGCCGGCTCGTATGGGAAGGACACACGCGGCCTGATCCGCCAGCACCAGTTCGACAAGGTCGAGCTGGTACAGATTGTCCGGCCCTCGGAGTCCTACAAGGCGCTCGAGGAACTCACCGGCCACGCGGCGCGCGTTCTGGAACTGCTGGAACTGCCTTTTCGGGTAGTGGCGCTGTGTGCCGGGGACATTGGGTTCGGCAGCTCGAAGACCTATGACCTCGAGGTCTGGCTGCCAGGGCAGGGGAAATACCGCGAAATTTCATCCTGCAGCAACTGCGAGGCATTCCAGGCGCGGCGCATGCAGGCGCGTTGGCGAAACCCTGAAACCGGGAAGCCGGAGCCGGTGCACACGCTGAATGGGTCGGGTGTCGCTGTGGGTCGTGCCCTGGTCGCGGTGCTCGAAAACTACCAGCAGGCGGACGGCTCGGTTCTGGTGCCTCTCGTACTGCGGCCCTATCTCGGCGGACTCACGCGCATTTCGGCGGCGTGATCGGTCGTCCCGCCATCTGGTCAGTCGTCTCTCGCCGCGCCGAGCAGGTGCAGCAGACTCGTAAACAGATTGAAAATGGTGACGTAAAGCGTCACGGTCGCGAGGATGTAATTCGTCTCGCCGCCATTCACGATCTCGCCGGTCTGGAACAGGATCATTCCGGCCATCAGCAGCACGAACATGCCGGATACCGCGAGTGACAACGCAGGCATGTTGAAGAAAATCGCGCCGAGGCCCAGCAGGAAGGCGGTCAGGATCCCCACGATCAGGAAACCGCCCATGAATGTGAAGCGCCGGCCGGTCCTGACGACGTAAGCCGACAAACCCACGAATGTCACCGCGGTGATGCCAAAGGCATTCATCACGACCGAATGGCCATTCGGGATGGCCTGAAGGTACATGCTGATGATCGGGCCCAGGGTGTAGCCCATGAAGCCGGTCAGGGCAAACACGAATGCGAGACCCATCGCGCTGTTGGCGGTCTTGTGGACGCCGTATAGAAGGCCGAAGTACCCGACCATGGTCAGCAGCAGGCCGGGGTGCGGCAGACCGAGGGCCATCGCTGTTCCCGCCATCGCTGCGCTGAAAGCCAGGGTCGCTGCGAGCAACAGATAGGTGTTGCGCAGGACCTTGTTCGTGGCCAGCGCTGATTCGCGGATTACTGACTGCTGCAGGACGATTGGGTTGCGTTGCATCGCTTGAGCCTCCGGGCCGGAACTGAACTACTGAGACACAGTATAGCGAATCGGGTTCCACAACCCGCCTGGCGTGACTTGCGGGCGACGGCGCCGCAGCCGACAATCCCCGCCGCACCGGAATCCACCGGAGAGGTGGCAGAGCGGTTGAATGCACCGGTCTTGAAAACCGGCAGCTCCTCACGGGGCTCGTGAGTTCGAATCTCACCCTCTCCGCCAATTTATGAGCAAGAAAATAGACGCCGATTCGTCGAACCTCAGCATGTCCGCCGAGGCGATGCAGGAACTTGCGCAACGCGCGACCGATCTGATCATCGACCGTATCGAGGGTCTGCGGGACGAGGCGCCCTGGCTTGGCGCATCGCGGGCTGAACTCGAGCCGTTGCGCGAACCGCCGCCGGAGCAGGGGCGAGACGCGCTGGCGGTCCTCGAGCGCGTCGTTCGCGACGTGCTGCCGCTCGCCGCGCGCGTGGATCATCCGCGCTTTTTCGCGTTTGTTCCGTCGGCACCGACCTGGCCAGGCGTGATCGCCGACTACCTTGCGACCGGATTCAATGTCTTCCAGGGCACCTGGCTCGGCTCCGCGGGCCCGAGCCAGATCGAGCTCGTTGTGATCGACTGGTTCCGGCAGTGGATTGGCTATCCGAATACCGGCGGTGGCTTGTTTACGTCGGGTGGATCGGCGGCGATCCTCGATGCACTGGTGGCCGCTCGCGAACATCACGGCGCACCCGCGCGCCCCGCGGTTTTCATGAGCGATCAGAGCCACAGTGCGCTCGAGCGCGCGGCCCGCATCATCGGCGTGAGACCCGATGGCATCTTCAAGATCGGCTCAGACGATCGTTTCAGGATGCGGATTGGCGAACTCGGCCGCGTCGTCACCGCGGCACGTGAGAGTGGCTACACGCCAATCGCCGTCTGCGCCAATGCCGGCACGACCAACACCGGTGCGATCGACCCGTTGCCTGAGATGGCCGCCTTTTGCGCACGCGAGAACATCTGGCTGCACGTGGATGCGGCATATGGCGGTTTCGCCATGCTCTGTGAGCGAGGGACGGCACTGCTGAATGGCATGCATCTGGCGGACTCCATCAGCCTGGATGCACACAAGTGGCTGTTCCAGCCATTCGAGGCGGGCTGCGTGATGGTCCGCGACGTGGCAACACTGGAGCGCGCCTTCAGTATCCATCCGGAGTACTTGCAGGACACGCGTCTCGGCATGGAGCAGGTCAATTTCGCCGATCGCGGGCTGCAACTCACGCGCTCATTCCGCGCGCTCAAGGTCTGGATGTCGATCCAGACTTTCGGCATGGCCGCGTTCCGCCAGGCGATTGCGCGAGGCATGGAGCTTACCGATCGCGCCGGCGATTATGTCCGGAAATCGGAGAGTCTCGAACTCCTGAGCCCACCGTCGCTCGGCATACTCTGTTTTCGTGTACGACCACGGGGCTCGCAGTTGCCCGTTGGCAGGCTCGATGAAATCAACGAGCAGGTCCAGGCGGGCGTCATTGCGGCGGGCATTGCCATGCTGTCATCCACTCGGCTGCGCGGCGCTTACTCGCTCAGGCTCTGCATCATGTCCCACCAGACGACCTGGGACGACGTGCGGACCACGCTTGAGGCGATCGAGCAGCAGGGCCGCGTGCTCGTTTAGGCCGGAGTATCATCGGTCGCATGCACAAGGAATTCGCGAATCTGCGGCGGCGCCCCCTGTTTGCACCGGTCTGGCTGGCTGCGCTCGGCGCGGCCCTGGTCATTGCGCTCGCCATCTGGATTTTTGCCTCCGCATCAACCACCACGATCCTCGTGATGCGACACGCCGAAAAGGCGACGCTGCCGGCCGAGGACCCGCCGTTATCAATGGCTGGTGAGGGCCGGGCACAGGAGCTCGCGCATGTCCTGGGCGAAGCGCCGGCGGAATTCCGTATCCAGGGCATCTTCGTCAGCGAGTTTCGACGCACACAGGAGACGGTGCGGCCGCTGGCGAACCGGCTGGGCGTCCCCGTCATCGTCGTCCCCGCCGCGGACATTGCACTGGTTGCCGATCGCGCGCGCAACGAGTATCGAGGCGGCCACGTGCTGATCGTGGGGCATTCCAATACCGTGCCGGAAATCGTCGAGAGGCTGTCCGGCCACAAAATGCCGGCCATGGCGGAGACCGAATACGGAATTGTCTACGTTATTTCGCTGCCGCGCTTCAGCCGCGCCTCGGTCACGCGCCTCGACTTTCCCTAGCGGCAATCGCCCGCTCGACGAATTCCTGGTGACGGCTGATGCGGAGATCAGCGAGCACGGCATCGATGATCTGACGTTGCGGGTCGAGCAGGAATGTCGCGCGCCGAACGCCGATGCCAAACGGCCCGTCGACGTCGAATGCCTTGATCGCGATCTTCTCGACGTCGGACAGCAGCGTGAAGGGCAGGGCATGCTGGTCCCTGAACCGGTGGTGGCTGTCCGGAGGCTGCGGGCTGACGCCAACGACCCGTAACCCGGCTGACAGGATCTGGGTGTGCAGGTCGCGCAGGTCGCAGGCTTCCTTCGTGCAGCCTGGCGTGAAATCAGCCGGGTAGAAATAGAGGATCAGTGCCTGGCCATTCAGCAGCCGGGAGAGTCGTTGCTCCTGGCCGTCCTGGTCGGGCAATGCAAAGTCAGGGGCCCGTTCACCGATCGCCAGCATGTCAGTAACCCTCAGCCATGAGATTCGGGGCCGCGAAACACGGACTCCATGACTGCGTAGTTTGAGTGATGCATGCCAAGGCGCGCATAGACCTCCTGGGCCCGCTCATTGCCGCGATCCACATACAGGCGTATGCCGCAGATGCGCGAATCGGCATGCGCCAGTTCTTGCAAGTGGCCGAACAGGGACCTGAATGCGCCCGAGCCGCGGTGGTCGGGCAGCACATAAACCGACTGGATCCAGAGGAACACGCCATTACGCCAGTCGCTCCACTCGTAGGTCGTCATCAGCTGCCCGACCGGCTGGCCATCGACTTCCGCGAGGTAATAGCGGCCGAGTGCCGGATCATCGAAGACGGCCCGGATACCTGGCTCCAACAGCACCGGATCCAGCACCTGACCCTCCGTTTCCTGCGCCAGCGCCGTGTTGGCGATCGCGATGAACCGGAGATCGGCAAGCGTTGCGTCGCGGATCCTCATCATTGAAGCAACGTTACATGATGCGCCCACGGGAGTCTCCGGCACCGGCCAGTTTGCTTGCTGCTGGGGCACCGGGTCATTACAATCCCGGCCCTCGTCATGGGGCGGTAGCTCAGCTGGGAGAGCGCTGCGTTCGCAATGCAGAGGTCGAGGGTTCGATCCCCTTCCGCTCCACCACATTTCTCCGATTGACAGGCACGTAGACGCGTCCTAGCTTGAGGGCCACGCGTCGCGTTCCGCGACGCTGGGGTGGCGTCAGAAATATCGGGAGATGGCAGATGGCAACGAGAAAGAAGGCGAGAAAGGCGGCTCGGCGCAGCACGACACGCAGCAAGCGTCGCCCGGCTGCGCGCAGGAAGAGCGCCCGCAAGAGCGCGACAACGCGCAAGACAGTCAGCAAGGTTGCGCGCAGGGCCGCGAGCACCGCACGCAAGACCGTCCGTAAGGCAACGGCGGCAACCCGCAAGACGGTGAAGTCAGCCAAGCGCCAGGCACGGTCGGCGATCAAGAGCACGGCAAAGACAGTGCGTGCGGCGACCCGCAAGGTCGAAAAAGTCGCAACCCAGGCGGTGACCAGCGCGGCCGCGACGGTCGAGCGGGCAACTACTGCGGTTGAGGCATCCGTGTCCGCGCCAAGGCAGGTTGAGCCCGCGCACGCCATGGCGGCGGCACCGATCGTCTAGGCGAGGGCCGGCACCCAGAGATGCCGCAGGATCGGTCCTGTTTGACCGGTCCTCGGGTAACATTGCGCCGGTTTCGCCCCGGTAGCTCAGTGGATAGAGCGGCCGCCTCCTAAGCGGCAGGTCGTCGGTTCGACTCCGGCCCGGGGCGCCAACCGCTGAATGGCATCGGTGAATGCCCCGGCCCCTATACTTGGCCGGGGAGCGCACTGCGCCATGGTCAGGGACAGCCGAAAAATCGCCGCCATCCTGGCGGCTGATGTCGTCGAATACAGCCGGCTGATGGGCGCCGATGAGGAGGGCACGCTCGCCACTCTGAGGAGCCGCCGCGCCATATTCGATGAGCTGGTCAAGGAATTCGACGGCATCGAATTCGGCAGCGTCGGTGACAGCCTCATGGCGGAGTTCCCGAGCGCCGTGAACGCGGTCCGCTGTGCACTGGCGATCCAACAGCGCATTGAGGGCGATAACGCATTACTGCCAGCGGCGCGGCGCATGCAATTGCGCATTGGCGTGAATCTCGGCGATGTGATCAAGGAGAGTGGCGCCGCCTTCGGCGACACCGTCAACGTCGCCGCACGATTGCAGTCGCTTGCGAGGCCGGGTGGCGTGCTGATTTCCGGGCCGGTTTACGACCAGGTCATTCGCAAGGTCCCAGCACGGTTCATTGGCGCGGGCGCACGCCAGGTCAAGAATATCACTGAGCCCGTCAGGACGTTCGAGGTGCTGCCCGTCGCGCCCCCCGGACTTGCCGGCCGGATCGCGGGAATTTTCGCGCGCATCGCCTCGCGGCGTGTGCTTCGCACGGCGGCGGGCATTCTTGCGCTGGTTGTCGCCGTCGTGCTGGGCCTTTTCTGGGGCGAGTTCTTTGGCTCAGACACCGGCCAGCGCCGTGGCGACCTGTTGGTGGCGCAGCAGGATCCGGCACCAAACTCCATCGCGGTACTGCGGTTCGTGAATCTCGGGTCTCCGACAGACGATTACCGCAGCATCGGACTATCGCTCGAGTTGTTGAATCTGTTGACTCGGCTGCGCGAATTGCATGTCTCCTCGCAGGTCTCAAGTTTTGCGCCTCAACGCGATGCGGCGCAGATCCGGCAGCGGCTTGCTGTGCGCTATTTCGTGGAAGGCAGCTATCAACAGACCGGAGACGGGCTCACGGTGGAGGCGCAACTCGTCGATACCGAAACCGGGTACCGGTTGTGGTCCGAGTCGATCAGTGGCGGCAGAGAAGCGCTTGTTGAGGTGCCTGCCGCCATTGCGCGACGGATCGTCAAGTCCCTCGATGTCGAACTGTCCAAGGAATCCCTGCAGCAACTCGAATCTGCGCCGACGAACAACGCGGAGGCGCTCGATAATTATCTGCACGGCAGCGAGTGGCTGCGGGCGCCGACGGACGCCGCCACGCTGGCGTCGGCAGAGAAGGCGTTCCTTGAAGCAGTCAAATTGGACCCGACCTTTGCGATGCCTTACGGCGGCCTTTGCCGCGTTCACCTGATCCGCTACCAGCGTGGTCACGACGTCGAGGAATTCAGCGCCGCCGAGGCGAACTGCCAGCACACGCTATCCCTGAACGAAGTACAGGCCGATCCCTATAAGGTGCTGGGTGAGCTGTATCTTGCGTCGGGTCGCCTCGACGATGCCGAGTTGCAGTACGGCATTGCGCAGCGATTGTCGTCGCGCGATGCGGAGGCAGTGATTGGCCTGGCCGACGTGGCGGTTAAACGCGGCCGCGCGATTGATGCCGAGCGCGATTATCGGCGGGCAGTCGCCCTCGAACCAAGCTACTGGCGGACCTACGCTTCGCTCGGCCGCTTTCTGTTCGGACAAGCCCGATTCAGTGAAGCGGCAGTGGCCTACGGACGGCTCACGGAGCTCGATCCAAAGCACCACGACGCCTGGAGCGGTCTCGGCTCGGCGCGTTACATGGATGGCGATTTCGACGGTGCGCTGGTCGCCTGGAAGAACGCCCTTGCCCTGGGACCCGGTGCGCTCGAGTACTCAAACGTCGGAACCGCGTACTTCTTTCTCGGTCGCCTGGCGGAATCCACGGGTATGTACGAACGGGCCGTGGATCTCGAGCCCAAGGACCATCGCTACTGGGGGCATCTCGGCGATGCGCGCGAATTGCTGGCGCAGCCCGAAGCGGCGAAGGCCGCCTACGAAAAGGCGGCAGACCTCGCCCGGCAGAACCTCAGCGTCAACGCCGACGACATCGAGACCCGCGTGCAGCTCGCCGGCTACGATGCCCGGCTCGGACGGAAGGACCTGGCGCGGGATGCGCTTGATGAAACGCTGGGTTTGATCCCCGAGGACCCGTATCTTTACTATGATGCGGCCGTTGCGTATACCCGCCTGCGCATGCCAGAAAAAGCGATTGATGCGCTGGTGGTTGCAGTCAAGGGGGGATATCCAAGCCGTCTCGTCACAGCGGATCCGCAATTCGAATCGCTTCGCGCCCTGGAGCGTTTCTCCGAGATCGCCAGGTGATTTCAAAGAGGGGGAAGAATCATGAAAAAAGCAGATTCAAACATCACGCTGATGCGTGTCGTATCGACGCTGGCGCTGATGCTGTTCGCCAGCGGTTGTGAGCAGCCGATGCAAGCTTCCAGCGCCGGCAACGTGGACGAGATCCCGCTGCTGGTGCGATTTGAAATGAAGGATGCAAGTTGGTGCCCCGCAGAAGTGCTTCAGGTCGTCGAGAGTTGCGTCGCTGACCGTCGGGCTGACGATCTAGCTTGCCGCGAGAAAGGCCAGAAGATCATCTGGCTTGCGGTAACGGGCGCTTCGCCGCCGTATCAGCGTGGCGAGAATCCTCCCGAGTTCCGGATTGTGTTCAAGGACAAGAACGATGACCCAATTGAGAATCCGCGCGGGGGCCAGTGCAAGGACTCGCGCGATGGCGTGCTCGATTGCAAGATTAAGAGAAACACGTCGCCAGACACGTATCATGGATATTCTGTGGTAGCCGGCGCGTGCAGCCTCGACCCACGCATTTACGTGCCCTGACGGCGGGCTCAGCTAAGAGTGACGGATGCTGCCGGTCGGCCGATCCCGGCCGGCACGTCCAGTTCAGGTGTTCGGCACGTCGTTGGCATTCAGACGGAACAGCGGCAGGTCGTCGGTACGACTCCAGCCCGGGGTGCCATCCTGATCGCTGCCCTACGCCACCAACACTTTGATTGGCTCGGTCGCCGTGGCTGCCAGCAGGGCTGCCATGGCAATCATGGTCAGAAAGGAGGCGAGGGTCCTGATTTGTTGAGACTTGTCGGCCTTCATGGTCATGCCCCCCAGACTTGTGTTTCGATCCGGGAGTGATCATGGGCGGCGAGGCGCCGTCTTTCTGTCATCGAGCTGACACAAGCGCGAAGGCGCGGTCGCCAGATCGGGTCAGTGCTCCTGTGCAGTCTTCTTGATCGCGGCCTCATCGCGTACGGTGACGGTCCCGCGTCCGAGTTCCACCCAGCCGCGGCCCTTCCAACCCTGAAGATTCTGATTCACGACTTGCCGGGACACGCCGAGAAAGCTCGCGAGGTCTTCCTGTGAAATGCGCAAAGTGACGCCCCTCGCGGATGGCTCGCCGTGCAGCCGGCCAAGACTCAGCAGGCGCTTGGCCAGACGCGCGGGCGCTTTGAGCAGCGCAGCATCCTCCACGAGCCCACTGGTCCAGCGCAGGCGCTCGCCGCAGAGATGGAGCAGTTCCAGTGCGACCCGCGGTTCGCGTTCGAGCAATCCGAGAAAATGTTCGCGCCGGATCGTGACCAGTTCTGAAGGGAGGGTGGCGGTGGCCGACGCGGTTCTCGTGCCGCCGTCCAGTAGGGCGATCTCGCCGAATGTGTCCCCTGGCTCCATGATGTTAAGAAACATTTCCCGGCCGTCAGCGGCCCCGGCGCTGATGCGAATCTTGCCGGTGACAACGGCATACAGGGCGTCCCCAGGATCGCCCTGACTGAACACGATTTCGCCAGCACGGAAGCTGCGCTGTCCGGCCAGCTCCGCGATGCGCTCCAAAGCCGGGGGCGTCAGGCCGCGAAACAAGGGGCTGCGCTGGAGCATTATCTTTCCTGCGAGCGTCGTCATGCGGGGGCTCTATGTGGTGCGCGGAACAAGAAAGGATGATGATACGCCTCATGCAACAGCCTGAATCTACGCTCCCTTGGGAGCGCTTTGTGAACGCGGTGCGCCGCGGCTTGATTGTCGTCTGCGCCTTGCTGCTGGCCGGTCCTGCGGTCGCAGGAGACTCGGAATTTCGATTCAACGATGTACACCGTGTGGTCGTGTTTCCGGATGTACATGGCGCGTATCAGGAGCTGCTCTCGGTGCTGCGCGAAAGCGCGGTCATCGACGAGTCGCTGCATTGGCGGGGCGGCGATACTCATCTGGTCAGCCTGGGCGACCTGCTCGACCGCGGACCGGATTCGCGCAAGGTCCTCGACCTGCTCATGCGCCTCGAGCGCGAAGCCAGGGAGGCGGGTGGTGCGGTGCACCAGCTCCTCGGCAATCACGAGGTGATGAACATCGTTGGGGACCTGCGCTATGTAAGCGCGGCCGAATACGCGGCATTTGCCGGGCCTGAAGACGCCAAACTGCGCGATCAGGCATGGCAGCTCGTTCAACTGCAGGAACCCGATGCGGCACGCACGGAATTCGACACAGCGTTCCCGGCCGGCTATTTCGCACACCGACAGGCGTACTCAGCAACCGGTCAGTACGGCGCGTGGCTGCTGACCAAGCCTTTCCTCCTCACGATCAACGACACCGCGTTCGTGCATGCCGGGCTCCCAGAGATGGTCGCGCGTCTGGGTCTCGAAGCCACCAACCGGACGTTGCATACGGAGCTCGCCGAGTACTTGCAGACGTGGGCCACGATCGAGAAGGAGCTTGGCCTGGCCCGACCCGTGCCTTTCCTCGAACGGCCGGACACCGTTGCTGCCAGAGGGGCCGAGCAACAATCGCAGACACTGCTCGCGATGCAGGACGCGGAGATCTTCACGGTCAAAGGCCCGACCTGGTATCGCGGTCAAGCGCTGTGCTATCCGTTCACCGAGGCCGCGAATGTGGATGCGGCGCTTGCGAAGCTTGGGGTTTCACGAGTGGTTGCCGGGCATACCGTCTCGCCGACTGGCAGGGCGCTGAGCCGTTTCGACGGGCGAGTCATTCTCCTTGATGCGGGTATGCTCGAATCCGCATATCAGGGATCACCGACAGCCTTCATTTTCGAAAATGGCCGGTGGACTGTCGCCTACGCGGATCGACCCGGGCAGCGTCTGGAACCAGAGGTCCTGCCAAGGGCCGTCGGCCCGCGTCCCAAGGGCCTTGATGACGATGCGCTGGAGCAGTGGCTCCAGCAGGCCGAAGTGGTCAGCATCGAGGAACTCGACACCGGCATCACGAATCCGCGCCGCGTCAGCTTACGCAAGGACGGTGTGGAGTTGCGCGCCGTCTTCAAGCAGCTCTCGACGGATTTCGGCATTACCGATCGCACGCGGGTGTTGAACGAATCCGATCGTTTTGAGTACGAACTGGCAGCCTACAGACTCGATCGCCTGCTAGGGCTCGACATGGTGCCGGTAACGGTTCCACGAACCATCAAGGGCAATCGGGGAATCCTGCAGTTCTGGATCGATGATTCAATCAACCTGCGCAAGATGCTCGAACAGAAGCTGAAGCCCGCGGGCTGGTGCGAATTGGCGCCGCAGTACAACCTGATGAACGTCTTTGATTTCCTGATCCACAACACGGATCGCACGCAGCAGAATGCGCTCTTCACGAAGGACTGGACGCTGGTGCTGATCGACCACTCGCGGGCGTTTCCTTTGTATCTGAAAAAACCGGTGCTGTTGTACCTGGAAGAGGTCCAGGTGCCGCCGGCGCTCGCCGAGCGGCTGAAGACCCTGGATCGGGAGATGCTGCGTAAGGAACTCGGCCCCTATCTGCAGCGACGGCAAATCGATGCACTGCTGAAGCGCCGCGACCTGCTACTGAGCGAGTATCGCGCTGGGACCAGTGACGGGGAGGGCGCCGCACCCTGACGATTGACGGGGCACACCGAAGCGACGAGTGTACTCGCGACCGACGAGCCACGCGACCAGCGTCATCGTCGCGCTGAGGACGATGATCAGCCACACGAACTCCAGGCGCGCGTCCTTGAGCAACCTCAGGCCGATGATGACCGAGAGCGTTGAGAGCAAGTCACCCACCCGGAAGAAGAGTGTATCGATAGCCGTCTTGGCCTGATATTTTTCGTCGCGACTCGTCGGGAGCAGCAATGCACAGCGGGTCGTGTTCAGGAGCGAGTAGTCAAGGCTTTTGTGCATGACCAGCACCGACTCGAGCATTGCGAACACCGGCACGACTCCGATGAGCAGATAGCCGCCCAGAAATGCGATCGGTGTGACCATCAGGGCGCGCGTGAGTCCGGCCATGTGGATGATTCGCGAGACCAGCAGCAACTGGACGAGCAGTCCTACCAGGGTGATCACGGACCAATAGTTACCCATGAATCGCCCGATAAAGGCTGCCTGGGCCTCAGGCGCCTCCCGGCGAGCAACGTCGACCAGCCAGTTGGACAGCACGTAGTCGCCGGTGGAACCAATCCAGTTGAGCAACACGACCAACGCGGCGATACCGATGAGGTAACGGCTGCGACCGATCACCGCGAATCCACCGAGCCAGCGCACGGCTTGTCCTTGCTCGCCTGCCGCTTGCTCGTCACCCGGCTGCGCACTACGCGAAGTCGTGGGTACGCAGTCGCGCGCCAGCTGGCTGAGGAAGATGGCACCGACCAGAACCGCGGCGGACGCGAGCATGAGACCGTAAGGCCCAAACGTCTCGAATCCGGCCGACGCCAGGCGCGAGCCGATCCAGGCGCCAGCGGATACGCCGACGGCGATGACACCGAACAGCCGCTGACCGCTCTTCACGTTGAACAGATCCGTGGCGAAGGCCCAGAACTGTGTCACCGTCATTACGCTGAAGATGCTGCCCCAGACAAAGAACGCAAAGCCGAAACGCCAGCCCGCTTGGCCGAGCAGTGAAAAGACGACCAGATTGAGCGCGAAGAAAGCATTGACGCACTGGAATACGCGACCGGTGGCCACGCGGCGGACCAGCAGGCCATAGGCGGGAATCAGCACGATCAAGAGCAATGCCTGTACGCCGACGGCGTAGCTCCTGAGTTCGGCACTGCCTTCCGTCAGTATCAGCGCCTCGCGCACCGGGCGAATCAGGTAGTAGGCCACCATGAGCAAGAAGGCCTGGAGACACAGAACGGCGATACAGCGACCCTCTCGCGCCTGCACTTTCGTGAACAGGGACAGGAACCGTTCGAAGCCGCTCAGTTGCCGATCATCGCTCATCGAGATCCCCCAGGTCGTGCCACGGAGACTGCGAGCTCCGTTGAAGTTGTGATGAGACTAGCGGTGGGGCATGCGCCGATCTGTCAAGCGCTTGACACTGGGCAGCCACGGATGGCCGAGGCGGGCGGCGTATGGGACAGTTCCGCAACTGCCTGGCGCAAAAAAACGCCCGGCCGTATCTGGGCCGGGCGCTGGAAGTGCACATGCGTCAGACTCTGCGAATCAACAGCGCGTCACTTCGGGTGTCGACGATGGCCGCATTCACGGGCGCGGCGGCCTCACGACGGCTCTGCTGCAGGGCCGCAGGATTCATGGACTCAATCACCGTGGTCATCAGCAGGGCAGTCGTTGCGACTGCCGCCAGGCCAGAGACGACGGTCCTGATCCGCGGGGACATTTCGATGCTCATGTTTGCGCTCCTTGTGGAAGTGTTTCGATGCGGGAGTGATCCTGAGGGAAGGAGCGCTGTCGCTCTGTCATCGACCAGACACAAGCGCGAAGATGACAGCCTGGTCCGGTATAATTCTGCTGGCCATGAGCGAGTCCCTGCGCGAGCTTTACGAGTCGAGCCCCTTCTCCAGCGCCCAGGCGCCATACGTCGAGGCGCTTCACGAGCAATTCCTGGCGGACCCTGGCTCGCTTGCCGCGGAGTGGCGGAAATTCTTTGAAGGACTGGGTGCGACTTCTGGGAAGGCAACGCTGATTGCTGCGAGGCCGGCCGTGGTAACGCCGGCGCGGCCGCGGGATCCGCCGGTAAAGACCATACCGCCCAATGCGGCGGGCGGCGCGGACGCCGAAAAGCAATCCGCCGTTTCGCGGTTGATCCAGTTCCACGCGAATCGCGGACACCTGATCGCCGATATCGATCCGCTGGGTCTGATGCAGCGCCCGGTACCGCGTGTCCTCGAACTGTCCTACGTGGGGCTGACCGACGCCGACCTGGAAACCGAGTTCTACACCGGCAGCCGCACGAGCGCAGTCGAATCACAGATGAAGCTGCGCGAAGTCCTCGCCCAGCTGCGGCAGATCTACGCCGGCCGTATCGGTGCTGAATTCGCGCATGTTTCGCGCAGCGATGAACGACTATGGCTGCAGGACCAGTTCCAGGATGGTCGCCTGCATCATTGCTTCAGCAAGGAAGAGCAGTTGAATCTGCTGTGGCAGCTGTCAGTCGCTGAGGGACTCGAACGCTACCTGCACACGAAGTATGTCGGCCAGAAGCGCTTCTCGCTCGAGGGAGGCGATGCGCTGATTCCGCTGCTCGATGACATCGTGCAGCGCTGCGGCGCCGCGGGCGTCGAGGACATCGTCATCGGCATGGCGCACCGCGGACGCCTCAATGTTCTCGTCAATGTTCTCGGCAAGGCGCCGTCCACGCTTTTCTCGGAATTCGAAGGTCATGTGGACCTCGCCGGTCTCAAGGGTTCAGGCGACGTCAAGTATCACAAGGGATTTTCCGCCGACCTGCGGACTGCCGGCGGCAACGTGCATGTCGTGCTGGCATTCAACCCTTCGCATCTCGAGGTCGTCGACGCCGTGGTCGAAGGTTCGGTGCGCGCCCGCCTGGAGCGGCGTGGCGACACCACGGGCAGAAGCGTGGTGCCAATCCTGATCCACGGCGATGCGGCTTTCGCGGGCCAGGGCGTGGTCATGGAGACGCTGCAGCTTTCGCAGGCGAAGGGATTCTGTACCGGCGGCACGCTGCACATCGTCATCAACAACCAGATCGGGTTCACGACCAGCGATCCGCAGGATGCGCGTTCGACGCTTTACTGCAGCGACGTGGCCAAGATGATCGAGGCGCCGATATTCCACGTCAACGCCGACGACCCGGAAGCCGTCGTGTTCGTTGCGCGCCTCGCACTCGACTACCGGTTGAAATTCCGCAAGGACGTGGTCATCGACCTGGTCTGCTACCGGCGCCATGGGCACAACGAGGCCGATGAACCCGCGGCCACGCAGCCGCTGATGTACCAGGCGATCCGCCAGCATCCAACCGCCCGGCAGATTTACGGTCGCCGGCTGGAGCAGGACGAAATCCTTGCGGAGGGCAAAGCTGCAGAGATGGTGGAGGAGTACCGACGCGGTCTCGACGAGGGCCGGCCCCAGGCGCGCGCATTCGCGGGCACGACGGGCAATCGTCACACGGTTGACTGGAGCCGGCATGCCGACGGGGACTGGTCGGAGAAGCCGCGGACCGCGGTTGCAGTCGAGCGTCTTGCGGTGCTTGCGGCGAGTCTAACCCGGGTACCGGAGGGCTACACGCTGCATCCGCGCGTAGCGCGCATCCTTGATGATCGCAGGCGCATGTATGCCGGCGAGTTGCCGCTCGACTGGGGCGCAGCAGAGACGATGGCTTATGCCGCACTTCTCACCGAAGGCCACCACATCCGGCTGACCGGGCAGGACTCCGCACGCGGCACGTTTTTCCACCGCCATGCCGTGCTGCATGACCAGGTGAGCGGCCGGACACATGTGCCGCTCGCTCATCTCGATGGACAACAGGCACAGTTCCGCGTCACGGATTCGACGCTGTCCGAGGAGGCCGTGCTCGGTTTCGAGTACGGGTTTTCGACCGCCGACCCGGATACGCTCGTCATCTGGGAGGCCCAGTTTGGCGACTTTGCGAATGGCGCGCAGGTCGTCATCGACCAGTTCATCACGTCGGGCGAGGCCAAGTGGGGCCGCCTCTCCGGCATCACGTTGTTCCTGCCACACGGATACGAAGGGCAGGGACCCGAGCACAGCTCTGCACGCCTGGAACGCTTCCTGCAACTCTCGGCGGAGATGAACTGCCAGGTCTGCGTGCCCTCGACACCCGCGCAGATGTTCCACCTGCTGCGCCGGCAGATGTTGAGGTCGTTGCGCAAGCCACTCGTCGTCATGACCCCAAAAAGCCTGCTGCGCCACAAGCAGTCGACATCGACGATGACCGACCTGACCAAGGGTCATTTCCACAACATCATCGACGAGCAGGATCCGGTACAGTCTGGCCAGGTCAAGCGACTCGTCCTCTGCAGTGGCAAGGTCTATTACGACTTGCTCGAGCAGCGCCGCGCGGACAAGGTGAACGAAGTGGCGCTGGTGCGTATCGAGCAGCTGTATCCGTTCCCTGCCGACGAATGCCAGTCCATCATCGGGCGTTACGCCAATGCACATGAGATTGTCTGGTGCCAGGAAGAACCGCAGAATCAGGGTGCCTGGTACCAGATTCGCCATCGGCTGCAGGCAAGTCTCGGTCCCGGACAGCACCTGCTTTATGCCGGGCGTGAGGGTGCTGCGGCTCCCGCGACCGGCGTCCACGCCCTGCACCTGCAGGAACAGCAGGCGCTGGTGCAGGCCGCATTGTCGACCAGGAAACGCACATGACCACCGAAGTCCGAGTCCCGCAACTGCCGGAATCTGTCGCTGACGCGACGTTGGTCACCTGGCACAAGAAAGTCGGAGATCCGGTCAATCGCGACGAGAATCTCGCCGACTTGGAGACGGATAAAGTAGTCCTTGAAGTTCCGGCCCCGGTTACGGGCGTACTTACCGCGCTGAAAATGGATGCCGGCACCACGGTCGGAAGCGGCGAGTTGCTCGCCATCATAGAAGAGGCGGCGGCTGCGACGCAGGCGAAGACCCCACCCAGGAAAGTTGCAGCCCAACCTGCGAAACCCGCGCCAGCCAGGAAAGAGGATGCGGCCGGTAAGCTCTCTCCTGCGGTCAAGCGTCTCGTCGAGGAGAACAAGCTCGTCGCCAATGAAATCGCTGGCAGCGGTCGTGACGGCCGCATCACCAAGGCAGACGTGGCCCAGCACCTGGATAGCGGACATGTCATGTCACGAACGGCAGGGGCGCGAGTCGATCAGCGCGTACCGATGTCGCGCCTGCGCGCCCGCATTGCCGAGCGGCTGGTCCAGGCGCAGACCTCACAGGCGCTCCTGACCACCTTCAACGAAGTCGACATGCAGGCGCTGTCTGCTTTGCGCACACGCTACAAGGAAGCTTTCGAGAAGCGCTACGGCGTGCGGCTCGGATTCATGTCGTTCTTCGTGAAGGCCTGCATCGAGGCTCTCCGGCGCTACCCGGTCATCAATGCATCGGTGGAAGGCAGCGAGATCGTCTATCACGAATACTTCGACATCGGCGTCGCCGTCTCGACGGATCGCGGACTGATCGTGCCGATCCTGCGAAATGCGGAAGGCATGAGCTTCGCCGACCTCGAGAAGGCTGTCACCGGGTTCGCGGAGCGCGCGCGCAATGGCACGATCACGCTGGAGGAATTGACCGGCGGAACGTTCTCGATCACCAATGGCGGCGTCTTTGGCTCGCTGCTGTCGACGCCGATCGTCAATGCACCGCAAAGCGCAATCCTCGGCATGCACAAGATCCAGCAACGGCCGGTCGCCGTCAGTGACCAGGTCGTGGTACGGCCGATGATGTACGTCGCGCTGACCTACGATCACCGCATCATCGACGGCCGCGACGCGGTTCAATTCCTGGTTGCCGTCAAGGAAGTGCTGGAAGATCCGGCGCGACTGCTCCTGCAGGTCTGAACAGGTGAGGGGACATGGCTGACAGTTTCGACGTCATCGTCATCGGCGGCGGGCCCGCGGGCTATCCGGCCGCGATCAGGGCCGGGCAGAACAAGCTGACGGTTGCCTGCATCGACGAGTGGAAGAATCGCGACGGCAGTCCGGCCTTCGGTGGCACCTGCCTGAACGCCGGGTGCATCCCTTCCAAGGCCTTGCTGGAATCTTCGGAGCTGTTTCATCGCGCTTTGCATGAATTCGCAACTCATGGCCTGAAATTGGAAGGTGTCGGATTCGATGTCGCGACCATGCAGAAACGCAAGGCTGCGATCGTCCGGCAGAGCACGCAGGGCATCCTCACGCTCTTCAAGGGTGCGGGCGTCACGCCGCTCACTGGCCATGGCCGCCTGCTTGCGGGGCGCAAGGTGGAAGTGACGGGGCATGACGGCGCGAAGCGGGTGCTGGAGGCCCGGCATGTGGTGCTGGCGTCGGGTTCCGAGCCGACACCACTGCGTGGGGTCGCCTTCGACGGTGAGCGCATCGTGGACTCCTGGGGAGCGCTGGAATTCACCGAGGTGCCGAAGCGCCTCTGCGTGATCGGTGCGGGCGTCATCGGCCTGGAACTCGGCAGCGTCTGGCGTCGGCTCGGCGCCGAGACGGTGATCCTGGAGGCCCTCGAACAATTCCTGCCGATTGCCGATGGCCAGGTCGCGAAGGAGGCCGCGCGCCATTTCAAGAAGCAAGGCCTCGATATTCGCCTGGGTGCAAAGGTCGCCGGCGCGGAGATCCGTCCAGATGGCATCCACGTCAGTTATACGGACGCGAAGGGCGCCCAAGCGCTGATCGTCGACCGGTTGGTAGTCGCGATCGGACGCCGCCCGTTTACGACGGACCTCCTCGGCGAAGGCACCGGCGTCACGCTGGATGAGCGGGGCTTCATCAAGGTCGACGATCATTGCCGTACTGCGGCACCGGACGTATGGGCGGTGGGCGATTGCGTGCGCGGCCCGATGCTCGCTCACAAGGGCAAGGAAGAGGGTGTCACTGTTGCCGACCGGATTGCTGGACTGTACGGCGAGGTCAACTACAGGACGATTCCCTCAGTCATCTACACGGCGCCAGAAATCGCCTGGGTCGGCCAGACCGAGGAGCAGGTCAAGGCCGCCGGTCGCCCCTACAAGACCGGCAGTTTTCCATTCGCTGCAAGCGGGCGGGCGCGCGCGATGGAAGCGGGCGCGGGTTTCTGCAAGATCGTCGCCGATGCCGCGACCGATGAAATTCTCGGCATCCATGTCATCGGGCCGATGGCGGGCGAATTGATCGCGGAGGCGGTGCTGGCCATGGAGTACTCGGCGAGTACTGAAGACCTGCAGCGCACGATCCATGCCCATCCGACACTGTCCGAGGCGATGCACGAGGCGGCGCTCGCCGCCGACAAGCGGGCCATCGACATACCCAACCGCTGACCTAAAAAGGGGACGCTACCCTTTTCCTTTAAAAAGGGGACGCTACCCTTTTCCTTCCAGGAAAAGGGTAGCGTCCCCTTTTTAGACGCGCCGTCGTGCCCTGATCACACCCGGTACCGCGCCAATCCGCGCCAGCAGGCGCGACAGGTCATCAAGACCCGACACCGACAGGCGCAGCGACAGGTCGGCGCTTCCCGCCGCTGCGTCGGTGCGCGTGCTGATGCGCTCGATGTTGATTTTCTCGTCCGCCAGCAGAGTGCTGATGTCGCGCACCAGCCCGCGCCGGTCCATTGCATGGATCGCGACATCCACCGGGAATCGCGTGACCCGCGATTTCCCCCATTCAACCTGCAGCACGCGTTCCGGCGAGCACGCGGCAATTCGCGCAAGACTGCTGCAGCCTGAGCGGTGGATCGTCACACCCCGGCCGACGGTGACATACCCGGTGACGGGTTCCGGCGGAAGCGGATTACAGCAGCGCGCGTAGACGGACATCAGGTCGCCGACACCCTCGATCTCCACTGCGCCTGCCGCGTCGCGGCGCGCCGGCGGCGCGCGTGGTGCGACCGCAGCAGCAGGAATCGTTTCGCGGCCCCGCATGCGCCGCTGAATCGCGCCGGTCACCTGCGCGAGGGAAAGATCGCCCGAGCCCAGAGCCACATGCAACGCATCCGAATTGGAGACGCTGAATTCGGTGATCAGTTCGGAGATCAGGGCATTGTGCGCGCCCATGCGCTGCAATTCGTGCTCGAGCATTTCTCGGCCATCCTCGCGGTTCTGGCCCACGTCGCGCTTCTTGAACCAGGCCCGCACCTTGGCGCGGCTGCGCGGCGAGGCAAGGAAGCCCTGCTGCTCCACGAGCCAGTCCCGGCTGGGCTGCGCCTCCTTGCCACGGATGATCTCCACGACCTCGCCATTGGCGAGGTGATGATCAAGCGGCACGATGCGGCCATTTACACGCGCACCGCGGCACTTGTGGCCGAGATCGGTGTGCACCAGATAGGCAAAGTCGAGCGGCGTGGCGCCTGAAGGCAGGTCGATGACTTCGCCCTTCGGCGTCAGCGCATAGACCCGGTCTTCGAACAGATCTGCGCGGACGCGACTGAGGAAATCACTGTCGCTCTCGCCTTCTGCCGCGGGTGCGAGCAACTCACGCAGCCACTCGATCTTCCGGTCATATGCTGCATCGCGGGTGCCGCCTTCCTTGTAGCGCCAGTGCGCTGCGACGCCAAGTTCCGCGTGCTCATGCATCTCGCGCGTGCGAATCTGGATCTCCAGTGGCACTGCGCCGGGGCCGATAACGGCCGTATGCAGTGAGCGATAGAGATTGTCCTTGGGAGTGGCGATGTAGTCATCGAACTCCCCGGGTATGTAGTGCCAGCGGCCGTGAACAGCGCCAAGCGCGGCATAGCAGTCGGCAACCGTCTCGACGACGATGCGCAGCGCGCGAATATCAAACACCTGGGCAAACGCCAGGCCCTTGCGACGCATCTTCCGCCAAATACTGTAAATGTGCTTTGGACGTCCGATGACTTCCGCGGCAACACCGACACGCTCCAGTTCGGTGATGATTTCGCTCCGGACCGACTCGATGAATTTCTCGCGGTCAGTACGTGTTTCATTGAGTTCACCGGCGATGCGCCGGTAGTCGGCCGGTTCGAGGTAGCGGAAGGCGAGATCCTCCAGCTCCCACTTGAGCTGCCAGATCCCGAGCCGGTTGGCGAGTGGCGCGTAGATCTCGCGCGTCTCCCACGCGACCCTGAGCCGCGCCGCCTCATCAAGGCTGCGCGCCCCGCGCATGCGGCGCAGCTGTTCGGCCAGCCTGACCAGCACGAGACGCGGATCTGTGACTACGGCAAGCAGCATGCGGCGCAATGCATCCGCCTGGCCCGCCGAGAGCTCCCGGTCAGGTGTCCACTGCGCGCCGGCCTGGAACTCGCCGAGCCGATTCAACTGAGCGGCAAACCGGGCAGTCTGCTCGCCAAACAAGGCGGCGGCCGCCGCTTCCTCCATCAGGCCGTGGCCAAGCAGTGGTTGCAGCAGCGCTCCCGCAATGATTTCGCGCTCGGCATCGAGCGCGGCGGCGATTGCGGCTACTTCGATTCCCTGCAACACGGCGGCCCGCCAGCCGGGCGCGTCGGTCGCGTGTTTTTCGAGTGACGCCTGCAGTTCGGCCAGGATGGTCGAGCCGGCAAGCGGCGCAGATGTCGTCGTTTTCATTTTGCTGCGCGTGCCGGGCCGGTGGGAATGCCGGTATCATAACCTCCATGCTGCGAATTCTCGGACTGGATCCCGGATCGCGCGTCACCGGCTACGGGGTCGTGGACGCCGGCCAATCAGGTGTCCGCTACGTTGCAAGCGGCTGCATCCGCGTCGGCAGCGGCGAGCTGGCCGGCAGGCTCCTCGAGATCCACCGGCATGTCTGCGAACTGGTCGACACCTATGCCCCGGGCGAGGTCGCCATCGAGCGCGTGTTCATGCACCGCAATCCCGACAGCGCGCTGAAGCTCGGCCAGGCGCGTGGGGCCGCATTGTGCGGGGCCTGTCATTCCGGGGCCAAGGTCTTCGAATATGCGCCCCGGGCGATCAAGCAGACGATCACCGGCACCGGAGCCGCCGAGAAGAAGCAGGTGCAGCACATGATCAAGGCCCTGCTGGCGGTCGAAGGGCGAATCGGGACGGATGCAGCAGATGCGCTCGCAATCGCGCTTTGCCATGCGCACCACCGTGGCGGGCGGCTGAATGGCCGGGCGGGACGGGCGCGATGATCGGCTACCTGCGCGGCAAGCTGGTTCGCAAGCAGCCACCGGCGCTGATCATCGATGTCGGCGGCATCGGCTACGAACTCGAGGCGCCGATGTCGACGTTTTACCGGTTGCCGGAGCTAGGCAGCGATGTCCACCTGCATACCCATCTTGTCGTGCGCGAGGACGCCCACCTGCTGTACGGATTCGCGACCGAGGACGAGCGCCGCCTGTTCCGCGACCTGCTGCGCGTCTCGGGCATCGGCCCGAAGATCGGACTCGCGCTCCTGTCGGGCATCAATGTCGAGACATTCCTGGCCTGCGTCGAGGCCCAGGATGTCGACGCGCTTATCCGCATACCCGGCATTGGTCGCAAGATTGCCGAACGGCTGCTGATCGAGATGCGCGATCGCATCAAGGCGCTTGGCCTGTTGCCGTCGGCAGCGCAGCGCGGCGACGGCAGGGGCGCGGAGGCCGAAGCCTATGCGGCGCTCGTGGCACTGGGATACCGTCCGGGCGAGGTGACACGGCTTCTCAAGTCCGTGGACAATGAAGGTGCCGGAACCGAGGAACTCATACGCCGCGCCCTGCAGGCGGCCGCCAGGTAACAAGAGAGCCAATGATCGAACAGGACCGGGTCGTCGCGGCATTGCCCACGCGTGAGGACGAGGCCCTCGAGCGCACGGTGCGCCCGCGGCAGATGAACGAGTTCATCGGCCAGGTCGCGGTCAAGGAGCAGATGAGCATCTTCATCGAAGCGGCGCGCCGACGCGGCGAGGCGCTCGATCACGTGCTGATCTTCGGACCACCCGGCCTCGGCAAGACGACGCTCGCCCACATCGTTGCGAACGAACTCGGCGTCGGCATGCGACAGACCTCGGGCCCGGTGCTGGAACGTCCCGGTGACCTTGCCGCAATCCTGACCAATCTGCAGCCTCGCGATGTGCTGTTCGTGGATGAGATCCACCGCCTGAGCCCGATCGTCGAGGAAATCCTTTACCCGGCGATGGAGGATTATCAACTCGACATCATGATCGGCGAGGGACCTGCGGCCCGCTCGATCAAGCTCGACCTGCCGCCATTTACCCTGGTCGGCGCGACCACCCGCGCGGGGCTCCTGACCTCGCCATTGCGCGACCGCTTCGGCATCGTGCAGCGCCTGGACTTCTATTCGGAGGAGGACATCAGGTTGATCATCCTGCGGGCTGCGCGCATCCTGGAACTCGAGATCGACGCCGGAGGCGCCATCGCTCTCGCGCAGCGTTCGCGCGGCACGCCGCGCATCGCGAACCGGCTGCTGCGCCGCGTGCGCGACTATGCGGAAGTCCGCGCCGCCGGGCACATCGACCAGGCGGTCGCGGCAGCGGCACTCGACATGCTGGAAGTCGATCGCCAGGGACTCGACATCCTCGATCGCCGGCTACTGTTGAACATCATCGAGAAGTTTGACGGCGGCCCGGTCGGCATCGACAGCCTTTCGGCGACCCTCGGCGAGGAACGCGGCACGCTGGAGGACGTGGTCGAACCGTACCTGATCCAGCAGGGTTATCTGTTGCGCACCGCGCGTGGCCGTGTTGCGACGAAGAGCGCCTGGCGGCATTTCGGGCTGGAACCGCCTCCGACCGATACGGCAGGCGGCAACCTGCCGTTGTTTCGCGAGTAGGCACCCGCATGGGGGCCTTCATGTTCCCGGTACGTGTCTACTGGGAGGACACCGATGCCAGCGGCGTCGTCTACCACGCGAGTTACCTGCGATTCATGGAGCGCGCGCGCAGCGAGTGGCTGCGCGCCATCGGCATGGACCAGGCCACGCTCATCCGCGACGAACGTCTGCAGTTTGTCGTGGTCGAAGCGCAGATTCGTTACCATCGACCGGCGCGATTTGATGACCAATTGCAGGTCTCGGTCCTGGTGACGGAAAAAGGCGGGGCTTCGGTGACAATGACTCAGGAAATCCGCCGCGGGTCAGCCGATGGCGAACTCCTGGTCAGTGCGACGATCCGTGCCGCCTGCCTGGACTCGGATAGCCTGAAGCCCAGGCCTCTTCCGGTGTCCATGCAGGCCCAACCATAGGGAATCCTGGCGTTGAACGATCAACATTCGATTCTCCAGCTGATCCTGCACGCCGGCTACGTCGTGCAGTTCGTGATCCTGCTGCTGCTGGGCGCCTCGCTGGTGTCCTGGACCATCATCTTCCGCAAGCGCCGGCTGCTGCGAGAGGCGCAGGTCGAGGCCACCCGGTTCGAGGGCGCTTTCTGGTCCGGTGGCGACCTTGGCAAGCTGTATCGCTCGATTGAGGCCAGGGGTGGTGCAGCCGTCGGCATGGAAGGCATTTTCGAAGCTGGCTTCGGCGAGTTTACGCGCCTGCGGACACAGACCGGCCTGACGCCGGACCAGGTGCTGGAAGGCGTGCGGCGCGCGATGCGGGTCGGACAGCTGCGCGAGATTGACCGGCTCGAGGAGAGCCTTGCAACGCTTGCGAGCGTCGGCTCCACCAGCCCCTACGTCGGCCTGTTCGGGACGGTCTGGGGAATCATGGGCGCGTTCCAGGGCCTCGGGAACGTGCAGCAGGCGACGCTCGCGCTGGTCGCGCCAGGCATCGCGGAGGCGTTGATCGCGACTGCGATGGGCCTGTTTGCGGCCATACCGGCGGTAGTCGCGTACAACCGCTACGCAGACAAGGTCAATCGCCTCGAGCTCCGCTACGACACATTCATGGAGGAGTTCTCGACCCTGTTGCAACGCCACGCCGCTTCGCGAAGCGCCTGAAATGGCGGCCAACCCGCGTCGCCGCAAGCTGATGGGCGAGATCAACGTCGTCCCGTACATCGACGTGATGCTGGTGCTGCTGATCATCTTCATGATCACGGCCCCGCTCCTGACCCAGGGCGTACAGGTCGAACTTCCCGACGCCAACGCGCAGCCGCTGGATCCCGAGTTGCTGAAGGACCGCGAGCCACTGGTGCTGTCGGTGGATCGCGACGGCCGTTACTACCTCAATATCGGTGGCGACGAGGATGCTTCGATCGAAGCCGATGAGGTTGCGCGGCGGGCAGCCGCCGTGCTCGGCCGGGACAAGGGAACGCCGGTGCTGATAAAGGCCGACGAGCGCGTGCCATACGGCCGCGTCGTGCAGGGCATGGTGCTGCTGCAACAGGCCGGCGCAACCAAAATTGGCTTCCTGACGGATCCCAAGGCCATGCGCGCACTCGAGGAACTCGAGCGGCGGCGATGAGCGTCGCGATCAGGCCCGCGCTGGCGCCATTCGGCTGGTCCATTGCCCTGCACGCGGCAATCGCCGGCCTGCTGCTGGTGGGTCTGGTGCTGCCTGAGGACGAACTTCCGCCACAGGGCCTGCAAATCGAGGCTGTGATCGTCAACCAGGCGGTGTTGCAGGCGGCCGCGAGTCTCCACAGGGAAGACGATCGACGGCAGGAAAAACAGGCCGCGCTTCAGCGCAAGGAACAGGAACGTCTCGCGCAGCTTGAAAACGAAAAGCAGGCCGAGGAGCAGCAGGCAGAGGGACAGCGCAGGCTGGACGCGCAGGAGGCCGAGCAACAGAAGGCGCAGGCGGCAGCCGAGGCAAGCCGCAAGGCGGCAGCGGCCAAGCTAAAGACCGAACAGCAGGCACGAGCCAAGGCCGCTGCGGACCAGAAGAGAAAGGCCGAGGAAGCGCGCCTGAAGGCCGAGCGTGAATCTGACCTGCGTGCGCGCCTCGCAGAGGAGGAAGAGCGAACCGGTGCGACTTTCAAGGGTCTGAAGGCGCAGTACATCGCGATCATCCAGGCGCATGTCGAAAGGCATTGGTTCAAGCCGCCTGGTACACCCGCGGGAGCAACCTGCATGGCTTTCGCGACACAGATCCCCGGCGGCGAAGTGGTCGGGGTCCGGTTTGGCGCCTGTGGTGGCGGCGAAGCCTTCCGCCAGTCCATTGAGAATGCGATCCGGAATGCTTCGCCACTGCCGCCGCCACCAAAACCGGAATTGTTTGATCGCGAAGTGACGCTGGCATTCAGGCAAGGGGATTGAAGATGCAAATGATTCGCCGCTCGATTGCCGTGTTGCTGCTGGCGATCCTGCAGTCGCCGCCGGCCGCGGCCGAGCTCACCGTGCAGATCCTGCGCGGGATGGCCGAAACCGTGCCGATCGCGATCGTGCCTTTCGGCTGGGGAGGGGGCAGCGCCGCTGCCTGGGATGTAGCAGCGACCGTGCAGGCGGATCTTGAGCGCAGCGGCCGGTTTCGAGCGCTGCCGCGCAGCCAGATGATCGAGTTCCCGCATCAGGCGGACGCGGTGGACGCAACCGACTGGCGCATGCTCAAGGTGGATTACGTGGTTGTCGGGCAGCTGGCACGGATGCCGGAAGGCCGATTCGAGTTGCGTTACGAGTTGATCCAGGTCGCGACCGGCGAGCGCCTGCTGGGGACCGCATTGCCGGCGGACCAGGGTGCGTTGCTGCCTGCGAGCCATCGTGTCGCCGACGCCATCTACGAGCGCATCCTCGGCGTACGTGGGGCCTTCGCGACCCGCATCGCCTATGTCGCCGTCGAGGGACCGCCGACCGCCCGTAGCTACCGCCTGATCGTTGCCGACGCCGATGGCGCCAACGAACGCATCGTATTCAATTCACCTGAGCCGATCATGTCACCGGCCTGGTCGCGGGATGGACGCTCGCTCGCCTATGTGTCTTTCCACAGCGGCCTGCCGGCGATCTATGTGCAGACGCTCAAGACTGGCGAGCAGGTCCGCGTATCGGCACGATCGGGGATCAACAGCGCGCCTGCCTGGTCGCCGGACGGTGACCAGCTCGCGGTTGCGCTGTCCCGCCGCGACGGCAATGTGGATATCTATCTGTTGACGCTTACGACCCAGGAGCTGCGCCGCCTGACTGATGACCCATCCATCGATACCGAGCCAGCCTGGTCACCGGATGGCCGTTCGCTCTATTTCACGTCGGACCGTTCCGGGGCGCCGCAGGTCTATCACCTGGGTCTCTCCGCCGGGGACCGGCCGCAACGCATTACCTTCGAGGGCACTTACAATGCGCGGCCCCGGGTCTCGCCGGACGGGCGTGAACTGGCGGTCGTGACACTCGATCGCGGCGCCTACCGGATCGCCGCCGTCAACCTGGAACATGGCGTTGTGCGCATCCTGAGCAACGGCCAGCTCGACGAATCACCGTCTTTCGCTCCGAATGGGGCCGATATCATCTACGCGACCCGCGAAGGCGGACGCGGCGTGCTGGCCCTCGTATCGATCGATGGCCGCATCCAGCAGCGCCTGGCGGCATCCGCGGGCGAGGTCCGCGAGCCGGCCTGGTCTCCATTCGTTTACTGAACGTGCGCGGTAAGCCGCGGCGTGTTTTGATACAAGCCTGATGTAGAGGAGTTTTTACGATGCGACTGATGCCCATCCTGATGATCGCCGCCGGCAGCCTGCTGCTGGTCGGCTGCCCGAAGAAACCGACCACGGTGCCCGAGTCACCACCGCAAACTGTCGCACCCCAGGACGCCGGTGCCGCCGGTGCGGGCAATCAAGGCCAGGTGGGGGAGGCACGCAATCTGCCGGATGCGGGGGCTGGCGGCAGTGCCACGAGCGCTCCGGCCGGGCTTGCGACGGTGATCTACTTCGATTTCGACCGCAGCGAGATCCGTCCGGAATATGCGAGCGTCATCAGGGCCCATGCGAAGCACATGGCGGCGTTCGGCGCAGCTCGCGTCCGGCTCGAGGGCCACACGGACGAGCGTGGATCGCGTGAGTACAACATCGCGCTGGGCGAACGGCGGTCGCAGGCCGTGCGGCGCGCATTGATGCTCGAGGGCGCGGCCGACGGCCAGCTGACGACCGTCAGCTATGGCGAGGAACGTGCGACAGTCGAGGGCAGCGATGAGGCCGCCTATGAAAAGAACCGGCGCGTCGAAATCGTTTACGGGCATTGAGCGCATGCAGCGCGCAGGATCAGCCAGTCTCGCGGCGGCTGTGCTCGCTGCATTGGCAGCCACACCGGCCATCGCGCAGTCGCAGGGCGAGCGCATCGGCGCTCTCGAACAACGCATGGGCGCCGTCGAGCAGAAGCTCGACAGCCAGGCTCTGCTCGAGATGTCACGCCAACTCGCTGCACTCAGCGCCGAAGTGCGCACATTGCGCGGTGAGCTCGAGAAATTGCAGCATGATCTCGAAGTCTCTCGCCGCCAGCAGCGCGACCAGTACGTCGATCTCGACACACGCCTGCGCGCATCCGAGACGGCATTGGCAGCCGCTCAGTCCGCGACACCTGCTGCCGGACCGGATGCCGATTACCAGGCGGCGTTCAACCTGTTGAAAGAGGGCCGCTACAATGAGGCGGCGGCGGCGTTCTCGGCGTTTCTTGCAGAGCACCGCGACCACGAGCTGGCGTCGAATGCGCAGTACTGGCTTGGTGAGGTGCACTACGTGAAGCGCGATTATCCTGCGGCGCTCTCGGCATTCGAGGGTGTCCTGATCGGCTTCCCGGGTGCCCGCAAGTCGCCCGACGCACTCCTGAAGGCCGGTTACTGTCACTACGAGCTCGGTCATTTCGATATCGCGCGCACGGCACTCGCACGTGTCACGAAGGATTACCCGGAGTCGACCGCTGCCGTGGAAGCGGCCGAACGCCTCAAGCGCATGACAGCCGAAGGGCGCTGAGGAGGCGCTATGCAGGGTCAGGCGGCTGCCACTTCCTCCGCACCCAATGCGGCTGCGGCGCGTCTCAAGATCACTGAGACGTTCTATTCGCTGCAGGGCGAGGCCGATGCAGTCGGCTGGCCCACATTTTTCATCCGCCTGACCGGTTGCCCGCTGCGCTGCCAGTACTGCGACACCGCGTACGCTTTCCACGGCGGTGAATGGCGCGGTCTCGATGCTCTGATAGACGAGGCACTGGCCTCGGGCGCACGGCATGTCTGTGTGACCGGCGGAGAGCCACTTGCGCAGAAAGGCTGTCTCATGCTGCTGGCGCGGCTCTGCGATGCCGGATTGCAGGTGTCGCTGGAGACCAGTGGCGCGATCGATGCGAGCGTCGTGGATTTGCGCGTCGTGCGGGTCATCGACGTCAAGACGCCGGGTTCCGGCGAGTCGCAGCGCAATCTGGACCTCGACACACAGCGACTTCGCAGCAACGACCTGCTGAAGTTCGTGATCTGTGACCGTGGCGATTACGAATGGAGCCGCGAACTGGTGCGGTCGCGCCGCCTTGACTCGGAATGCGCGGTCCTGTTCTCGCCGAGCTACCTGCAATTGCCGGCCGCGCAGCTCGCCGACTGGATCCTGGCCGACCGCCTGCCGGTCAGGTTTCAGCTCCAGTTGCACAAGGTTCTGTGGGGAGACACGCCTGGCCGCTGAATTGCAGGCCGCCGGAATGGCGGCTGTCGTATTGGTCTCCGGTGGCCTGGACTCTGCGACAGTATTGGCAATCGCGCGCGAGCAAGGCCATCGCTGCCATGCCCTCAGCTTCGATTATGGCCAGCGCCACCGGGTGGAGCTTGAGGCTGCCCGACGTGTCGCGACCGCGCTGGGTGCCATTGAGCATCGCACTCTCGTAATGCCGATCGGTGAATTCGGCGGTTCTGCACTCACCGATGACCGTATCGCCGTGCCGGAACAGCCGGGCAATGGCATTCCCGTCACCTATGTTCCGGCGCGCAACACAATATTCCTGGCCTGTGCGCTCGGCTATGCCGAAGTGCTCGGCGCGCACGACATCTACATCGGCGTCAATGCCGTCGACTATTCGGGTTACCCGGATTGCCGCCCTGAGTTCATCGCGGCATTCGAGCAGGTTGCAAATCTGGCAACGAAGACGGGCGTCGAGGGCGCCGCGATTCGCATTCAAGCCCCGCTGATCGAATTGACGAAAGCGGAAATTATCCGCCGTGGCGTCGCACTCGGTGTCGATTACTCGATGACGGTCTCCTGCTACCAGCCGGACGCGGATGGACTGGCTTGTAGCCGCTGCGATTCCTGCCGGTTGCGGCGGGCGGGATTCGAACAGGCCGGCATCGCGGACCCGACGCGCTATAAAGGTCCAGGCTGAACGGATGCCTGCGCCTTCATTGATCGATCACGCGCGCGTTCGCGAGCTCAAGCAAAGAGAAGACGCCCGCTTCCACGCGGCCCGTCCGCTCTCGCTCGCGTTGTGGCAGCGCGCCCAGGCAGTGATGCCCAATGGCGTGCCGATGGCCTGGCATCGCAGCAGTTATCACCACCTGCCGCTGTGGGTCAGCGAGGGCCTCGGTGCACGATTCACCGATCTCGATGCTTACCTGGTTGCATGGCGGGAATTGCTGGAAGCACTCACCGCAGGATGATTGGCTGCAGTCGCTCCTGTATCATTCGCGCCGCCTGCGCAGGGCCGTTAGCTCAGTGGTAGAGCATCTGGCTTTTAACCAGTTGGTCGATGGTTCGATCCCATCACGGCCCACCAAATCAACTGGTTACGAAATATTTCTCATCTATTTGCTAGATCATTTGCTGGGTAATCGCATGATTGAGCGGCGGGGGCCAACTTGGAGTGCAGATTCCGGGAGTCTCGGACTCCTTCCTCGCGAATGTCACCGTGGGACCTCCATCCAAGCCCACGAAATCAAGGCTGTGAGAAATGTAACTCACGTCCCCGCAACCAATCTTTCTGGAACCCCGGCCCCGCACCGGGTTTCTCTATGGTCTGATGCGCAGCTCGTTATTGAATGCGCAGCCTATGCAGGAACAAGCAGTCGTCCATGACGACGATCGTTGCACGGATAGCGCTCCCGGGACTAACTGGTTGCGCCAAGTAGCTGGCCCGTTCGCATTTCTCCTTCTGCGCGGTCAATGCTATTCGCGCCGAGTCACGCCAGCAGCTTGCGAAGTCGCGTTGTTCGGTAAATCGGCACGCTGTCACAGTCCTGGCAGGCTGACTCGCCGAAACTTGAATCCACATTTGGCAGCGTTGGCCAGAACATAAAGGGCGGATATGAAAAGCTACCCGGCCGTTGCGATTATCACGGCAAGCGATTGCTGTTCCGAGGTCAAGTCGCTGAAAGGCACCAGGAAACTCGCCGTCGAAGTGCCGAGACTGCCATTACCGGATTGCTCGATGCCGCAGCAGTGCCGGTGCCGCTTCAAGAAGTATCCCGATCGGCGCAGCGATGAAGAGGACAGGAGGTCGCTTGGCGCGTCGGAGCGATCGATCTGGTACGCAGGGGAGCAGCGCAGGAAGTCGCGCTCGCGTCGAACAAAAAACTGAACTGGGTGTGCGAGGTGAGCCGATCGGTCTTCATATTTTGGGAAGACTGGCTAGGTAGCTGCGCAAGTCGCAGCCTAAGTCCTACAGTCGCACGCGTATTGAGAATTCCGCAATGCTGTCCCCGCTACCAAGTCCTGCCTAGAACCTCGTCCGGGTGGCTAAACTCGCCAACCAACGCGCCAATTCCGCGCACGCGGCAACGATTGAGGAGGGCGGCAACCAGACAATCACAGAAGGCTGTTTCAAGACGGCGCAATGATTCAAGGAATTGAAAAGGAACAATCTTTGGCGGTTTATGAGCCAACTGGCATGCTTCATGAATCCGCCACCACGCCAGCCGCGTCCTGCAAGGGCAACTGCCTTGTCACCAGGGAATTCATGCCGCTGAGTCCGGGCGTTGACATTGAAACCGGCGGGCGGACGAAACTGGTGCAGATCATCGACGATCCCTGGTCCCTGGCGCGTGCCGGCGCGGACACGTGCCGAAGAAGAAAGGGCCCCGCAAGGGGCCTTTTCTTTTCTGCGCGGCGGGCGAGGCCTTCAGCCGCACATTTCGCGACGAGTGCTCGATCCGCGGGTGGTTCTGCAGTCAGATCGATGCGAAGATCGTCATCGAAAGCTGGCGCCAGGGGAATTCGAGCAACAGTGATCCATGAATTGACTAGTGCAGGACGCCACGCCACGAGAGCGACTTGTGCTCGGCCGTGGCGCCAATCATCATGAATATCACCGACGTGGACGAGCCGATTCGCGCCGAGCTTTTTGGTGTCGAGCGCCTGGAGCAACACGCCGAGAGCCTCGCGGCTGCCGATCGCGTCACAAAGAATCCCACCCGTGGACGCGACCTTCTTCCGAGGGTTCGCGACAATGGCCGCGTTCTTCTCAACGCCTATCACAGCATTGTCGAGGCGGTAGGCGAGAAGCGCGACATCACGCTGGCCGAGGAATGGCTCCTTGACAACTTCCACGTTGTCGATGAGCAGGTCCGGGAGATACGGGACCACCTTCCTAAGAGCTACTACCGCCGGCTGCCAAAAATTGCTGCGGGTCATCTCGCAGGATGCCCGCGTGTCTATGGCATCGCCTGGGCCTACGTGGCCCACACCGACACACGGTTCGAGGTGGAAACTCTCGCTCGTTTTATCCGGGCGTACCAGCGCGTCCAGCCTCTCGGCATCGGCGAAATCTGGGCTGTGCCCATACATTTGCGGGTGGCACTGGTGGAGAATCTGCGGCGCTTGTCGGACCAGGTGAATCGTGCTCGTAATGCGCGGGCGAAGGCCGATGAACTGGCGGACCGTTTGCTCGGACTGAGCGGTCGGCCGACGGAGAACACCGAAGTCGTTCTCCGCCAGCTGGACGACAAACTGTTGGCCGGTGCGTTTGCGGTCCAACTGCTCCAGCGCCTTCGGGACCAGGACGAATCGATCACGCCGGCGCTGGTCTGGCTCAATCAGAAGCTGATTGCCCAAGGGACGTCGCCCGGCGAGGTGGTTGCCAGGGAGCACCATTCCCAGGGTGCAGCCAACGCGACCGTGCGAAACATCATCACCAGCATGCGCTGGATGTCGTCAATCGACTGGCTCGAATTCTTCGAGAGCGTCAGCCTGGTCGATGAAGAACTGCGCGCAAGCCCGGTGTATGAGGCCATGGATTTTGCGACACGGGATGAGTATCGCAGGCAGATCGAAATCCTGTCTCGTGGGTCAGGCCAACCGGAAATCGAGGTGGCTCGGGAGGCTGTGCGTCTGGCGCAAAAGGCGGTCGAGGAGCGACTGGGTTCATCCGCTGCCGGGGTGGACATCGATTCCTCTGGAATCGTGCCGAGGCTTTTCGGCGGCCCGGAACGCGCTGCGGATGACCCGGGCTACTATCTGGTATCCAGGGGCAGGAGGAAATTCGAGCAACAGCTGGGATTTCGCGTGCACCTGCGCCTGCGGTTGCAACGGGCCTACCGCACTTACGCGGTGTTCGGATACCTCGGGCTAATCCTTGCCCTCACCGCGGTCCAGCTCTACGGGTTCCTGTCGATCGCCGCGGCTGCTGGGGCAGGCCCCCGGAGCCTGGTCCTGCTGGCTGTCCTCGGCCTGGTTCCAGCCTCTGATATCACAGTGGCGCTCGTGCATCGCCTGGTTGCGGCCCTGTTTCAACCCACGAGGCTCCCCAAGCTTGAACTCACCGAGGGCGTGCCGCGGGAGATGCGAACCCTGGTCGCGGTGCCGACGTTTCTCACGAGCCAATCGAGTATCGAGGAGCAACTCGAGCAGCTCGAGGTCCACTACCTCGCGAATCCCGAAGGACACTTGCATTTCGCGCTGATTACAGACTGGCTGGACGCGCCCCACGAGCACATGCCCGGCGACGAGGAACTGCTTACTGCGCTGGCGGACGGAGTGAGCCGTCTCAACACGAGACACGACGGTCCGCCTGGAGGCGGCGACCGGTTCCTGCTGCTGCACCGCCGGCGCCTTTGGAACAAGCAGGAAGGCAAGTGGATCGGCTGGGAGCGGAAGCGCGGCAAGCTGCACGAGCTCAACCGGCTGCTGCGCGGCGCCACGGACACCACATTCATTCCGATCGGCGGACAGCCGCCCAAAGTGCCGGAGGGCGTGCGCTACGTCATCACGCTGGACGCCGACACCCGGCTTCCCAAGGGCACGGCCTACCGCTTGATCGGGGCTATTGCGCATCCGTTAAATCGGCCGCGTTTCAATCCACGAATTGGCCGCGTCGTTGAAGGTTACGCGATCCTGCAGCCCCGGATCACGCCGTTCCTTCCCACCGGACGGGGCAGCACGGCATTCCAGCGGATTGTCTCGGGTCCAGGCGGCGTCGACCCATACGAAGCCGCAGTCTCCGATGTGTACCAGGACTTGTTCGAGGAGGGATCCTACACGGGCAAGGGAATCTATGACGTGGAGGTCTTCGAGGCGGCGCTCGAAGGCAAGGTCCCGGAGAACTCGCTGCTCAGCCACGATCTTTTCGAGGGCGTTTTCGCGCGCGCCGGTCTGCTGACCGACGTGGACCTCTTCGAGGAATTCCCGTCCAACTACGAGGCGGCCGCGCGCCGCCGGCATCGATGGGTACGGGGAGACTGGCAACTCCTTCCATGGATCCTGGGCCATGCGCGCGACGCCGCCGGCCGAAGGTCGAAGGCTCGCATTCCCGGTCGCAGCCGATGGAAAATGGTAGATAACATTCGCCGAAGCCTCTCGGCGCCGTCGTCGTTCCTGCTGGTCATCGCAGCGTGGATCCTTCCTGGCATTCCTCCGCTTCTCGGAATGGGTCTCTTTGCCGGATCCATCGCGGTGCCGGCCCTTATTCCAGTGCTCGATGGCCTCGTGCCGCGGCGCTGGGGCATCGCGAGGCATGGCCAGCTGCGCACCCTGGGCCAGGACTTCATCGTGGCCGTTTCCCAGATGTTCCTGTCCGTCACGATGTTGGCCTTCAGGGCATGGTTCATCACAGATGCCATCCTGCGCGCGCTCGCGCGGCTCTACATCAGGAAACGGAACCTGCTCGAATGGGTACCGGCCGCGCAGGCGGGATACGGTGTCGATCTTGAGCTCGCACATTATTACCGGCACCTGCTCGGGGGTGTCGTCCTCGCCGTGCTGGCGGGAATCCTGGTCGTCGCGCTGAAGCCCGCAGCCTGGCCGGCGGCCACGCCGTTGGTTCTGCTGTGGGTGCTGTCTCCCGCCTTCGCCTGGCGAATCAGTATCCCGCCCAGGCTCGTCGAGGAACAGGCCCTTACACCCAACGAGACGCGTTCGATGCGACTTGTCGCCCGCCGCACGTGGCGCTATTTCGAGACGTTTGTGAATGCGGAGGGGCATGCGCTGCCGCCGGACAATTTTCAGGAGGACCCGGAGCCGGTCATTGCCTACCGTACGTCGCCCACGAACATCGGACTTTATCTGCTGAGCACGACGGTTGCGCACGACTTCGGCTGGATCGGGATCCTGGACACGGCGAAGCGGATCGAGGACACGTTTGAAACCATGAAGAACCTGCGTCGTCTCCGCGGCCACTTCTTCAACTGGTACGACGTACACGATCTCCGGCCGCTCGATCCCGTCTACGTCTCCACGGTCGATAGCGGCAACCTGGCCGGGCACTTGATCGCTGTGGCGCAAGCCTGTCGCGAATTCATCCATCGCCCCTCTTTCTGCCCTGAGGTTCTGGAAGGAATCTGCGATGCCCTCGAGCTCCTGGTCGATGAGGAAAAGCGGGTCAAGCTTCCTGGCCGTGCACAGACGGTTACGGTGGCTCATCTGCACGAAGCGGTGGAGAGGATGCGCGGCCTGGTTGATGATCCGCCGACATCGGTTTCCGGATGGATGAGCAGGCTCAACGCCCTGGAATCGCAGGCAGAGAATGTTCTGGATATCACCCGCACGCTCGCGGGCACCGCTGAGAAGGATTCGCCTTCCGAAATCCTGAACTGGGCGATGAAGTTGAAGGAATGCGTGCAGAGCCACGTCCGCGACATCGAGGCGGCCCAGCTCCTCGAGGATCTGGACGACTCGCAGAAGGTGGAGACTGCCATCGGGCACCGACTCTCCGCGCTCGCACTGCGCGCCGAACGGATGGTCGAGGCCATGGACTTCGGCTTCCTGTTCGACTCCACGCGCAAGCTGTTCGCAATCGGGTATCGGGTTGCCGCCGGTGCGCTCGATTCGAGCTGTTACGACCTGCTGGCGTCGGAGGCGCGGTTGGGAAGCTTCGTGGCCATCGCCAAGAACGACGTGTCGCCGCGCCACTGGTTCCTGCTCGGTCGTGCGCTCACTCCGGTGGGGCGCGGTGCCGCCCTCGTATCCTGGTCGGGTTCCATGTTCGAATACCTGATGCCGCTCCTGGTGATGCGGCAGCCTTCCCGCAGCATTCTGGATCAGACCTGCCATCTCGCTGTAGCAAGACAGATCCAGTACGGTGCCGAGCGGGCAGTCCCGTGGGGGGTCTCCGAATCAGGCCACAACCTCAGGGACGTGGAACTGACGTACCAGTATTCGAATTTCGGCGTACCGGGTCTGGGACTCAAGCGAGGATTGTTCGAGGACGTCGTAGTGGCTCCCTACGCAACCGCGCTGGCAGCGATGCTGGAGCCCAAGGCCGCGCTGGACAACTTTGCGCGTCTCGAGAAGGCAGGGGCCCGCGGCGTCTACGGGTTTTATGAAGCACTCGATTACACGCCATCGAAGCTGCCGGAAAACGCCAAGGTGGCCGTGGTCCGGAACTACATGGCCCACCATCAGGGAATGACGATCGTCTCCCTTGGGAACGTGATTCATGACGGGGTGACTCAGAGACGCTTTCATTCCTATCCGATGGTCCAGGCGTCGGAACTGCTGCTACAGGAACGGACACCACGCATGGTGGCCGTGACCCGGCCGCGGGGCGAGGAGGTGCAGGTCGCACCGCTGGTTCGCGACTCCGCGCTTCCCACCTTGCGGCGGTTTGAGTCGCCGCACGACATCACGCCCCGCACCCATCTGCTGTCAAACGGCCGCTACACCGTGATGATCACGGCCGCGGGCGCCGGATTCAGCCGATGGGATGATCTCGCCGTCACGCGCTGGCGCGAAGACACGACCCGCGATTGCTGGGGCACGTTTATCTACCTGCGCGACACCAGGAGCGGTGAGGTCTGGTCTGCGGGTTTCCAGCCGAGTGGAACGGAAATGGACCACTACGAAGTTGTCTATGCCGAGGACCGCGCCAAGATCATCCAGCGCAATGGGTCGCTGTCGATCACTCTCGAAATCGTGGTCTCCACCGAGGATGACGCAGAACTGCGCCAGTTGACGGTGACCAATGTCGGGGATCGGGACCGTGAGATCGACATTACCTCCTACGCCGAGGTCGTGCTGGCGCCCCAGTCCGCGGACGAGGCGCATGCTGCATTCTCGAATCTTTTCGTGCAGACGGAGTTCGTTCCCGAGCTCGGGACCCTGCTGGCTACGCGGCGCCCGCGTTCGGCGGATGAGCGTCAGGTTTGGCTCGCTCATGTCGTCGCGGTCGATGGGCAACCGGCAACGCCGGTTCAGTGCGAGAGTGACCGCGCGCGCTTTCTCGGTCGGGGCCGCGGGATTCAGTCTCCGTTATCCGTCAACGACGGAGGACCGCTGTCGGACACCGCAGGCGCGATTCTCGACCCCATCGTGAGCCTGCGTCAGCGGCTCGAGATTCCAAGGGACGGGACGGTGCGCCTGATCTTCACGACGCTGGTGGCGGCGTCCCGCGAAGAGGCGCTCGAAATCGCGGAGAAATACCGCCAGCCGACGACTTTCGAGCGGGAGAGCTCGCTGGCCTGGACGCAGGCGCAGGTCCAGCTTCATCACCTCAGGATCAGCCAGGACGAAGCGCACCTGTTCCAGCGTCTCGCGAACCGCCTCCTGTACGCGGATCCGACATTGCGCGCCGCACCCCAGGTGGTGGCAGCGAACCGCAATAGTGCTTCAGGTCTCTGGCCATACGCGATTTCAGGCGATCTTCCCATTGCCATGGTTCGCATCGAGCGGGACGAGGAGCGCGACCTCGTCCGCCAGATGCTGCGCGCTCGGGAGTACTGGCACCTGAAGGGAATCGCCGCGGATCTGGTGATCCTCAACGCGAGCGGTGCTTCCTACGCACAGGATTTTCAGGAGTCCCTCGAGGTCATGGTGCGGGCAAGCCAGGCTGCCGGAGAGGTCCTGCTGAAAGGACGTGGAGCCGTGTTTCTGCTCCGGGCCGATCTCGTGCCCGCGCGCGACCAGTTGCTCCTGAGCGCGACGTCACGAGTCGTGCTCCTTGCAAACCGGGGAACGCTTGCAGAGCAGTTGGTTCGGCTGGAAGGACCGCGGCCCGGACCGGTTCCGTCGCGTCTGCGAACGCCGCGCGATAAAGCGGAGGCCGTTTCCGCTCCGGCACTGGCTCTGGAGTTCTTCAATGGCCTCGGCGGCTTCACGAAGTGTGGCCGCGAATACGTCACGGTCCTGGGTGAGGGACAGTGGACCCCGGCTCCGTGGATCAACGTGGTGGCGAATCCGGAGTTCGGGTTCCAGGTCTCCGAGTCGGGCTCGGGCTTCACCTGGTCCGTGAACAGCCGCGAGAACAAGCTCACGCCATGGGCGAACGATCCTGTCAGTGACACCCCCGGCGAGACTTTCTTTGTAAGCGACGAGGACAGCGGTCAGGTATGGGGGCCCACCAGTCTTCCGGTCCGCGAGGAGCCCTGGCCCTATGTCATCCGGCACGGCCAGGGTTACAGTCGATTCGAGCACACGTCCCACGGCATCTCTCTGGATCTACTGCAATTCGTGCCAGTGAAGGATTCCGTCAAGATCTCCCGCCTGACGCTCGTGAACAATTCGCAGAGCAAGCGGCGCCTCACGGTGACGGCTTATGCGGAGTGGGCGCTGGGCGTTTCGCGTAGCAGGTCTGCACCATTCGTAGTCACCGAGATCGAGCCGACGACTCGGGCAATCTTTGCGCGGAATTCGTGGAACGGAGAGTTCGCAAACCGGATCGCATTCGCCGACATGGCCGGCCGCCAGACATCCTGGACCGGTGACCGTCGAGAGTTCCTGGGTCGAAATGCGAGTCTTGCTCATCCCGCGTCACTGGAGCGGGGGGAGAAGCTGTCAGGAAAGACCGGAGCCGGTCTGGATCCGTGCGCTGTTCTGCAGACGACGGTCGAACTCGAACCGGGAGAACAGACCGATGTGCTGTTCCTGCTCGGCCAGGCGGCTGGTCCTGATGAGGCCCGGTCCCTGATCGAGCGATACCGTGCACTGAACTGCGACACGGTATTGCGCGAGGTTGAGGAGCATTGGAATCGGGTCCTGGAAACGGTGCAGGTCGAAACGCCGGATCCTGCGATGAATCTCCTTCTCAATCGCTGGCTTCTCTATCAGACACTTTCCTGTCGGATGTGGGCCCGCTCCGCGCTGTACCAATCCGGAGGAGCGTTTGGATTCCGCGATCAGCTCCAGGACGTCCTGGCGTTGGCAGTTGCGAGGCCCGACCTCGTGCGCGAGCACATACTGAGAGCCGCTGCGCGTCAGTTCCGCGAAGGGGATGTTCAACATTGGTGGCATCCTCCGACCGGCCGCGGGGTTCGCACCCGCATCACCGATGATCGTCTCTGGCTGCCGTACGCAGTAGTCCACTATCTCCAGACGACCGATGACGGAGCGGTGCTCGACGAGGAGATTGCGTGGCTCGAGGGGCCGACCCTGAAAGCGGGCCAGGAGGAGGCTTACTTCCAGCCGACGGAGTCGGAGGACTGCGCAACATTGTACGAACATTGCGCGCGCGCGTTGGACCGGAGCCTCGACTTGGGCGCCCACGGACTCCCATTGATTGGAACTGGCGACTGGAACGACGGCCTGAACCGTGTTGGCCACGAGGGCCGGGGCGAAAGCGTCTGGATGGGCTGGTTCCTTCTCGCGAACCTTCGGGAGTTCGCGGAGCTTGCTGACTTGCGTGGCGAACGCAAGCGTGCGGCAAGCTGGCGCACAACTGCCGCCTCTCTCGCGGCGTCACTGGACGCTGAGGCATGGGACGGAGCGTGGTACAGGCGCGCCTTCTTCGATGACGGTACGCCGCTCGGGTCGGCACAAAGCGAAGAATGCCAGATCGACTCAATTGCCCAGTCGTGGGCGGTAATCACGGGAGCGGGTGACGAGCGGCGGGCGCGTCAGGCGATGGAGTCGGTCGAGCAACGGCTGATTCGCCGGGACGATCGCCTGATGCTGCTCTTATCCCCGCCATTCGACCGAACACCACTGGACCCGGGATACATCAAGGGATACGTTCCCGGCATTCGCGAGAACGGCGGGCAGTACACCCACGCTGCAGCCTGGTCAGTCATGGCCTTTGCGATGCTCGGCGAGGGTGGCAAAGCCGTCGAGTTCTTCAACCTGTTGAGCCCCATTCATCATGCGAGTCGTCGTGCGAACATTCACCGCTACAAAGTGGAGCCGTACGCCGTGGCTGCCGATGTCTATTCCGAACGTCCGCACGTGGGCCGGGGAGGGTGGACCTGGTATACCGGGGCTGCAGGCTGGCTCTACCGTGCGGGCCTGGAATGGATCCTCGGGTTCCGCAAGCAGGGTTCAGCCCTCTTCGTCAATCCCTGCATTCCCGCGGAGTGGAAGAGCTTCAAGATCACCTATCGTCATGGCGGCACCCGCTACCAGATCACCGTCGAGAATCCGAAAGGCGTCTGCCGCGGAGTAGCACGGGTCAGCCTGGACGGAACCCTGCTCTCGGCTGATACGCCCATCCCGTTGTCAGACGACGGTTTGGAGCACGCCGTGCAGGTGGTGCTCGGATAGGCGCGGGGTACGGGCGGAAAGGGGTTCGGGCGCTGCCCGGACCCCGGTACCGGCTACTTCAGTTTGAACCAGATCAATTCGATTGACGTCGGTGTTTACCGAGAGCAAATGGAAGTGTGTTGCCGACATCTATGATTGCTTGACAGCCGTGCACTCCGGGCCAATAAGTACCTGCGTCCGCGGCACACGGCTTCCGGAGACAAGCTCTGCGCATTCCTCTCGTCTGGATTCTCCTGTTGATGTGCCTGACGGGCTGCGCTGCGCTGCCCGGTGCCCGCCGCTGGGGCGAAGACGTGACGATTTCGCCTGGCTGGGAGCGCGTGCGCGCTGCCGCGGTGGAAGCTGCGCGTGATCCGTGGGTCTGGGCGCCGCTCGCCGGCGCCGCCGGGCTGCAGATCAATGGCTGGGACCGGCAGGTTTCGGCCTGGGCGATACGCGAGACGCCGATTTTCGGCTCCCCGCGCAGCGCCGCGAACTGGAGCGATGGCCTGCGCAGCGCTGCCGTGGTTTCGCATGGTGTCACGGTGCTGCTGGTGCCCAGTGGCGAAGAGGCTCGCACCTGGCTGGTCAACAAGGCGAAAGGCTATGCCATGGACCTGGCCACCGTTGGCGTGGCCAATGGCATCACGCGTGTGCTCAAGGCTGAAGTCGGGCGGATGCGCCCCTCGCGCACCAACACCGAGAGCTTTCCCTCCGGACACACGACGAGCGCCACGACCTACGGCCGTCTGGCAGCGCGCAACCTCGGATACTTCGACATCACTGCGGCTGCCCGGCGGAGAATCACTTACGGACTGGATGCGCTGACCATCGCCACGGCCTGGGCACGTGTGGAGGCGGGGGCGCACTATCCTTCGGATACGCTCTTCAGCATCGCGCTCGGCAACTTCAGCGCAAATTTCTTCCGGAATGCATTCGTGGAATCTGAAGGCGGCCGCATGCAGGAACTTGCAGTCATGCCGGTCCACGACGGGTTGATGCTGAGCTACAGCGCCCGTTTCTAGCCTGCATCAATCCCGCCACGGCCGCCCGGCCACACCGCAAACACTCCCAGCGGCTGGTGCGTCCATGCAATCATCAGCATGAAGGCGTAGGTCAACAGGGCTGCGGCGAAAAACCCGAGACGCCTGCGCTGTGTCGCGGCGCGTTTCAGCGCAAAACTGCCAAGCACGATGTAAACCAGCAGCAGCACGACTTTTGTCGTGAGCCAGCCATTTGAGTAAATCGCAGCCGGCAGGATCGCCAGAAGCATCAACGCCGCGACCAACAGCACTGTGTCGACGGTGTAGCTCAGGTAGCGAAGCATCGCGGACATTGCCCAAACCTGGCGGCCAGTCTGCACCATCAGGCCTCGCGTCAGGAACAGCGCGCCGCTTGAGAATACGGCCATCACGTGCACCAGCTTGATCTGCGGGTAGTATTCGAGCATCAAGCCCGCGAGCTCAGAATCCAGGCCGCTGATCTGCCTGCTCCAGCGCACGCATCAGGAAGCGCCGGATGGCCGGTTCAGCGTCCGCGGCGGTCATCAATTTCTGTTGCTCCATCAGTCGCGCCATGTCCCGGATCGTGCGTTCTCCGTCGATCATCGCGAGCAGGAAGGCGTAGACACGTGTCGAAAGCGATTGCGCGCGGAATTGCGGCAGCGCCGGCACCGGCAGATCGCTCTGCCGCAGCCAGTCCGGCACTGAGCGGCCAGGCGCTGGCGCCTCGATGTCCCGTTCCTTGCGCGTGGCAAAGGTGATCACGGTTTCCAGACGCGCATGCCGGCTCGCAGGGGATGAAAGATAGGGTAGTTGTGCTTCGCGAGCTTCGGTTTGCGCGAAGCCTGCCGCGGGCAGCGCGTCAAGCAGCTCCTCCAGTGAGAGCGCATCGCCCGGCGCGCCATCAGCGAATGCAAGCGAGCCGTGATTGATCCACAGCCCGTCCGGAGCAAGCAGCCGATTGATCCGCTGCAGCAGGCGTGCGACCGGCTCGCCGGCCACGTCGACAAACCAGGGTGTCAATACGATATCAAAGCAACCCGGCTGGAATGGTGGCGAGGACGCATCGGCCAGCAATAGCTCAAGACCGGCCGGCGTGGATGTGGGAGCTTCAAGTCTCCTCAGCACAGCATGATCCGCGATGGTTCGTGGCGCGATCGGAAACTCGTAGAGCTCAAGCGCCTTGCCATCCAGGATCCGGCGGGCCGCAAGCAGAAACAGCGGATTGAAATCGAGCGCAACTGTCAGGCCCGGCTGCATGGCGCAGTGGAAGTCCCAGGCCAGTCGCGCTGCACCTGCGCCCAGCACCAGCACGCGTTCTGGCCGCCGGCCTTCAGGCAACGCGCCCATGACCGCGGCAAGTCCCGCGGCGTTTTCCGCATCGCCCCAGCACCAGTCGCGATGCAGGTTGGTGTAGTAACTCGAGAGCCCCTGATTGAGCGGCAGCTCCGTTCCGAGTGCCACATGTACCGCATGAGCTTCATTGCGAGCCGCAAGGCCGAGCGGTGTCATCAATTCGCGAATCCGGCTTGCCTGGTCGTCCAACGCGGCTGCGACATGCTCGAGGCGCCGCCGAGTCAGGACGCTCAACGAATCCTGCGCCAGCGCCGCGCGCCGGCGTCCGGCCTCGGTCGCGTAATGCGTCAGCAGGTAGTGGAGGCGCCCGCGCCATTCGATCAGCGCGATGCGCGGTTCCGGCATCAGCCACGGGATACCGCCCACCGTCGGAAAGTCCAGACGGCAGCTGAGACAGCCGGAACCCGTCAGCCGACCGCCGCAGGCGGGGCAGGCCATCAGTTCCGCGAGCCTGGGGCGCTCAGTCATGACATGAATCATGCCGTATTGACGCGGGTGGTTGTGGCGCCTGCGGTTGTCTATAGTCCCGCGATGCCCGAATCCGGTAAGTCGCTTGTCTATTGCATCGAACCAGGCCGCCCCGCGGACCCGCTAAGGTATCGAAACGATGCGGGCAATCGCAGGCGACGGCTCATCATCGCCCGGTATCAAGGTCCGGAGCTACCCAAGGTACTGACAAGTCCCGTCGTCGATGCTGTCGGTGATCCCGATCAGGTACCGCGAAGCTGGCGCATCCGCTGCACGGAAGGACGGTTCGAGTTCCGCGCGTTCGCGGTCGAGCAACTCGAGGAATTTCCGGCTCTCTACGATCCACTGCACCGGCCCTTCAGGCTGAGTGCCTCGGATCGCCTTGCGGTCCGGGTGCTGTTGTGGCTGTTGCGGATACCGGGCGGCGCCGCCCTGCTGCGGCGCTGGCACGCGCATCGTCATTGAGCTGACGTGTCCCTGCAATCCGCAACCGCTTTTGCGCCGGCCACGGTCGGCAATGTCGGCATTGGCTTTGACATCCTGGGCCATACATTTCCGGCCATTGGTGACCGCGTGCGCGCAATCCGCGTCGCGCGGCCGGGTGTGCGCATCACGGAGATCACCGGGATCGCAGCTGAATTGCCGGTCGAGGTGGCTCGCAATACGGCGGGCAAGGCCGTCTTGTCACTCGTGGAGTCACAGACACTGCCGTTCGGCATCGACCTGGCGATCGAAAAGGGCATTCCATTGGGTTCCGGTCTCGGTGGCTCGGCTGCCTCCGCCGTCGCCGCGGTCGTAGCGGCCAATGAACTGCTGAACCAGCCGCTGACGCGCCTCGAGCTCCTGAAGCACGCGATCCAGGGCGAAGCCGTCGCGAGCGGCTCACTGCATGCCGACAATATCGCTCCATCGCTATTCGGTGGGCTGGTGCTCACGGTCGGCATCGACAATCCGCGGATCAAGCAGATCCCGGTACCGCCCGGAATCCGCTGTGTCCTGGTCCACCCGCAGTTGTACCTGTCCACGCGCGAGGCACGTGCAATCCTCAATCGCACCGTGAATTTATCCGACGTCGTCTGGCAGACCGCGAATCTGGCCGGCTTCCTGGCCGGCTGCTACACCAATGACCTGGACCTGATACGCAACGCCTTCGAAGATGTCCTCATCGAGCCGCAGCGAGCCCGACTCATTCCCGGCTTCGCAGAGGTCAAGCGATCCGCATTGGAGGGGGGTGCATTGGGCTGCTCGATTTCCGGAGCCGGTCCGAGCGTCTTTGCCTGGGCCCTGGAATCGCAAGCTGAGGCGATTGGCTCGGCCATGCTGCGGGCCTTTGAACGGCAGGGTCTTGCCTGTGACCATTGGATCGCGCAGATCGGCGAAGAAGGCGCGCGTGTGGTGGAGCGCCAATGAATGTCTGCAGCACCCGCGACGAGCGCTTGCAGGTGCCGCTGTCGCGCGCGCTCGTGGAAGGCATTGCGGCGGACGGCGGACTCTATGTGCCCGCCAGACTGCCGGCACAGGCAGCCCGGGCGATGGCGAGCACCGCGACGCTCGATCTCCTCGCTCAGCGGCTGCTGGCTCCGTTTTTCGAGGGGGATGAACTCGCCGCCTTGCTGCCGGCCATCGCGACCGAGGCCTTCGACTTTCCGGCGCCGCTAAGGCCGGTCGGCGGCGGCGCGGAGCGGCTCTCGATACTCGAGCTGTATCACGGGCCGACGGCGGCCTTCAAGGACTTCGGCGCCCGGTTCCTGGCTGCCTGCCTGGCGCGGATCCCGCGACCGGACCCGCGCGCCTTGACCATCCTCGTCGCGACATCCGGGGATACCGGCGGCGCGGTTGCCGCGGCCTTCCATCGGCGGCCCGGCTTCCGCGTCGTGCTGATCTATCCGGCAGGCAGGGTGTCGCCATTGCAGGAGCGGCAATTGACCTGTTGGGACGCCAATGTCGAGAGCTTTGCAGTTCGTGGCAGCTTCGATGATTGCCAGCGTCTCGCAAAGGAAGCCTTCCGGGATGGGCGGCTGCGGGATGCGCTGCCAATGTCCTCCGCCAACAGCATCAACATCGGCCGCCTGCTGGCACAGATCACTTACTTTGCGGCGGCGAGTCTCAGGATTCGCGAGGCCGAGGGCGCAATTGCCAATTTTGTGCTCCCGTCCGGCAACCTGGGGCAGGCCGTCGCCTGCGTCTGGGCGCGGGAACTCGGCCTTCCGATCGGTGAAATCGTGCTCGCGCACAATGCGAATCGCACAGTTCCGGATTTCCTGGCCGACGGCCGATGGCGGCCGCGCCCCAGCATCGCTACCATCGCCAGTGCGATGGATGTCGGCGATCCCAGCAATATCGAGCGGCTCAGATTCCTGTATCGGGACCACGCGACAATGACGGCCCGCATCCGTGCGGTGTCGATAGGAGATGACGCGATCCGCAAGGGTATCCAGTCCGAATACCGTCAGTCGGGGCTGACGCTCTGCCCGCACAGCGCGGCCGCGGCCCAGGCCTATCGCATGCTGACGGATGAAGAGCGGCGGGATTCACATTGGGTCCTGGTCGCCACAGCCCACCCCGCCAAGTTTCAGGAAACCGTCGGGCCACTGCTGGGTCGGGCAATCGCGCCGCCTCCGGCGCTTGCGCGCCTGCTGGATCGGCCGGTCGCGCGCGAGGAAATCGACGCCAATCTCGACAGGCTGCGCGAGCGGTTGTTGGCGGCATGAGCACCGAGAATCTCATCATCCAGGTCGTGCTCGGCGTCACGCTGGTGGCGCTCATGATGCTTGGTGTCATCGCGGGTGTCAGGCGCTGGCGCCACAGCCGCGCCCGGCGCCGGCTCGTCAAGACCGTCGAATCCATCGCACTGGCTGCGCTGCGTGACATCGTCGTGCCGGACGGAAGCGGCGGTCACCTGCACCTGGATTTCCTGTTGATGACCGGGCGCGGGTTGCTGGTCATCGACCTGCGCGACGTGGCGGGTGTCGTTTTCGGCGGCGAACACATGCACGAATGGACGGTCATGAATGGCATCGCGCGCTCGACATTCATGAATCCGCTCGAAGCGCTCTATGATCGCGTCGCGGCGGTGCGCCAGCATGCCGGCGACGTGCCGGTCGAAGGCCGCATCGTGTTCACCGAGCGAGGCCGGTTTCCCAAGGGCCGGCCACCCAAGGTCACACAGCTCGCTGCGCTGGCGGCCGAATACCCCGCGTTGGGGCCGGATGCCGCGATTGCCGCGGAAGAGCGCTATCGCCAGGCCTGGGATGAAATCTCGAAGCTGTCCGAGCCAAGCCCGCTGGCGCGTCGCTGAGATCCGCGCCTCGGCCCACCGCCTGCCTTAACCCACCGTCTGAAGACTGTGGTCCGCGAGCACCTTGGCGACACAGACCGTGAGATTCTGCGCGTAGTCCAGGTGCAGGAATTCATTCGGGCCGTGGGCATTGGCGTGCGGCCCCAGTACGCCAGTCACGAGAAACTGCGTGTTCGGGAAGCGTTCACCCAGCATGCCGATGAACGGGATGCTGCCGCCCGTGCCCAGATACATCGTGTCGTGCCCGAATGTGGCGTTGGAGGCCTCACGCATGGATCGCTCCAGCCACGGCGCGAGCGCGGGCGCGTTCCAGCCTGCGAGTGACGAACCGACGTCAAAGCTGACGCGCGCACCGTAAGGCGGGTCGTATTCCAGCAGCTTCTTGACGGCCGCCGCGGCGATGGCAGCATCATTCGTGGGTGGCAGGCGGAATGAGAGCTTGAGATCCAGGCGCGGCAACAGCACGTTGCCCGCATTCTGGAGCGTCGGCAGTCCACCAGCTCCGGTGACGGAGAGTGTCGGCCGCCACGTGGTGTTCAGAATCAGTTCGTAGGGCGCATCGGTCAGCGGCCGGGCGCCGGGCACGAATGGAATCCTGCCAACCACCTGGGAACCCAGCACGCCAGCCGCGGCCCTCGCCTGGGACAGGCGCGCCGCTGGAATGTCCGCGTGCATTTCGTCCACCAGCAGGTCGCCGGTGACGTCATTCTCGACACGAGCCAGCAGTGTCCGCGCAATGCGGAACACCGAGGGCGCGACGCCCGAGCCGGCACCTGAATGGACGCCCTCGGTCAACACCTCGATCGACAGCGTCCCAACCAGGTTGCCGCGCAGCGACGTCGTGCACCAGAGCTGATCGTAATTGCCGCATTCGGCATCGAGGCAAACCACGAGGCCTGGCGTGCCGATGCGATCAGCCAGCGCCTCGACGTAATGCGGCAGGTCGTAGCTGCCGCTTTCCTCACAGGCCTCGATCAGTACGACGCAGCGGGCATGCGGAATGCCTTGCTCATGCAGCAGCCGGATCGCGGTCAGTGAGGAGAACACGGCGTAGCCGTCGTCCGCGCCACCGCGGCCATAGAGCCGTCCGTCACGGAGGACCGGTTCCCAGGGCGACAGGCCTTCCGCCCAGCCAGTGAATTCCGGCTGCTTGTCCATGTGGCCGTACATCAGCGCCGTGCCAGGCCCGGTGCCGGGAATTTCGCAGAGCAGCAGCGGCGTGCGAGTACCCTCGCGGATGATTTCGACCTTCAGCCCCTTGATCTTCTGTTCGCGGCACCAGGAAGCCATCAGTTCCGCTGCCCGGTCCATGTGGCCATGCGCCTGCCAGTCGGGATCGAAATCCGGGGACTTGTTCGGAATGCGGATGTAGTCGCAGAGACGCGGGATGATCGACGAACTGAATGTTTCAGCAGTCTGTTTGAGGGCTACGGAGAAATCCATTTAATCACCGTATTATTAATTAGTTACAGAATTAACTTAATCACGATTATAGATGTCCCGCCGCACGAACCGCAGCGGCAGTTACAGTTTAAGGTCAAAGAAGCGCCGCGCGTTTGCCGTCGTCATAGCAGCAAGCTGTTCGACCGGCTGACCCCGGCAGGCTGCAACTGTCTCCAGGATCACCGGCAGGTACA
>JAENJD010000024.1 GCA_016844605.1 Steroidobacteraceae bacterium
CGCTGATGCAGGTTGTTGACCGGCTCGATATCCGGCGGGCGCAGGTCATCATCGAGGCGATGCTGGTCGAAGTGTCGACCGACGCGACCCGGGATCTCGGCGTGAACTGGGTTGTCGATGGATCCGGCGACAACTTTCTCGTGGGGCTCTTCAATCAGCCGATCGCCGGCGCCGACATTGTCAATGTCTTGCGGGCGGCGGACGATCCGTCAAGCGTGACGAGCGCACCGGGTGGCCTCACGATCGGCGGGGGTCGCAGACAGGATACCGGCACGAACTTTGCAGCCATCCTGCGCGCCCTTTCAGGCGATGGTGACACCAACCTCGTCTCGATGCCGTCGGTCATTACGCTCGACAATGAGGAAGCGCAGATCAAGGTGGCGCAGGAAGTGCCGTTCCTGACCGGCAGTTTCACGAACACCGGCAGCCCGCCTGGCACGGTCAATCCCTTCCAGACCATCCAACGCCAGGAGGTCGGCAATATTTTGAAGATCACGCCGCAGATCACCGACGAGAACACGATTCTGCTGAAAATCGAGCAGGAGGCATCCAGTCTTGCCGCCAATTCCGCTGGAGCCGTCGACCTGATCACCAACAAGCGGACCATCAGCACGCGTGTGCTGGTCGACGACGGCGGCATGTTGGTGCTCGGCGGCCTGATCGAGGACCGCCTGACCGAGAGCGAGCAGCGGGTCCCGGTTCTCGGCCGCATCCCGCTGCTCGGTAATCTGTTCCGCGTTCGCAACACCAAGAAGACCAAGTCCAACCTGATGGTCTTCATCCGGCCGCGCGTGCTGCGCACGGCGGAACAGGCGGCAATAGAAACCAACGCGAAGTACAACTATTTGCGGAATCAGCAGCTCGAGCAGAATGGCGGCAAGGTCAAGTTGATGCCCGGCGAGGCACGACCCACGCTGCCGCCGCTGATCGGTCCGACGGCCCCGCCCACCGCGCCGGCGCCACCGTCACAGGATGTTGCGGTCGAGCCCGACGGTCCGAGCGAGTGACCGGAAGCCGCTCGTGAGCGTCGGCAGCGCGCCCAGGCCGATTGCACCCGTTGGCCGCCTGCCATTCGCCTTCGCCAAGCGTCATGGCGTGCTGGTGCGCGCAGTCGTGGATGGCAAGGCCCAGGTCGTTTACCGGGAAGGCGCACAACCCACCGCCATAGCGGAATTGCGCCGGTTCCTCGGCATGCCGCTCGTGATCGAGCGCGTGGCCGTGGCCGCATTCGACGACCTGCTGCGCAAAGCCTACGAAGGTGGCAGCGGCGAGGCCGGGCAGATCGTCGAGGGAATTGAAGGCGAAACGGATCTCGCGGGCCTCGCCGAGGGGTTGCCTGAGCCGTCGGATCTTCTGGAAAGCGAGGACGACGCACCGGTTATCCGGCTGATCAATGCCGTGCTGACCCAGGCGATCAAGGAAAACGCGTCGGACATCCATGTGGAGCCTTTCGAGAACCGCCTGGTGGTCCGCTTCCGTGTGGATGGCGTGCTGCGTGAAGTGCTGCAGACCAAGCGCGCGGTGGCACCGCTGTTGATTTCGCGCATCAAGGTGATGTCGCGTCTCGACATCGCCGAGAAGCGCCTGCCGCAGGATGGCCGGATCAGCCTGCGCATTGCCGGCCGCGCGGTGGATGTCCGCGTGTCGACGATCCCGTCGGGTCATGGCGAGCGTGTCGTGCTGCGCCTGCTCGACAAGCAGGCCGGCCGGCTCGATCTCGGCTCGCTCGGCATGGAGCCGACCGTGCAGGGCATGGTCGACAACCTGATCCACAAGCCCTACGGCATCATCCTGGTGACGGGGCCGACAGGATCCGGCAAGACGACGACGCTCTATGCGGCGCTCGAGCGCATCAACGACCGTACGCGCAACATCATGACGGTCGAGGATCCGATCGAGTACTACATCGACGGCATTGGCCAGACGCAGGTGAATACCAAGGTTGAGATGACCTTTGCGCGCGGCCTGCGGGCGATCCTTCGCCAGGATCCTGATGTCGTGATGGTCGGCGAGATCCGCGACACCGAAACGGCGCAGATCGCCGTGCAGGCCTCACTGACCGGTCACCTCGTGCTGTCCACGTTGCACACCAATACCGCGGTCGGTGCGATCACGCGCCTGCGCGACATGGGTGTCGAGCCTTTCCTGTTGTCTTCAACACTGCTGGGAGTCGTCGCGCAGCGGCTGGTCCGCGTGCTGAATACGGATACACGGATCGGCTGTCCGGTCGGCGAATACGAGGCGCGGCTATTGAATCTCTCGGCGGCCGATGCCCCAAACGCGAAGATCTACCGGCCCGGCGCCGACGCGGGAAATGGCTACCGTGGCCGCACCGGTATCTATGAACTCGCGATCGTCGACGAGCAGATGCGCGCAATGATCCACGACGGCGCAGGTGAGCACGAGCTGGAGCGCCATGCCCGTCAATTGACACCCGGCATCCGCGACGACGGCCGCGCCAAGGTATTGTCCGGTGTCACCTCGCTCGAGGAACTGTTGCGCGTCACCCGCGAGGAGTGATGGCCGCTTACGAATACACGGCACTGGATACGACCGGCCGCGAGCACCGCGGCGTACTCGATGGCGACAGCGCGCGCCAGGTTCGCCAGTTGCTTCGCGATCAGGCACTGCTGCCGGTCGTGGTCAGCGAAGTCACCGCCGCGGAACCTGTGCGGATGTTCCGCTTCGCGTTCGCGACCAGGGTCAGCACGACCGACCTCGCCCTGCTGACCCGCCAGCTCTCGACCCTGGTGCGTTCCGGTATCCCTCTCGAGGAGGCTTTGCTCGCCGTTTCCCAGCAGAGCGAGAAGGCGCGCGTGCAGAGCGTTGTCGCCGGTGTGCGCGCACGGGTGCTTGAGGGCCGCACGCTGGCCGAGGGGCTGGGTGCCTTCCCGAAGGTATTCCCGGAGATCTACCGGGCCACGGTGTCGGCCGGCGAGCAGTCCGGGCATCTTGATGCGGTGCTCGAGCGCATGGCCGACTACACCGAGAATCGCCAGGTCCTGCAGCAGAAGATCCGCAACGCGATGATCTATCCCGTGCTGTTGACGGTGATCTGCCTCGCGATCGTCGGTGTGCTGCTCGCGTACGTGGTGCCGGAAGTCGTACGTGTGTTCGAAGCCGGAGACCGCGAGTTGCCGATCCTGACGCGCATCCTGATCGGCGCCTCCGACTTCCTGCGCGCCTGGTGGTGGCTGCTGATCGCAGTCGTTGCCGCGGCAATCTGGGCATTTCGCCGCTGGCTGCGCGAGCCGGCGGCACGACGCAAATTCGATCTCCTGACATTGCGCATGCCGATCGTCGGGCGTATCACGAGGGGCAACAACGCGGCGCGTTTTGCGCGTACTTTTTCGATCCTGACGGCCAGCGCCGTGCCGGTGCTGGAGGCACTGCGCATTGCCGGCGAAGTCGTCACGAATTCGCCGATGCGCCAGGCGGTCCAGGATGCCGCGCTCCGGGTCCGCGAGGGCGCGCCGATTGCCCGCTCATTGGCGGCCAGCAAGCTGTTCCCGCCGATGCTGGTGCACCTGATCGCGAGTGGCGAGACCAGCGGACAGCTTGAGTCGATGCTGCAGCGCGCGGCCGACAACCAGGAGCGCGAGCTGGACGGTGTCGTCAATACAGCCGTCGGAATCCTGGGGCCCGTCATGATTCTGGTGATGGGCATCTTCGTTTTCATGATCGTCATCGCACTTTTGCTGCCGATATTCCAGTTGAATCAGCTGGTCAGCTGAGACCCCTTGCAGCCGCGGCCGTTGCGCCTTATAAGTCGGCGCGCGGCAGCCCCGGACAGGGTGCATGAGCGAGAAGCCGAAAGAAGAGTTCGAAGACGAGGAGCCCGACGAACTCGAAGACGCCGAGGAGCCCCTCGACGTCGACAAGTTGATGCGGGACTTCGACACGCGCAAGCGCCGCGGCGCGCGCGTTGCGGGCGAGCCGGCCTGGCGCAAGCTCGAGCGCAAGCTCGAGGAGAAGCGCACCAGGGGACTGCTGTCGGATTTCGAGGACTACACGGTGGATGAGTCGGGCGCCGGCGACAAGTCCGATGCCAAGAAGGCGCGACGCTCCGCGTCGCGTCGCCGCTAGTCCCTATAAAGGGGACGCTACCCTTTTCCGAAGAGAAAAGGGTAGCGTCCCCTTTTAGCGGCCCTTTTAGCGGAAATTGCGTGCCGGCGCGGCGAGCGAGCCCAGCAGCGCCGAGCGATCCTCCAGGCGTTCGACGACGACGTGCAGCACGTCACCCTCGCGCTGCAGCCTGCCTCTGACACCGAGCAGCCGCGCCCCGAGCAATGTCTTGCGATGGCGATCCGCGATCCGGCTCCAGACCACAAGATTTACATGGCCGGTTTCGTCCTCGAGTGTCACGAAGATCACGCCGCTCGCGCTGCCTGGCCGCTGCCGTGTCAGGACGATGCCGCCGGTCGTGACCCTTGCGCCATCTGCCAGGCGCAGGACATCAACTGCGGGCATCCAGCCGCAGGCGTTCAGTTGCGGCCGCAACAGGGCCAGCGGGTGACGGCCAAGCGTCAGGCCGACTGCCCGGTAATCGGCCACGACGTCCTCGCCTTCCGATGGTGCGCGCAGCAGCGGGATCCCCTCTTTGTGTCCCGCATCGGGCAGCAGCGGCAATGGCGGCTCGATCCCGAGTACCTGCCAGGCCGCAAGGTGGCGATGGCCGGCAAGGCCCGCGAGCGCACCCGCCGCTGCGAGCGCCTCCAGATCCCGCCGCGGCAGCCGCGCACGGCGCGCCAGGTCACCGACATCCCGGAAGGCGCCATCCACGCGCGCCGCGACCAGGCATTCCGCGCCATCCCGTGACAGGCCGCGCACGCGGTCAAGACCCAGACGCAGCGCTGGATCTCTGCCTGCCGCCGGTTCCAGGGCCGAGTCGAGGTCGCTCGCATTCACATCGACAGCGAGCACCGGCACGCCGTGCGCGCGCGCATCGCGAACGAGCTGCGCCGGCGCATAGAAGCCCATCGGCTGGCTGTTCAGGAGCGCGCAGCAGAATGCCGCCGGTTCGTGGTGCTTGAGCCAGGCCGAGACGTAGACCAGGAACGCAAAGCTTGCCGCGTGCGATTCCGGGAAGCCGTATTCGCCGAAGCCGAGGATCTGCTGGAACACCTGGCGCGCGAAGCCCTCGTCATAGCCGCGCGCGCGCATGCCTTCTACCAGACGCTGCTCGAATGGCGCGAGCGAGCCCTTGCGCTTCCATGCCGCCATCGCGCGCCGCAGCCGGTCGGCCTCGCCCGGCGTGAAGCCCGCCGCGACGATCGCTAGCTGCATGACCTGCTCCTGGAAGATCGGCACGCCCAGCGTGCGCGAAAGCACCTCGCGCACTTCCGGGCCCGGGTATTCGACCGGTTCCTGGCCGCTTCGCCGGCGCAGGTAGGGATGCACCATCTGGCCCTGGATCGGGCCGGGCCGCACGATCGCGACCTCGATGACGAGGTCGTAGTAACAGCTCGGCGCGAGCCGTGGCAGCATCGCCATCTGCGCGCGCGATTCGATCTGGAATACACCGATCGTGTCGGCCCGGCAGATCATTTCGTACACGGCCGGGTCCTCGGGCGGTATGTCGGACATGCGGAAACCGCAGCCGCGGCGCGCAGACACGAGCGCGAGCGCCTTCTGGATCGCCGACAGCATGCCGAGCCCCAGCACGTCCACCTTGAGCAGCCCCAGCTCGTCGAGGTCGTCCTTGTCCCACTGGATGACCGTGCGCTCCGGCATCGCGGCGTTCTCGATCGGCACCAGCTCCTCGAGCGGGCCGCGTGAAATCACGAAGCCGCCAGTGTGCTGGGACAGGTGCCGCGGGAAGCCAATCAGCTCGCGGGTCAGTGCCAGCACGCGCGCAAGCAGCGGATTCGCCGGGTCGAGGCCCGCATCACGGATCCACCGGTCGGCGACTTCGTTGCCGTCCCACCACTGCATGGCGCGTGCCAGGCGGTCGATCTGCGGCGCATCGAGCCCGAGCGCACGGCCGACGTCGCGCACGGCGCTCTTCGGGTGATAGCAGATCACCGTCGCCGTGAGTGCGGCGCGGTCGCGCCCGTACTTGCGGTACAGGTACTGGATGACTTCCTCGCGCCGCTCATGCTCGAAATCGACGTCGATATCCGGCGGCTCATTGCGCTCGCGCGAAATGAAGCGCTCGAACAGCACGGTCATGCGCGCCGGATCCACCTCGGTGATGCCGAGCGCATAGCAGACCGCCGAGTTGGCCGCCGAGCCGCGGCCCTGGCAAAGGATGTCGCGCGCGCGCGCGAACTCGACGAGGTCGTGCACCGTCAGGAAGTAGCGTTCGTAGCCCAGCTCCGAGATCAGCGCGAGTTCGCGGTCCAGCAGTTCCCGCACCGGCGGCGGCACGCCATCCGGCCAGCGCCGCGCGGCGCCCTGCCCGACCAGTGCGCGCAGGTACGCTGACGGCAGCTGTCCCTGCGGCACGACCTCCTCGGGGTACTCGTAGCGGATTTCGCCCAGCGAGAAATGGCAGCGCCCGGCAATCTCGAGCGTCGCGTCGAGCAGTGCCCGTGGATACAGCTCCGAAAGCCGCGCAAGCGGGCGCAGCAGGCGCTCGCCATTCGGATGGAGTGCAAGACCCGCCCGCGTCACGCTGGTCTTCTGGCGGATTGCGGTCAGCGTGTCCTGCAGGGCCCGTCGCCTGCGCTGGTGCATGTGCACGTCGCCACTCGCAACGGCCGGTATCCCGAGCTCACGTGCCAGCGTCTCGAGCCGGGCCAGCCGTTCGCGATCGGCACCCGCCATCGGCAGTTCGACGGCGACCCACAGGCGCCCGGCGAAGCGCTCACGCAGCCAGTTGCCGTCGTACAGAGCAGGCACCGGCCCCGGCAGCCACAGCAGCAGGCAATCCTCGAGCCCACCATCGAGATCCCTGCGCTCGAGCGTGTAGTGCCCTTTCGGCGCCGCCCGGCGGGCGCGCGTGATGAGCCGGGCGAGTGCGCCATAACCCCGCCTGCTGGTCGCAAGACAGACCAGCCGCAGGCCGTCCGTGAGCGTGAATTCGCTGCCGACGATCAGCGCCAGGCCGCAGTCGCGCGCCGCCGCATGGGCGCGCACGACGCCCGCCAGCGAGCATTCATCCGTCAGCGCGAGTGCGGCATAGCCGAGCTGGCGCGCGCGCTCCACGAGTTCGGCCGGATGCGAGGCGCCGCGCAGGAACGTGAAGTTGCTGAGGCAGTGCAGTTCGGCGTACGACATCGCAAATCACGCTCAGTCGCGATGCGCTGGTCCGTTGTGGTCTCGCGCCGCACGGGATCCGGCGGGGTTTCTCGCTCGCGAACTCCGCCGGAACTTACGAGTTCGCTCGCAAGAACCCCGCCACCTCGTGCGGCGCGAGGGCAAGCGCGCCGGGACCCCGCGAGTGAGCGCGTAAGTTCCGGCGGCGCGAACGAGCGGGAGTCCCGGCAGCGAAGCCCACGCGCCGCGAGACCCAGTCGGATCCCGCGCGGCTCGGGCCCACGGCAAGCGGCTGCGCGTTCTCATCCGAACACGCCGTGCAGGAACCAGCCCTGGCCCGGCGGCCGCTCGCGGAAGATCCACAGCCGCACGCGGTCCTGCGTCAATGCGACGTAGTAATCGCGGCGCACGTCGTGGCCGTCCCACCAGCCGGTCTCGATGCGCTCGGGGCCGGTGACGAGTACGCCGTCCCAGCCCGCGAGCCGTTGCGGTTCAGCGAGCATCCACAACGGCCGCGCCGGGCGCGAAGCGGGCCAGTGCCCCGGCACTGGGGTGGCGCCGCCCGGCTCGGCGATGCGCCAGGCGCGCTCCGGGCGATGTTCCGGCACCGGACAGACGCCGAATACCGCGCCCTCGCCGAGTCGCGCGCGCAGCCGCTCCAGGAGACGCGCAGTTGCCTCCGGATCGGCTGCCCTGCCCTGCTCAAAGAGCCCCGCGCCGCGCAGCGAGAGCGGCAGCAGGACACCGGAGCGGAAGCGCAGTGCCACCACCGCCGCGGGCAACCGGCTTTGTGCGAGCCGCTCACGCAGCAACTCGCGCAGATGCCCCTCGTGGCCATTCGGCCGGGTCAGGCCGAGCCGGACCCGGGTCGGTGGATGCTCGCGGTACAGCAGGTCGATGCGCAGTTCAGAAAGACCCGATGCGCGGGCGCGCAGGAATGCGCCGAGCCTTGCGAGCAGCTGCTCCGTGGCCGGCGCAAGGCAGGCCGTGGATCCGGCTTCGACCGGCAACTCGAGGCGCTCGTCGAAGCGTTCCGGCACCACATGCCGGCGGCGTGGCTGACGCCGCCGCCCGAGACCCTCGTCCAGTTCATCGAGCAAGGCCGGCCCGAAGCGTCGCGCGAATCCATCGCGCGGCAGGCGCACCAGGTCCGCCACATTCCGGATGCCGAGCCCGGTCAGCGTTTCGATGACATCCGCCGGCCACTCCAGGCAGGAGAGCAGCAGTCTTGCCGCGAGCCCCGGCATCGCGTCGGCGCGGACCGCCGCGATCCCGATTCCGGCCCGCGCGAGCCACAGGGCTCCACGCGGCGTCGGCGCGAGTGCCACGTCCGCCTGCAGGCCACCGGCCCGCAGACCGGCCTGCGCGCGGCGGCAAAGCGCTGCGGCGCCGCCGAACAGGTCGAGACTGCCGCGTACTTCCGCGAGGAGCGCCTGGGGCGGCTCGATGCTGACGACCGGCGTGAACTGCAGCGCCCAGCGTGCCAGGCGATCCAGCAACGCCGCTTCAGCGGCCGGCCGACGTTCGTGCAACTCGAGTCCGGGTGCAAGAGCGAGGGCAGCATTGAGCCCCATGCCAGCGGTGATGCCCTGGCGGGCGGCCCGGTCATTGCACGCGACCAGGCAGCGGCGCGGGTCATTCGCCTCGATGATGCCCACCGCACGGGCATCGCCCGTTACCGGCAGCAGGGCTTCCAGCGGCAAGCGAGGAAAATGTGCTGCCAGCCATAACTCGCGCGCGGCGGCATCGGCAGCAGGCGCGACTCCACAGGCTATCGGACCCGGCGCCCGCCGCAGTTCCGCCGGTGCCGGCGTTGCCGTTGCCGGACGCCCTTCAGACATACAGGATGTCTCAGTGAATCGGCAGACTGTCGATGCGCGAAGGGGCGCCGCCGCGGCTCTTCAGGATCTCGATGTCGAGACCATCGTCACGCGCCGTGAGCAGGAGCCTGAGCGCCGCAGGCGAGGCCTCGCTGCGATGACAGGGCGGCCGGAACAGGAAACCGATGCTTTGTCCCTCCCCGGCCGCGAGCGAGAGACGGCGTAACGCCTGATCGCCGGCCGCGCCCATCCAGCCGAGCACGGCCGCGCAGGCGCCGGAACGCAGCGCCTGTTCCATCGCCCACAACAGGTCGAGCCCGGCCCGTGGCCTGATGACCAGCGTGCGCGAGGGATCGAGCCCGGCATCGGCGAGCGCCGGCGCATAAGGCAGGTGCGGCGGACCCAGCCAGGCAATCCAGCGCGGTTCATCCGGCCGCGCGGCGGACAGCGCCCGAAGCGCCGGGATCAGCAAGCGGATCTCGCCGATACCTGCCGCTGGCACAAGTATTTCCACCAGCGAGGACAGCGGCCAGCCGCCACCCGGCAGACGCTCATCGAGGCGGCGAAAGCCCGTCGGAACGGTTGCGGGCGCGTCCGTGAAACCGCCGCCGCGCCATAGCGCCGGATGGTGCAACAATTCCTCGAGCGCGCTGCTCACTGCATTGTGTCCGGGCGGCCACGCCGCAGGACGCCGACCACCACTCCCTCGATCGTCAGGGACTGCTTGCGCAGGTCCACGCGGATCGGCTCGAACTCCGGATTTTCCGGCATCAGCCAGACGATCGAACCTTCCTGGCGATAACGCTTGACCGTCACCTCGTTCTCGAGTCGCGCCACGATGATCTGCCGGTTGCGGACATCGGGTGAGCGGTGTACCGCGACCAGGTCGCCATCGAGGATGCCGACATCGCGCATGCTCATGCCGCTGACCCGCAGCAGGTAATGCGGGCGCGGACTGAACAGCTTTGGATCAATCTGGAAGCGGCCTTCGATGTGCTCCTCGGCCAGGATCGGCCGGCCGGCAGCCACCCGGCCGATCAGCGGCAGGCCGAGCTGTTCGCGCAATGCGTCCTTCAGCACGATGCCCCGCGATGCGCCGGCGATCAGGGAAATAGCTCCCTTGCGCTGCAGCGCACGCAGATGCTCTTCAGCGGCATTGGGGGAGCGGAAGCCCAGTGCCTGGGCGATCTCCGCACGGGTTGGCGGCATTCCGTGGCCGGCAATGGACTCCTGGATGAATTCGAGGATCTGGCGTTGGCGGGGCGTGAGGTCCGTCATGGCGCACCTGTATGAATGATCAGTAACTGTGATTATATACAGGCTGGGGCGACTGGCAAGCGCCGTTCCACCCTGCCCGGCCGGCTGCCCATCGCAGCAGCTGACCGGTAGTCAAACCGGTCAAGGCAGGCCCGCCGATGCAAGTCCGGACACCCGCTTGCCAGGCCGCAGCAACATGCGAAGCCAAAGAGCAACGTGCGGTATCGAACAGACCCCTGCGGGTCGCACGGCGCAAGCTGCCAGCGGTTGATTCACGAACCATCGCGGACCCCCGCACTCCGCCTGCGCAACCGCCGCCCTGCGTCGCTGCGCGCGCGGATGCAGAGAATCACGCGATGCGCGCGCCTAGTAACTCATCAGGGTTTCCTTGTCGCTCACTGGCGACAGGACATAAGTGCTTTAACGGAATCCGCTGATACGTTACGATCCGCAGTGTCAACCGCGCGGTCGGGAAGGAACGCCGGCCACCGTGCAACCGCGCAAGCGGGTTGTTACGTTCCATGCAACAATTTTGGAGAACAATCTCATGATCAATATCCTGAAGGTGGGCGTCGCCGCTGCCGTCCTCGCGCTGGGCGCGGGCTGCCAAGACCTGAAGCCCATGCAGGCGGACATCGACTCGCTCAAGTCCCAGGTCTCCCGGCTATCCGGCGACTTGGACGGCGTGAAGTCCGCGGCGGATGGCGCGAGCCGTGCCGCAGCCGCCGCACAGCAGGCTGCCACCTCGGCGCAGAACTCGGCCAATCAGGCCCTGTCTGCGGCGCAGGCTGCACAGCAGTGCTGTGACGCGAACAGCGCGAAGATGGATCGCATGTTCGAAAAGTCGATGTCGAAGTAATCGACTCGATAGTCAGATAAGAAAGCCCCGCGGCGGAGACGCTGCGGGGCTTTTTCGTTTCAGGGTGCTACGGCGAAAGCGTTTGCCGTGTCACGCGGACCACGCGCCGCGACGGCCGCCGGCACGCCGCGCGCTTCGCGCCACGTCAGTTCCGCCGTTCCCCAGTCAATCGCCAGCGGCTCCGCACTCGTGGCTTCGACGATCAGACGCGTCAGGTCGGTCAGCGTCAAGGGCTCGACTGCATCTTCCTGCAGCGGCGGATGTACTTCGATCAGCAGTTGACCGTCGTGCCAACCCCACTTGTATGGCTGGTTGACGATCATCACCGGCGTGTTGACCGGAACCATCTGGAATAAGCGCTCGATGTCCTCGGGATACAGCCTCATGCAGCCATGCGTGACCTGCATGCCGACACCGGCCGGGCGGTTGGTGCCGTGGATCAGGTAGGCGCCGCCCGGGATCCCGAGGCGCATGGCGAACCGGCCGAGTGGATTATCCGGCCCGGCCGGCACGATGGCCGGCAGCACGTCACCGTGGCGCGCATGCTCTTCGCGGACCGACGGTGGCGGTGTCCAGGTCGGGTCCTTGATCTTGTTGGCGATGTGCGTCACGCCGAGCGGCGTATTCCAGTCCATCTTTCCGATGCTGACCGGAAACGTCCAGACGACCGGCTGCTGGCCCGCGAGCGCCGGCGGAAACCAGTACAGCCGGTGCTCCGGCAGGTTGATGACGATGCCTTCGTGCGGCGCCCGCGGCAGCAAGCGCTGCTTTGGCAATACGATTGTGGTGCCGACACCGGGCAGCCAGGCGTTCACGCCCGGATTTGCATTGGTTATCTCTTCGTAACCGAGACCATTCGCGCGCGCGATATCGAGCAGCGTGTCGTGCTGGCCGGGGGTGGCGGTGCCCAACTCGCCGATCACGTCGCTGCCGGGCGCCGGCAGCGGAAAACTCTCGGCATGGGCGCGCGGGCCCGTGCCGGCGAGAACCAGCGAGCCGATCAGCATGGGCACATGTAGCGCAACGATTCGGGCCCGGGTCATACGGGAATGGACCATGCCGGTTGCCGCAGGTTTCGTTTCAATAACGGACGAGCGCCGAGCCCCAGGTAAAGCCGCCGCCAAAGGTCTCGAGCAGCAGCGTCTGGCCGCGATGAATCCGTCCGTCCCTGACGGCCGTGTCGAGCGCAAGTGGAATCGAGGCGGCTGAGGTATTGCCATGGTCCTGCACGGTCACCACGACCTTTTCCATCGGCAGCCCGAGCTTGTCCGCGGCGGACTGGATGATGCGCAGGTTGGCCTGGTGCGGGATCAGCCAGTCGATCTGGCTGCGCTCGACGCCATTCTTCGCAAGGGTTTCGTCCACGAGTCGCGACAGCGTACGCACGGCAACCTTGAACACTTCATTGCCGAGCATCCTGATGGCAGCGGGCGCGGCGCTGCGCAGCTTGTCAAATCCGCTCGACACCCCATAGGGAAAATAGAGCAGATCCTTGTAGCGCCCGTCCGAATGCAGGTGAGTGCCGATGACCCCGGGCTCGTCAGCAGGGGTCAGCACGACGGCGCCCGCACCGTCGCCAAACAACACGCAGGTGCCACGGTCATTCCAGTCGGTGATGCGCGACAGGCAATCCACGCCAACCACGAGTGCGCATTTCGCCTCGCCGAGCCTGACGTACTTGTCGGCGATCGACAGCGCAAAGACAAAACCGCTGCAGGCAGCCTCCAGTGAGAAGGCCGGGCAGCCGTGGATGCCGAGGCGGTGCTGCAGCAATGTCCCCGTATTCGGGAAGATCAGGTCAGGTGTCGTCGTGCCGACCACGATCAGGTCGACGTCCGCCGGCGTCTGGCCGGCCGCCTTCAGCGCGCGCCGCGCCGCATGCTCCGCCATCGATGAACTGGTTTCGTCGGCCGCCGCGATGTGGCGCCGCTCGATGCCTGTGCGTGTGCGAATCCACTCGTCCGTCGTGTCGACGAGCTTCGCAAGATCCGCATTCGTCAGCACCTTCTCCGGCAGGTAGCTGCCGGTGCCGGCGACGCGCGAGTATCGATTCACGATTGGCATGCAGTAGCCCCGGCCGGAACCCGGATCATTCCTTGCCGGTTTCCTCGGCTGGCGTTTCGATGACCTTGCGGCCGCGATAGAAGCCGTCGCGGCTGATGCGATGACGCAGATGCGTCTCGCCGGTCGTCGGATCCTTGGACAAGGTCGGCTTGGTGAGCCGATCGTGCGAACGGTGCATGCCGCGCTTGGACGGTGTCTTGCGGCTTTTTTGTACGGCCATGGAACGTCATCTCCGGTTCAGTGTTTCAGCAAATCCTTCAGCCCTGCAAATGGCCGCCGCATTTCCTGCGATGTCGGCCCTGCACCCCGATCGGGCGCCGGCTGCGGTTCCTGCGCCCTGCATTGTTCGCCGGCACCGTGCATCGGAATCAACGGCAGCGCCAACAGCAGTTCATCCTCCACCAGTTCCGCCAGGTCGACCTTTCGCGGATCACCGGGGATCGCCTCATGTTCCGCCGGTACCGGCGCATCGTCGCGCTCCACGAATGCAAGCTGCGATGTGGACCGCAAGGTCCGGCGCATGGGGCCAAGGCAGCGCTGGCAGGTCAAGAGCGCCTCCGCGCGGACCTCGAGTTCGCCGGTCGGCACGCCGCCGGCGGAGCCCATTGCGATGCGGGCCGCTGCCATCCCATCCGGGGCCAGCAGCCGGTCCACGAGTCGCGTGAAATCTGCCAGGCGGAATTCCCGCTCCACGACCACCGCCGCTGCGGCCAGATTCAGTGCGTCGAGCGGCTCCTTCGGGGCCCTGGGCATGGGGGCGGTATCATAGTGAGCCCAGTCAGGGGTGTCAAAAAACTTCCCCGTGCAAATCCTTGTTTTTAAAGCGCTGATCCCATGCCACCGTCGCTCATTCTCGCCTCGACTTCATCCTATCGCGCGGCCCTGCTCGAGCGTCTCGGCCTGCCTTTCGGTGTGGAGGCGCCAGGCGTCGACGAGGACCTGCTCGCAGGAGAAGCGCCGGAGGCGCGGGCCCTGCGACTCGCGCTCGCGAAGGCCAACGCCGTCGCGGAGACCCATCCTCAAGCCTGGGTACTGGGATCGGATCAGGTGGCAGACTGCGGCGGCCTGATCCTGGAAAAGCCGGGCGATGCCGGGCGCTGCCGCAAGCAGCTCGCTGCCTGCAGCGGCCGGTCAGTGACGTTTTTCACCGCAGTAGTGCTCATGCGCGGCGAGTCTGCCGTCGTGAATCAGTATGTCGACCGCACGATCGTGCGATTTCGCTCGCTGACCAACGCCGAAATTGAGCGCTATGTGCAACACGACCGCCCCTTCGATTGTGCCGGCGGCTTCCGTTGCGAGGGCCTCGGCATTGCATTGTTCGACGGCATCGATTGCAGCGATCCGACTGCGTTGATCGGATTGCCATTGATCTGGGTCTCGAGCGCATTGCGGCATGCAGGGCTCGATCCGCTCGCCGCGACTCACTCCTGAGCGCCGGCCTTTCGCGGCAAGGCTGCAAGGACTTTCACGAGATCCTCGGGCAGTCCAACCGAGATCGCGACCCGCGTCTTCGAGCCGGACCAGTTGAATGCAATGGCACTCGAGTGCAGGAACATGCGCCGCAGGCCGAATTCTCGCATGCGGGAATTGAACTGCCGCTCGCCGTACTTTTCGTCGCCTGCAACCGGATGCCCCGCGAATGCCGCGTGCACGCGAATCTGGTGCGTGCGCCCGGTGTGGATTTCGACATCCATCAGGGATGCGAGGTCGCGGTAGTGCTCTCGCGGTGCGAATATCGAGACTGCGGCCTTACCTTCCGAATGCACGCGCACCATGCGCTCGCCGCCCTGGCGGGCATTCGTCAGCACCGGGGCGTCGATCTTCTTGCGGCCGAGCTGCCAGCGACCGGCCACCAGCGCGGTGTAGTGTTTTTCGACCTGCCCCTCGCGCAACAGCGCATGCAGTTCCCGCAAGGCAGCGCGAGTCCGCGCGACGATCAGGCAGCCGCTGGTATCGCGATCCAGGCGATGGGCAAGCTCGAGTGGTTCATCAGGGCGCACGGCGCGTAGCGCCTCGATCAGGCCGAATGAAAGTCCGGATCCGCCATGTACGGCGAGCCCTGCGGGCTTGTTGAATGCGAGGATGCGCTCGTCTTCGTGGATCAGCGCGTCGCGCACCACGGCCTGCAGCGAATCAGGGACGCGCGCAGGGACTCCGTCCTGTTCTGAAGCCTCACGGATTGGCGGAAGGCGCACGAGATCATCCGCCGCAAGCCGGTACTCGGGTTTCGCGCGGCCGCCGTTGACGCGGACTTCACCGCGACGCAGCAGGCGATAGACACGGCTGCGCGGCACGCCCTTGAGCTCCCGCAGCAGAAAATTGTCCAGCCGCTGGCCGTCCCCGGCCGGCCCGGCAAGGATCTTCCGTACACGGCCCACGGAGGCTCCATCGTCACTCACCGAGGTTTCCTAAAGTATTGATTTTCCGGGAGCATTGCTGATATCTTAGATCTCAGTTTCAGGTCTTACGGCGCAGGTTCCGCGTAGCGGAGCGTGGCCGCTGACCGGTACGCGGACCCTCCCCCTCGACCCCCGGATCCCCGTTGGTGTCGCGCCGGGCTGGCGCCGCATGTTAGTTGGTCTGGAAGACCCAGACCATCGCCGGCCGTTCGCTCGGATGTGACGTTCCCGCGCGTGTCGACTTCAACGCAGCATGCAATCGGTTTCGGGCAGGCGGCTTTGCGCCGCGGCCCGCTTGCGCGCGCCTGCAGTCCACGCCTGCGGATCGATGAGTTTCCCCTCGTGCTGATACGTGACATCGCTAGCCGCGCGGCCCCCAGTACCTCGGAAGGGGCACATGAAAAGAATGCTCATCAACGCAACCCAGCAGGAGGAGTTGCGCGTAGCTCTGGTTGACGGCCAGAAGCTCTACGACCTGTCCATCGAAATACCGTCGCGCGAGCAGAAGAAAGGCAACATCTACAAGGCGCGCGTCACGCGCGTCGAACAGAGTCTCGAAGCGGCATTCGTCGAGTACGGCTCGTCGCGTCAGGGTTTCCTGCCGCTGAAGGAAGTCGCGCGCGAATACTTCCGTTTCCAGCCCGCACCGGGCGCGCGATTCAACATTCGCGACGTCCTGCAGGAAGGCCAGGAGCTGCTGGTCCAGGTCGAGAAGGACGAGCGCGGCAACAAAGGCGCGGCCCTCACCACGTTCATCAGCCTCGCCGGGCGCTTCCTGGTGCTGATGCCGAACAACCCGCGCGCCGGCGGCGTATCGCGGCGCATCGAGGGTGAGGATCGCGACGTAACACGCGACTCCCTGGAGCAACTGCGCCTGCCGGACGGCATGGGCACCATCGTGCGAACTGCTGGTCTCGGACGCGCTCCCGAGGAACTGCAGTGGGACCTCGAGACGTTGCGTACGAACTGGGACGCAATCGTCACGGCAGCCGGCGAACGGCCCGCGCCATTTCTCGTGTACCAGGAGAGCGACGCCGTTACGCGCGCACTCCGTGACTATCTCTCCGACGACATCGGTGAAGTGCTGATCGACGAATCGGCCGCCTATCAGCGCGCGCTGGAGTATGTGCAGCGATTCCAGACCGCCGATGCCCAGCGCCAGCTGAAGCTCTACACCGACGACGTGCCGCTGTTCACGCGCTACCAGATCGAGAGCCAGATCGAGTCGGCCTACTCGCACACGGTGTCGCTGCCCGCAGGCGGCAGTGTCGTCATCGATTACACCGAAGCACTGGTTTCGATTGACATCAATTCGGCGCGCGCAACTCGCGGCGCGGATATCGAGACGACGGCCTGCAACACCAATCTGGAGGCTGCCGAAGAGATCGCCCGACAATTGCGAATCCGCGACCTGGGCGGCCTGATCGTCATCGACTTCATTGACATGGAATCGAAGAAGAACCAGCAGGCCGTCGAAGATTGCCTCCGCGAGGCCGTCCGGTCGGATCGGGCGCGCATCCAGCTCGGCAGGATCTCCCGCTTCGGGCTGATGGAGATGTCGCGCCAGCGTCTGCGACCGTCACTGGGCGAATCGACGCACATGGCATGCCCGCGCTGCAGCGGAATGGGAACGATACGCAGCGTCGAATCGATGGCACTCGCCCTGCTCCGCCTGATCGGCGAAGAGGTGCGCAAGGACAATACGACTCGCGTCGTGGCCCAGCTGCCGGTGGACGTCGCGACATTCCTGATCAACGAAAAGCGGGAATGGCTGAATCAGCTCGAAAGCCGCAGCGCCACCGATATCGTGCTGGTGCCGGACCCTAACATGCAGACGCCGAACTACTCGATCCGGCGCGTGCGCGAGGACGAACTGACGCTGCCTCAGAACGCAGTGACCAGCTACCAGATGGCCGGGCAGCCGGCCGTGGAAATGGATTTCAAGACGGAAGCGGAAAAACGCCCCGTGCCGCTGCCACCGGCGGTGCAGACCATCGCGCCCGCCGCCCCGGCGCCGACGCCTGCGCCCGCCGCATCGTCCAAACACGCTGTTGGCCCCGGCTTCTGGTCGCGCCTGATGGATCTGTTCAGAGGAAACGGCGAGCAGCCGCGCGAGGCTGCACCTCCATCCGGCGACAATGGGCGGAAGCGCCAGGAACCCCGCGACAATCGACATCCGCGCGATCGCGGCGATCATCGCCAGCGCGCCGACCATCGGCACCACAGGGATCGCGACCGCAACAATGATCGGAACCGGAATCGCGACCGGAATCGTGACCGGAATCGCGGCCAGGAAGCGGACCAGCAGGGTGATCGGAATCGCCAGGAATCGCAGCGCCGCGAATTCGAACGCCCGCAGCAGCGGCCCGTCGATGCGCGGCCACCGTCGGCCGCCCCCGCCGCCACTCCCGCCCATGCGGATCAGGCAATCTCCGAGGGCGAACCCCGTCGCAGGCGCCGCAGGCGGCGTGGTCGTGGCGGCAATCGTGATACGCGTCAGGATCAGCAGGGGCCAGCAGAGGCCGCGCCGCCACCGCAGGATCATTACGAAGCGCCGGCGGCTCCAGCATCGCAGGAATTCCCTGCGCAGCCGGTGGAACAACGGGTCTGGCACGATGCCCCAGAGCCGTCGCCGCCTGCGATGCCGGCAGAGACCCCGACGAGTCTGCCGCCGCAGCTGCCGGCGACCACGCCGAGTGCTGAGCAGCGGTCGCCACAGACTCATACGGTCTGGTCGTCGACACCCGGCGAGGGGCAGCATTTCGGGCCCAAGGAATGATTCAGCGCGGGGCTGCGAGCGCGGCCAGCAGGCCGCGCGCTGCCTCCTCGACGAGGTCGAGCACGTCTTCGAAGCCGGTCGCGCCGCCGTAGTACGGATCCGGAACCTCGCGCCGCGCCTGGTCCGGCGCAAACTCGAGGAACAGCCGAACACGGTCGCGACGCTCCGGCGGCGCCATCCGGACCAGGTGCCGGTAATTCTGGTCATCCATCGCCAGCAGCAGGTCGAAGCGCTCGAAATCGGCCGCCTCGACGATCCGGGCCCGTAGCTTGCTCATGTCGATGCCGCGGTCAAGCGCCGCGGCGACCGTGCGCGCATCCGGTGCGGAACCGATGTGATACGCGTGCGTGCCCGCCGAGTCCGCCTCGACGGCGAGCCCCGGGGCCTCACGCTCGAGCAGATAGCGGAACACCGCCTCCGCCGTCGGTGAGCGGCAGATATTTCCGAGACACACGAACAATACCCGTCGCGTCACGAGTCATTCCGGCAGTGCAGCCATCCACCCAGCAGGTCAATCGCCTGCAGAATCTCCGGTGTTGATACTGCAAACGAGACACGGATGAAATCCCCCCCATGGATCGAGTCGAAATCGCGCCCGGTATTGAGCGCAACACCGGTCGCGTCGAGAAGCTGCCGGCACCACGCCAACGAATCTCCTGTCAGGTGCGAAATATCGGCATAGATGTAGAAGGCGCCGTCGGCCGGCGCCCTGCGCGTGATGCCGAGCCCTTGCAGCGCAGCCACCAGCAACTCCCGATTCTTCGCATAGGTTGCGACATGCTCCTCGAGTTCCGCCTGTTGATCCATGGCGACCAGCGCGACATGCTGCGCGAGCGTCGGCGGCGCCAGGAACATGTTGGCTGAGTAACGGTTCATCGCATCCACGAGGTCCACGGGAACCATCGCCCAGCCAAGCCTCCAGCCGGTCATGCACCAGTATTTCGAAAAACTGTTGATCACGACGGCATCAGGCTCGAACTCATGCATCGAATGCGCGCGCCGCCCGAATGTGATGCCGTGATAGGTTTCATCCGAGATGATACGGATTCCCCGTGCCTTGCAGACTGCTGCCAGCGCGTCGAGTTCGCCGCGCTCGAGCATCGTCCCGGTCGGATTCGATGGACTCGTCAGGATCAGTCCGGCCGGCGGCGGATCGAGCGCGGCGATCATGGCCGCTGTCGGCTGGAATCGTGTCTCCGGTCCACAGTCGAGTTCCTGTGGAACGAGGCCGAGGGCACGCAACACATTGCGGTGCGCTGGGTAGCCGGGTCGCGGGAGCGCGACACGTGAGCCCGGCTCGAACAGCACAGCGAGCACAAGGAGCAGTGCTCCCGATGCGCCCATGCTCAGGATGACCTGCGCCGGCCCGGGCCGGAGGCGATAGCGCTCGCCATAGAGCGCTGCGATTCGCTCCTTGAGCGCGCTGCTTTCCCAGTAGCCCTGCTCCGCGCCGGCCAGTGCCAGATGGCCCGCTTCAATCGCGGCCCGCGGCGCTCCGGCCGATGGCTGCCCGACTTCCATGTGTATGACCGGCAGCCCGCGGCGTGACCGCTCATTCGCCAGACGGTTGATCTCGACTGCGTAGAAGGGTTCTACGCGCGCGCGGGCACCGCTCATGTGCGCCGGGCGATGGCGATCAGCCGTTCGACCTGCGCCAGGTCGGCGGCGGTATCCACGCCCGGGCCTGGCGCCTCGATTGCCTCGGCGACGGCGATCGCAAGTCCCGACTGAAGCGCGCGCAGCTGTTCGAGCCGTTCGATCTGCTCGAGCGTCGTCGGTCCCGATGCAGCAAGACGCCGCAGGGCGGTGAGCCGATAGGCATAGATCCCGATGTGCCGCCAGGATCCGCGCCAATCCTGCTGGCTGGCGAGACCTGCCGGCGCACCGTCACGGTTCCAGGGAATCGGCGCCCGGCTGAAATAAAGGGCCCGGCCATCGGCGCGCAGGACGACCTTGACGACATTCGGGTCGAGATATTCATCGATTGCGGTGATCGGGGTGCACAGTGTCGAGATATCGGCACCCGGATCGCTCGCAAGCAAGCCCGCAGCCTGGTCGATCAGTGCCGGCGGCAACAATGGCTCATCCGCCTGCACGTTGACCACGACCGAATCGTCGTCCCAGTGCCGGCGCCGCGCAATCTCGGCGATGCGGTCGGTGCCCGACGGGTGATCCGGGGACGTCAACTCAACCTCGGCGCCGAATGCGGCACAGGCCGCGCGGACACGCTCGTCATCGGTGGCAACGACGACCTCGCGGGCGCCGGATCGCACTGCGAGCCGGTGCACGTGCTCGATCATCGGGCGGCCCGCGAGCGGTGCGAGCACCTTGCCGGGCAGGCGCGTCGAGGCGAATCGGGCGGGAATCACGACTCGAAACATTCATCGCCCCGCGAGCGCGGGATCGTCCATCGACAGGCGACGGGCCTCGTCCGGGAGCATGACGGGAATGTCGTCGCGCATCGGGTATGCAAGACGGTCGGCACGGCACAGGAGCTCGCGTGATTCGCGAATCCACTGCAATGGGCCCTTGCAGACCGGGCAGGCCAGGATATCGATCAACTTGTCATCCACCGGTTCACGCTCCCAGGTTTCAGGCTCGTGCCAGATCCATGATGCGGTTCAGCAGCGCAGTTGCCGCCGGTCCGTCGATGCGCGCATCGATCTCAACGTACCAGGCATGCTGCAGGTCGCCGTGCCGGCATTTTACGGCATCTTTCTCGGTCATCAGCAGGGCTTGTGCGCCACCATTGGCGATCGCCGCGAGCGGGATCTCTGCATGATCGGGCAACGGATGCTCGTCCACACTCAAGCCATGCTCGCGCAACATCGCGAAGAACCGCCCTGGATTGCCGATTGCCGCAATTGCGTGGACTCTCCGGCCGGCAAACGCCGCAAGTGGCAGCCGCTCGCCGCTTTCCAGCGAGACGACGATGACCGGCACCAGGGCCATCAGGACTGCGCCCGGCCACGAAAACCCGGCGCCATTCACGACCACCAAATCGACCTGGCCGAGCCGGGCAGGTGGCTCGCGCAGCGGACCTGCCGGCAGCAGGCGCCCGTTGCCGAGCCCGCGGGTTCCGTCGACGACCGCAATCTCCAGATCCCGTTCGAGCGAGTAGTGCTGCAGGCCGTCGTCAGCCAGGATCAGGTCGCACATCGGTTCCAGCAAGCGCACGGCATCGGCCCGGTGGGACGCGATCGCCACAGGCACTCGCAGGCGCCGATGGAGCATCAGGGCCTCGTCGCCGACCGCTGCGGCATCGTCGGCGTCACTGACCAGCCTGGCCCGTCCGCCGGCACCACGATAACCGCGGCTTGCAATGCCGACGCGCAGTCCGCGCGCGGCCAGCTCACCGGTGAGCCAGATGACAAGCGGCGTCTTGCCGGTGCCACCGACGCTCAAGTTGCCGACGACGACAACCGGTCGCCGCGAGCGGTATTTCCCCAACAAGCCGATTCGGTACGCGAACCGCCGTAGTCCGGTGATGGCTGCAAACAGCCAGGCGAATGGCTGCAGCCACCGGCCACGCCGGTCAGCGCCATACCAGGTCTGCAAGAGCCATTTCTGCATCGCGAAGATGCCTAGACGTTGAACTGCATCCGGTGCAGCGCCGCATAGACGCTGCCGGCTGCAAGCAGTTCGGCATGGGTACCCGACTCGATGATGCGACCTTCGTCCAGCACGATGATGCGGTCGGCCGTCTCGATGGTGGAAAGGCGATGGGCGACGACCAGCGTCGTGCGATCACGCAGTAATTCCGTAAGCGCCTCCTGCACGGCCCTCTCCGATTCCGAATCAAGTGCCGACGTCGCCTCGTCCAGGATCAGCACCGGCGCATTCTTGAGCAGCGCCCTCGCGATCGCGACCCGCTGCCGCTGGCCACCGGACAGAAGCGCCCCGCGCTCGCCGATTTCGGTGTCGAGACCATCCGGCAGTTCCTCGGCAAAATCCAGCACGTGCGCGGCACGGGCAGCCCGCTCGACTGCAGCGGCATCGGCGCCGGGTGCGCTGAAGGCGATGTTGTTGCGGATCGTGTCGTCCAGCAGCATGACTTCCTGGCTCACGAAGGAAAGCTGGTTGCGCAGGTCCAGCAAACGGTATTCACGCAATCCGACGCCATCCAGCAGCACCTGTCCGGAATCGGGGTCGTAAAATCTGGGCAGCAGGCTCACCAGCGTGGACTTGCCGCTGCCGGAGCGCCCGACGATCGCAATGGTCTCGCCAGGCATCGCCTTGAACCTGATGTCGCGCAGGACCCTGCCCTTTTCCGCGTCATAGGTGAAATTGACGCCGCGAAACTCGATTTCTCCACGCGCGTGCTCGATGCGACGGGCGCCGCCCTGGTCCTCGGCATCTGTGTCGAGAATCTCGAACACGCTCTGGCCGGCGGCAATCCCTTGTTGCAGCGGCCCGACGACACTGACGAGGCGGCGCAGCGGCGCCGTGATCAGCAGCAGGGCCGTCAGGAAAGAGGTGAACTCGCCGACCGACAGTCCCTTCTCCAGCACGTCACGGATTGCGACATACATGACGGCGGCCAGCCCGAATGCCGCAATCACCTGCACCACCGGGTTCGACACCGCCTTGACCGCCACGAGCTTCATGAAACTGGCGCGATTGCGTTCATTGACCTGCTCGAATGAGCCGTGCTGTTGCGGTTGTGCATTGAAAACCTTGATCATCCGGTGGCTTTCGAGCGCTTCCTTCGCCACGCGTGTGACGTCTCCCATCGAGGCCTGGATTCGCATGCTGTAGCGCCGGAACAGGCGGCTGGTGATCCGCATCAACCCCACGATCAGAGGCGCCACAGCCAGCGCG
>JAENJD010000084.1 GCA_016844605.1 Steroidobacteraceae bacterium
TCGTCGGTCATCGGGCCTCCTGTGGCCACCCGGTCCGTCCATGACGCGCCCCCAAGGTGTTACCTTGGATCGGACAAGGCGCGCGCTACGGAACCGGCCAAATATTTGCTACCATTTGCCGGCCATCAGGTTCACAGTCCTTGTGAGGTCCGCGGACCGTCAAGGCCCGCAGCATAATCAAAACTCCGCAAAGCGGGGGGTGGGTGTCAACATGAATCAGCGTCTGAAGGCCTTTGCTGTCGCGGCTGCCCTTGCCGTGCTGGTCGTCCCGTTGGCCAGCTGCACCAAGGCGACCAAGGAGCCGATCAAGCTGACGCTCCACGATTGGACCGGCCAGCTCATCACCACGCGAATCATGGGCTCGGTGCTGGAGAAGGCGGGTTATCCGGTCGAATACGTGCCGGCCGACTATCTTGCGCAGTTCGCCGGGTTGAAGACGGGCGACCTGCATGTCGCGATGGAGATCTGGGCGACGACCGGCCAGGAAGCCCTGGACGAAGCGGTCGCCACCGGCAATGTCGAAAACCTGGGTGAAACCGGCTTTCTCGCCATCGAGGAGTGGTGGTATCCCGAATACATGAAGGAGAAATGCCCGGGGCTGCCGAATTGGGAGGCGCTAAAGGGCTGCGCGGCGGCATTCTCGACGCCGGAGACGGCGCCGAAGGGCCGGTATCTCGGCGCGCCCGTGACCTGGGGCGGCTTCGACGAGGAGCGCATCGCGGCGCTCAATATGCCTTTCGAGATCGTCCATGCCGGCACCGATGCCGCGCTCTTTGCCGAACTCGAATCGGCCTATCAGAGAAATGCGCCGGTGCTGCTCTGGGTGTATGCGCCGCATTGGGCGCCGCTCAAGTTCAAGGGCGAATGGGTCGAGTTCCCGAAGTACGAGAAAGCCTGCTACACGGATCCGGCGTGGGGCACCAACCCGGCCGCAACCCATGACTGTGGCAAGCCGCGCGGCCCGGTCTGGATCGCGGCGTGGGCGGGCCTCAAGGACAAGTGGCCGGGCGCCTACCAGACGATCAAGTCCTTCAAAATGGACAACGACGAGATGGGCGGCTTGATCACCGAGGTCGACCTCGATGGCAAGAAAGTCGAAGACGTCGTCGCTGCCTGGATGACGGCAAACGAGCCCCGTTGGCAAGCCTGGATCGCCAAGTAGACCCGGAAACGTTCGCACTGTTCTGCGACTAGGCGGCCTCGCCCGTGTAGGCAAGGCCACCTCATCAGGATTTCGTGACGCTCTTGCCAGACGACGCGAACAAGCTCTCGTGCCGCTCCGTCTGGAAGCTTTATGGTGAAGCCGCGGGTAATTTCCTGGGCGCGCGCGCGTCACCGCCCACGCCGGAGGAAATTCGCAGCGCCGGCCTGATTGCCGCCGTCGCCGACGTCAGCATCGACGTCCGTGCCGGCGAGATCTTCGTCATCATGGGCCTCTCGGGCTCTGGAAAATCGACGCTCGTCCGCTGCCTCTCGCGCCTGATTGAGCCCACGGCAGGCCAGATCCTGTTCGACGGCCGCGATCTCCTCGCGGTGCCGGAGAAGGAGTTGATCGAGATCCGGCGTCACCGCATGGGCATGGTGTTCCAGAATTTCGCGCTCTTGCCGCACCTGTCAGTGCTCGACAACGTGGCGTTTCCGCTGGCGATCCAGGGTGTCGAGCGATCCAGGCGCGAAGCTCGCGCGCGCGAAATGATCGATCTCGTGGGGCTTCAGGAACGCGAGTACTACCTGCCGCGCGAGCTTTCGGGCGGCCAGCAGCAACGCGTCGGGATTGCCCGCTCGCTCGCGGTCGGCCCGGAATTGTGGTTTCTGGACGAGCCCTTCTCGGCGCTGGATCCCCTGATCCGCCGCGAAATGCAGAACGAATTCATCCGTCTGCAGGGCCTGCTCAAGAAGACCATCGTTTTCATCACGCATGATTTCGACGAGGCGGTCCGGCTTGCGGATCGCGTTGCGATCATGCGCGATGGCCGGATCATCCAGGTCGGTACCGCCGAGGAACTGATCGTCTCCCCGGCCGATGACTACGTGGCGAACTTCACCCGCGATGCGCCGCGCGCAAGGATATTGTCCGCGCGAGCGATCATGCGCGCCGCCACCGGCACGGCCCAGGTCGCCGGCAACGTCGATGCGGACACCAAGGTCTGTGATTTTGCTGCGGCGCTCGAAGCAGCCAGCCAGCCGTTTGCCGTGATCGAGCATGGGCGCGTCATCGGCCTGGTCGATCGCGCGGCGGTGATGGCGGTCTTTGTAGGCGCAGGCTTGCGCGAGCGTTGATGCAGACGACCGCTCACAGGATTGCGGCTCCAACCCGGTTTTCTCCACCGTGGAGGCGCGCCTTCTGGTTCGGCGTCCTGATTATTGCTTTCGCTTTCGCATTCCTGCAGACCGCGAAACCGCCCGACTGGATGCTGGATCTGCCGCGCGAGCACTGGCTGCCGCTGCAGGCGGGCATCTCGGCAGCAATGAAATGGCTGGTCGAGACGGCCAATTTCGGTCTGTTCACATTCAGTGAGGCCACCCGGTTCGTCGCGTACCTCCTCGACCAGCCGCTTGCCCTCGCGACGGCGGTATTCGCGCACGGTTTCACGCAGGGGCATGGTTCGGCGGCCATCGAGCTGATGCCGCCGTTGCCGTGGCTCGCCGCCCTCCTGGCCGCCTGCGCCATCGCCCTGCACGCGGGCGGTGTTCGTCTGGCGGTACTCGCCGCCGGAGCCATGGGTTATCTAATCGTCTTCGGGCAGTGGCAAAGCGCGATGCAGACATTTGCCTCGATCGTCATTGCCGTCCCCTTTGGTGTCGTTGGCGGCTTGCTGCTTGGCATCGCCGGGCACCGCTCGGCGCGGTTCCACAAGGCGCTGATGCCGATCCTGGATGCGATGCAGACCGTGCCAATCTTCGCGTATCTCCTGCCGATCCTGTTCCTGTTCGGCTTCGGTCCGGTCGCCGCGCTGCTCGCGACGATCATGTATGCCTTGCCGCCGATGGCGCGGGTGACCTTGCTCGCGCTGTCTGCCGTGCCGACCGAACTCGTGGAGGCTGGACGCATGGCGGGATGCACGCCGCGGCAGCTCATCGCCAGAGTCATGATCCCGGCCGCGCGGGCGCCGCTGATGACCGGTGTCAACCAGGTCATCATGCTGTCGCTCAACATGGTGATCATCGCGTCGATGATCGGCGCGGGCGGCCTCGGCTATGACGTGCTCGCCTCGCTCCGCCAGCTCGACATCGGTGGCGGCCTGGAGGCCGGCACTGCAATTGTCGTGCTGGCAATCACCCTGGACCGGGTCAGCCAGGCCTATGCAAAACGCGCGCTCGAAGTGCGGCGGCGCGGCGCGCTCAGGTATCGCTGGGTGTTGCTCGGTATCGTTGTCGCACTCTGGCTGGCAGCGCTGAAAATAGAACCGCTGCGGCACTATCCCGAGTCCTGGACGCTGTCGACGGGCGTTTTCTGGGACGACCTGGTGGAGTGGCTCAACGTCAATTACTTCGACTCTTTCGAGGCGGTCAAGACAGCGATCCTTCTCAAGTTCATGATCCCGGTCAAACGCTTCCTGCTGGCGCAGCCCTGGCCATTTGTCCTGTTTTGCGTGATGGCCGCTGCATTGTCCATCGCCGGGTTGCGGCGCGCAGTCATTGCCGGCATCTTCGTGCTGACGATCGTCTTCACCGGATTGTGGCAGCCGGCAATCGTGTCGGTGTATTTGACTGGCGTCTCCGTGCTGCTGGCAGTTGCCATGGGCGTGCCGATCGGGATCGCCTCCGGCACGCGGCCCCGACTCTGGAAATTCGTGGAGGTCATGATTGACACGCTGCAGACGCTGCCAAGCTTCGTGTATCTGATACCGGTGGTGATGCTGTTCCGCGTCGGGGACTTCACGGCGATGTTCGCGATCATCCTCTATGCGCTGGCACCTGCGATCCGCTATACCGCGCTTGGAATCCGCGAGGTGGATCCCGGCGTCATCGAAGCGGCAACGGCCATGGGAGCGACGCGGATGCAGATTATGTTGCGCATCCGCCTCCCGCTCGCGCTGCCGTCGATCTTGCTCGGTATCAACCAGACGATCATGCTGGCACTGTCGATGCTGGTGATCACCGCGCTGGTCGGCACGCGCGATCTCGGGCAGGAAGTCTATATTGCCCTCGTCAAAGCGGACGTCGGCCGCGGCCTGACGGCTGGCATCGGCGTCGCCATGATTGCCATGATCGCCGATCGATTGATGATGGCTTCGGCGGTTCGCATGAAGAGGAGGTTGGGTCTTGGGTGAGCCGAGCGCCGCAGCTCTTGTCGCCGGGCTTTCCTGCTGGCACGGATCGGTTGATCCGCAGCCGGTTGCGGGCGGCATTACCAACACGAATTTCAGCGTCGTCGATCAGGGCCAGCGCTATTTCGTCCGGATCGGCAATGACATTCCGGTGCACGGCATCGTGCGGGCAAATGAACTGGCGGCAAATCTCGCGGCGCATGCGGCTGGGGTAGCGCCGGCGGTGATTCATTCTGAACCGGGCGCGCTGGTGCTCGAGTTCATCGCCGGACGGACATTTTCACCGGCCGATGCGCGGGACCCGCGCAATCTCGAGCGAATCGTGGATGTCCTGAAGCGCTGCCATCGCGGCATTCCAGAATACCTGCGTGGCTCTGCCGTCATGTTCTGGGTGTTCCATGTCCTGCGCAACTATGCGAATACGCTTCGTATGGCAGGCAGCCGCCATACGGCGCGCCTTCCGGATCTGCTCGCGACGGCCGAGCGTCTGGAGCAGGCGCTGGGCCCGGTCGATATCGTCTTTGGCCACAACGACCTGCTGCCGACCAACTTCATCGATGACGGCGCGCGCCTCTGGCTCGTTGACTGGGAATATGCCGGATTCAATACCCCGTTATTCGATCTGGCAGGGCTCGCCTCGAATAATGAGTTTCCCGCGGACCTGCAAATGCGGCTGCTCGAGAGCTATTTCGGGCGGCCCGTCGACGACGGGCTGCGCCTGCGTTTCACCGCGATGACCGCCGCATCTCTGCTGCGTGAGACGATGTGGAGCATGGTGTCCGAGGTCCATTCAAAGCTCGATTTCGACTACGTCGCCTACACGGCGATGAATCTCGCCAGATTTGAATCAGCGCTCGCCGCCTTCGACGATCTGGAGGACGGGTGAGCACGCTTCCCGGATCGGCGCGCATCGTCATCGTGGGCGGCGGCATCGTCGGCTGCTCGGTCGCCTATCACCTGGGCCGGATGGGTATCACCGACTGCATCCTGATCGAGCGGGGGAAACTGTCGTCGGGCTCGAGCTGGCACGCCGCGGGCCTCGTCGGGCAGCTGCGCAGCAATGCAAACGTGACACAGCTCCTCGGTTACTCGGTGGCGCTCTACGACAAGCTCGAAGCGGAGACCGGGCTCGCGACCGGCTGGAAGATGAATGGTGGACTGCGCCTCGCCTGCAATGCGGAACGCTGGACCGAGGTGAAGCGGCAGGCCACTACCGCGCGCAGCTTCGGCCTTGAAATGCACTTATTGTCGCCGGTGGAAGCACGCGAGCTGTGGCCGCCGATGATGGTCGATGATGTCGTCGGCGCCGCGTTCCTGCCCACGGACGGGCAGGCAAACCCGGCGGATATCGTGCAGGCGCTCGCCCGCGGTGCGCGGACAGGCGGTGTTGCGATTCACGAAGACACAAGGGTCATCGGCGTCCTCGTCGAGAATGGCATCGTGCGCGGGATCGAAACGGATCGCGGCGCCATCGCCTGTGAGAAGCTCGTGCTGTGCGCCGGCCAGTGGACGCGTGACCTCGGCCGTCTGGCGGGTGTCAACGTTCCGCTGATCTCGGTACAACATCAATATCTGGTCACGACGCCGATCGATGGCGTGACGCGCGGGCTACCGACACTGCGCGATCCGGACCGGCTCACTTATTACAAGGAGGAAGTCGGCGGTCTCGTCATGGGCGGCTATGAGCCGAATCCGATTCCCTGGGCGACCGGTGGCCTGCCGTCGGATTTCCAGTTCACGCTGCTCGATTCCAACTGGGACCATTTCACGCCGATCATGCAGCAGGCGCTCGAGCGCGTGCCAGCTCTCGCGACGGCAGGCGTCAAGCAACTCGTGAATGGTCCGGAAAGCTTCACGCCCGATGGCAACTTCATCCTCGGCCAGGCACCGGAGGTGCGGAACATCTTCGTCGGCGCGGGCTTCAATGCGTTTGGCATCGCGGCCAGCGGCGGCGCGGGCATGGCGCTCGCCGAATGGGTGGTGCACGGCGAGCCACCGAATGACCTTTGGCCGGTGGACATCCGCCGCTTCGGCCGCCATCACCGGGATATCGACTGGGTGCGAACCCGCACGCTGGAAGCGTATGGCAAGCATTACACGATGGCGTGGCCTGCCGAGGAGTACGCGTCAGGACGGCCATTGCGGAAGTCACCGCTCTATGAGCGCCTGAAATCCCAGGGTGCGGTTTTCGGGGAGAAACTCGGCTGGGAACGTCCGAACTGGTTTGCGGACCTGGCGGCGGGTGAGAAGCCGGAGGATGTCTACACCTTTGCACGACCAAACTGGTTCGAAGCGGTCGGCCGCGAACATCGCGCGACGCGCGAACGCGTGGCGCTCTTCGATCAGACGTCGTTTGCAAAATTCATGCTGGTCGGCCACGACGCCGAAGCAGCGCTGTCATGGATCGCAGCCAACGATGTGGCGAAGGCGCCGGGTGCCCTGACCTACACACAGATGCTCAACGCGCGGGGCGGCATCGAATGCGACCTGACCGTCGCACGCCTGGCAGGCGACATTTTCTATATTGTTACGGGTACTGGGTTTGGCACCCACGACTTCGACTGGATCCGGCGCAACATCCCCGCCGGACTCGATGCCAGGCTGACCGATGTCGGCGACCAGTATTCGGTGCTCGCATTGATGGGACCTCGCGCCCGCAGCACCTTGTCCGCCGTAACGCCGGACGACCTGTCCAATGGTGGCTTCCCGTTTGCGCAATGCCGGCGCATCACCGTTGCCGGCGTGGCGGTGATCGCGCTTCGCGTCACCTATGTGGGCGAACTGGGCTGGGAACTGCACGTACCCGTAGACTCCGCCCCGGACGTCTATGACTCCCTGATGGAAGCGGGCCGGTCGCATGGCATCGCCAATGCGGGTTACCGCGCGATCGAAACACTGCGCCTCGAGAAGGGCTATCGGGCCTGGGGGGCTGATATCGGTCCCGATCATTCGCCGCTGATGGCCGGGCTCGGTTGGGCGGTGAAGCTTAAGCGTGACATCCCGTTTCTCGGCCGCGAGGCGCTCGTGAAACAGAGCAAAATCCGGTTGCCGCGGCTGCTGGCCTGTTTCACGGTCGATGATCCCGACATCGTCCTGCTGGGACGCGAGACGATCTTTCGCAATGACCAGCGCGTCGGCTGGCTGACGAGCGCGGGTTTCGGCCACACAGTGCAGAAATTCATCGGCTACGGCTATGTGCGCGACCCGGAAAACGGCGTCGATGCCGATCAGGTCTTGTCCGGCGCCTATGAACTTGAAGTCGCGACCGAGCGGGTGCCGGCCTCGGTGTCGTTGATGCCCCTCTACGACCCCGGCATGACCCGCATCAAGGCCTGATGCAAAATAGAACATGAGCAACGGGGAAGCATTCGATCTCCTCATCATCGGCGGCGGCATCAACGGAGTCGGAATCGCCCGCGACGCGGCCGGCCGGGGTCTGCGCGTGCTGCTCGTGGAGCAGGCGGGCCTGGCTCATTACACATCTTCCGCGAGCAGCAAGCTGGTTCACGGCGGCCTGCGCTACCTGGAGTATTTCAAGTTTCGCCTGGTGCGCGAGGCGTTGATCGAGCGCGAACGGCTGCTCGGGATCGCGCCTCATCTGGTCAGCCGGCAACGATTCGTGCTGCCCTATGAGCACTGGCTCCGCCCGGCATGGGCGGTCCGGCTTGGCCTCC